>CAYNLB010000098.1:0-17534 GCA_964397935.1 uncultured Mycobacterium sp.
GCCGAAGCTGCACTCGGCGCGGGTGCGGGCAAGGTTGTCGACGCTGGTGGCGGCGTGGTTGTCGGTGCGGGTGCGGGGCGCATGGGACTCGGACTCGGGCCAGCCGCGGAATCGGTCACAGATTCCGAACACCCGCTCACAATGGCCGCCGCGCCGGCGCCACCGGCCAGCCATAGCAGTCGACGACGGCTGACGGACGCCGCGTGGCCGCTGTGCCGCGCGGGGGGAAGTGCGTCCATGCTGGACACCATACGAAGCCCGCTGGCTTGGCCGGTAGCTATATGGCTTTGTTGGTCAACTGCGGCCATTGCGGCCCCAATCGGCGGCAACCGTTCAACGAGTACTCGGTAGTAGAGTGCACCGATATGGATGACCGCAACGCCGTGAAGTTGCGGGCGGCGCGATGCGGCTTCGCTACATAAGCATCCCGGCGCTTGTCGCCGAGGCCGGCGGTGACCCATGGGCGATCAATCAAAGCCTCCAGGTCGGTGGCCCCTCCAATATTTCTCAACTGGCGGAGGCCTTTCATGCGGCCGGCCGGTGCACCGCCGAGGCCAATACGTCTTTCGAGGAGGCACGCCGCCGCTTCGATGCGGCCTGGAACCACCGAAACGGCGATCGCCCGATCAACAGTTCCGCCGAAGTGCAGCGCGTGACCAAGTCCCTCGGTGCGCAGTCCCTGCAGTTGCCCAGGATCGGGGCGGACTTGGAAAGCATCGCCGCATCCTTGGCCGAGACGCAGAAGACCGCGGCCGGGCAGATCGCGACTCTACAAGCTCAGCTGCAGCAGCTCGATGACTTGATCGGCCAGGCAGTCGAAATGGAGAAAGACCCCGAGCTCACCACGGAGGACAAAGCCGCACTCGATGCGTTCATCCGAGCATGTGAGGACGACGCCGTTGACGACACCGAAGCCGCCCTGGGCCAGCTGCACTCTACGCGTGACGGCTACTCGGCCTCTTTGCAGAATGCATTGGACAAGCTACGCACCGACGGCTTCGACCCGGCAGCGATCCAGGCGCTAGACGCCCCGGAGTCTCCGGTGCGGCCCGATGAGCCGGTTCGGATTCCGCCGCCGGACACAAAGCCTGAAGACGTCAAGAAGTGGTGGCGGTCGCTCAGTCAAGACCAGAGAGATCGGTTGGTTGCGCAACACCCGCCGGAATTGGGCAACCTCAATGGAATCGACGCCATGCCCCGCGACGCGGTGAACCAGGCGGTGATGAACGATGACATCACCAGGGTCGAGACCGCCGCCCGACAGCACGGCCTGTCATCGGCCAACCTCAGCAAGGACGCTCGCGGCAATGTCGACAACGACCTGTTCAGCAATCCCGGAAAGTATGGGCTGACAGCCACCGACGTGACTCGATATCGCAACGCCGTGAAGACTCGCGACGGCCTCGACTATGACCGGGCGCACAACACAGATGGCTCAAGACCCGTGATGTTGTGGGCCTACGACCCGGAGGCCTTCAACGGTTGGGGCAGGGCGGCGATCGCGATCGGCAATCCCGACTACGCGCGCAACACCGCAGTGGTCGTGCCCGGCACGGGCAGTAGCGTGGCCCAGGGGTGGATGTCCGGGCACGACGACGCGATCAACATCTACGACCAGTCGCTGGCGGCCGACCCCGACCATCACTACACGTCTGTTATCGCCTGGATGGGGTACGAAGCGCCGCACGGCTTCGGCGATATCCAGGGAGTCAGCACACCGGGGCTTGCCCGGTCTGGTGGGGACCTGCTCGCCGCAGATGTCAACGGCCTTTGGGCCACCCACAACAACCTGACGCCGGAACACATCGCCGTCATCGGGCACTCTTACGGCTCGACCACGGTCGCCGACGCCTTCGCCCACAGCAACATGCACGCCAACGATGCGGTGCTACTTGGTTGCCCGGGAACAGATCTGGCGCACAGCGCCAAAGATTTCCATCTCGATGGAGGACACGTGTACGTCGGAGCGGCCTCCACCGACCCGGTCAGCTGGATCGGCGAGGGCAGCGGCATGCCCGAGGAGTGGCTCAAACAAAAACTCAACGGACGCGGGGTACCGGTACCGTGGGATGCCGGTCTGGGGCGGGATCCGGCGGGCGACGGGTACGGATCAATCCGCTTCCACGCCGAGGTCATGGGTTCTCAGGACGTGGACCGACACGATCATTCCCACTACTACGACATGGGCAGCGAGTCGCTGCGCGGCATCACCGACATCGCCAGCGGTCATACCGGCCAGTTGAACCGGGACGGGTTGATCGCCGATGGCCGGCGCCAGCCCCACATCGGGCCGTTCCGGGTACCCGGTATACCTGCTTTCATCGATCCCGAACATGACCGTCCGCGCAATACGATCCAAAATGACCACCAGTACCTCGGTTATCGACCGCGTTGACCGCCGCGACCCACCCTGGTGGGCTCTGCGGGTGTTGGTGACGGTGTTCGTCTTACTCGCACTGGGAGGGTGTTCGCTGATGAGTCCGCATAGCAAGGACGTCGACCATCCCGTCAATCCGTTGTCGGATCAACAAACACGTGACCAGGTCATCGAGCCGGCGAAGCAAATTGCTCGGTATGCACACCTGCAAGATCCCGGCGGACGTTTTGACTACTCGTCCTGCAACGACCAAGGCGACCCCCCTTACCGGGGCGTCGTATCAATGAGTTTCACCATGCGGGCCGATCAGTCCGAAGGCACACAAATCGCAGGCGACCCGGACACGGTCTTTGAGCAGATCGCTGCGGCGATGGTCGCGCACGGCTGGAATGACGGACCCCCACCCGACTGGCACTCATACGGGCACATCCTCAACAAGGACGGGGTGGTAGCAGTAATGACAGAGGACCCGGTCAGCGGAAGAGGGAGAATCCAGCTTTACGGCGAATGCCGGAACATGACGAATCATCGCCTTGACGGCCCGAATACGGGCTTCAGAATCGATGATCGGCTCGGGGGCGGATAACCCCTTGTCGTGCCGGCAACGCCCGCTCCGACCGCGAGGCCGACCTGGCATCGATTATTTCGACGACGGACTGGTTGGCGTAATTTCATCCCGATGAACCGCACTTTCTCGGCGGAGCTGCCGGAAGTCGAACCGTCGCCGATCGGCCTCGGTCAGGCCGCACAAGACTTTACGACGAGCCGTGTGGGGCTGCGACCGAGAATGCGGCGCCACGGAATATCCGACGGGTTCTCGGTCAGCTGCAGCGGTGGGTCTTCCGAGAGCGCCGATCGTACGCACGACTCCACCGCAACCTTCGCGAGAGCTGCACCCAGGCAGTAATGCGCCCCGGCGCCGAAGTTCAACAGCCTGGGGGTATCTGGCCGCGCAAAGCGGTCGGGATCGAAGCGGTCGGGGTCGCTCCACGCCGACGCATCACGGCAGGCCGCCGCGATGGACAGGAAGACCATCGCACCGACGGGGATCGTGTTCCCGTGCAGCTCTATTGGCGAGATGGCAGTTCGCGGGATAGCCGGGATGCTCGGTTCCAGGCGCATGGTCTCGGCGACCGCGTGCGCGAGGCGAGCCCCGTCTTCGTGTACGCCATCGAGTTGGTCGCGGTGTTGCAGCGCAACGAGGAGGCTGCACGGGATTTGACTACCCGCTGTATCGTGTCCTGCCACCAGAAGATTGGCGATCATGTTCACGACCTCGTCATGGCTGAGTCGGTCACCTTCAGACTCGGAGGCCAACAACGCCGTGATCAGATCAGTTCCTGGGTCGCGAGCGCGACGCGTCGTCAGTGCGTCGACATAGTCTTTCAGTTCCGTGATAGCGGTCGTAGCATCCGCGATTTGGTCAGGCGTCATCACGTAGAAGACCGGACTCAACGCCTCGGCCCAGTGCGCGAACACGGCGACGTCGGCATCCGGCACGCCCAACAGCCGGCAAATCAACCGGGTGGCCACTGGCGAGCAGGCAGCGACCAAATCCCCGCCGTGCCGTGCGGAACTGACGGCCGCGGTGGCCATATCGGCAGCCGTCGTCCGCAACGAGTCGACCGATCGGGGCGTGAACGCGCGCGAAACGAGTGATCGCATGCGGCGGTGATAGTCGCCTTCGGTGGTGAACATCAGCCGGCGGTACCAGTCACGCAGCGGTCCATCGACGATACCCATCATGTCGAACAACGCCAGCCCGATTCCGTTCAATCGTTGATCATTGACCAGCGTTTCGAGATCGCGCTGGCGCAAAACTACAGTGGCGCCGGTCATCTCGTCGAGGGCGAGCGGACCGCTGTCAGCGGCCGCGCGTAGCACGCCATGCAGGTCTTTGTCCATGCATCCAGTCAAATCGACGGTGGGCAGACTCATCTCAGACTCGCTCGAAGTAGGTCATGAGCTTGAGGGCTACCCATGGTCGCCGACCACCGACGAGCCGCAGGCCGCGTCGCACGGCGGCGAGTTGCCCGATGCGTTGGTAGAGCAGCTGCACCAGTGTCGAGGCGGGTAGCCGTAGCACCGCGTCGGGGCGGTCATCGGGGCGGCGCTCGCGCATTTCAGCGGTCCCGTCATGAATTTGAATGAGGTACGGGCGCGCGTCGGGGATTTGGAAGGCCACACAAATGTCGGCGTTGGCGGCTGCTCCGGGGCGCAGGTAGATGGGCACCATCTCCCTTGCGCCGCGCAATATCAGCGCCATATCCCGTTCAGGCAGGTCCCACGGCGCCTTCAACGCTTGCGCGATGTCCTGGCCGTGCAGGAGGAATTCACCCAGCAAGTTGGTCTGCGCGGTGTTGGTCGACATGAAGCCGAATCCATGAAACGGGATGGTCTGCCGGTCGTCGCTGTTGGCGTCGAAGAAGGCATCGATCTCCGGGGCCAGTGCTTGAAGTTGGTCGGCGAGCTCGGGCACCGGGGCCATCGCTGCTTCGAGCTCGGTCTGATTGAGTGCGGCGATGCCGTGTGCACTGCCCGCGTGGCGATAGTCAAACCCCCGCGCGCACTGGTGATAGCGCTGCGCCAGCGCGAGCACGTGGGCCGCGATCTGCTGGACGGTCCAGTCGTGGCCGGGTGGTCGAGCGAGTGGATCGGCGGTGCGAACGATGCGATCAAATCGCTCGCGCGCCAGCGCAATGCGCTCACGCAATTCATCCCGGGAGGTGTCGACAAGGGCGATGTAATCGGTGGCGTTCATCACGATCTCCTTGCGCCAGGAGCAGAGCATTACTGCACTATTCAGTATTATTTGCTGCACGGTGCGGTAATGTCAATAGCATGACGCCTCGACCAACTGCTAGTTCCTTCGCGGTCCTCGGTTTACTGGCCTTACAGCCATGGGCGGCATACGAGCTGGTTGCTCAGTCGAAACGGAGTCTTCATTGGTTTTGGCCCCGGTCGGAGCGACACCTGTACGCCGAGCTCAAGCGTCTCGTCGAGCGAGGACATGCCGAAGCGCACGTGGAGGGCCGCCGACGGCGGCGCACCCGCTACACGATCACTCCCCCGGGCCGTGCGGCGCTACAGGAATGGCTCCACACGGAACCGGCCCCGCCGACACTCGAAATCGAGGGACTACTTCGGGTAATGCTGGGCGACCAGGGAACCGTCGACGATCTGCGCGCCGCGGTCGAAACGACAGCACGTCAAGCTCGCAAGGTACGGGCCGAAGGCATACCGCTCGTGGCCGAACTCCTGGCGACCGGAGGTCCATTTCCGCAGCGACTGCACCTCAACGAACGTCTCGTGTCCTTCCACGCCGACTTCAACAATCTCCTCATACGTTGGTGTGAAGAGACATTGGCCGAGATCGAAACCTGGCAAGGAACCCAGGACATCGGGCTTACCCCCAGCGGCCGGCAACGACTGGCGCGGGCAATCACCGAAGAGCCCTGAGCCTCGGCGCAACCACTCCGACGCGAGAAAAAAGCCACCATCTTCTGCGGCCCTCTGCCGTGGAGCTGCCGGGAATCGAAGCCGCAACCGGCCCTGCGCCTTCTCCACCGGCGTATTGCGGGTCTAGTCGCTGAACGATCAGCCAACCTCGGCCTGCCCACACAATCGCGAAAAGCCCTCGAGCGTACGGCGTGGCGAACGCTGGTGGGGTCGTCACTCTTACTACTCTGTGGACGACCAACTGTGGGGGGAACCGCGACCGCAGAAAGGACGCGCAACGTGGACCACTACAGCCTGACGAAGAAACGGGCCCTCTCGGCGCTGGCCGTGGCCGCGTCCGCTGTCGTGTGCTTCGGCGCAGGAACCGCATGGGCCGACACCGCCAGTGTCCAGTTCCGCCCGACGACGCAGAACAACGTCCCAAGTCTGCGAGTCACCGTCAAAGACACCAGCGGAGACGGGAAACCGGGCACATACGGCTCCTGCATTTTCAACGCCACCCCAACGATGGGCACCATGGACGTGCTCCAGGGCGTCGGCACGCCATTGGCCCCGCTCAACCAGACATTTCAGCTGGACCAGGGCGGTGAGCAACAGTTGAACTTTGCGCCCCAGCTCCCGACGGGCACTCTGTGGAACGTCACCATAAACTGCACTGACCCCGTCAAAAATCAAACCGCGACCATTTTCAACCAACCGATACCGTTCTGACCACTAAGGTCACGGGCCCAAACCCACTCACAGTATCGCCTTTTCAAGCCCCTAGTTCGCGATCATCCGCCGGCAGCAGGGCCGCCACCACCTGCACCAGCACCGCCACCGGATCTCCACCAGTCGTACACATTCGCATCGGCCGGCACCGGACACAGGTTGTCATACGCAGCAAGAACGAAATGGGCCGCTTGTTTGAGGGTCAGTGTGGGATAGCTCTTCTGCGTAGCCACAGCCGCCTGAACGCCGTCATAGCCGCCTTTCCAGAGTTCCCAGCACACCCGGTAACCGTTTTCCAATAGCGCCGGCTCTGCTCCGACGATGCCTGCCGCCTGCACGGCAGCCAAGAAGTCCTGAACTGGGTGATGTTTCTGTACGGCGGTTTGCCACAGCTGCTGTACCTCGACTACTTCGGGATCTTGGGGCGGGGGCGCCGCCGTGGCCGGAATGGGGAACGGTGGCGTCGACTGGGCTAACGGCGCCGTTGTCGACGGGCCGATCGGTGGGTGCGGATCACCCCTCGGCGGAGGGTTGATCGCGGCCCAGCGGATCGGGAAATACATGGCAACGCCGAGCAATACGATTGCCGAGATGACGATCGCCGTGCGCATCCCTGCCTGAAAACCCTCGGTCGCCGTGCCGATCTGTGCGGCGGCCACAGCTGCCATGGCGCACAGAACCACAGCGGAGATGGCGACCAGCCACAAGCCCCAACCAACCTGAAGCCCGACAAGGTGGTGGCTGGTCGACGTCACGTTGACGACGTTGACGATCGCAATCAGAAGACACACGAGTCCGGCGACCGGGGCAATCCATGCCAACGGAGCTAGCCACCGCGTCCGGGACCCGGTTCTTCCGCGGTTCAGCACGGCGAGCAACGCGATGCCGGCAACTGCCCCAAGGATGAAGGTGGTCTTTCCCTGCCACCAGACATCGGCTGTGGCGCCGTTCGCGGTGACCCACGCAGGGCTTGCCCAGGGGCCGACGCTGCCCACGACGACGCCCACACTCGCCGCGATAGCGACGATCACATTCGGGAGGTAGCACGCTGCGGCGCTCAGCGGCGGCGGAGACGGCGGGCATTCCGTGTGCTGAACGGATCCCTGCGCGCCCGACGCGTCGATGTCGTGGTCCATGTCTTCATCATCCTCTTCCAGAGCGGACACACACACTCCTCGCGGCATAGAGGGTACGGGTCAATAATATTTGGTCGCCAAAGCCGGCGCGGACAGTGCTGTAGGGCATCGGCTATCGCCGCCAGACGTCGCTGACCATGGGGGCCAAAGGTTCCAGCGGTGGGCTGCGGTCCGGCGCCGGGATTCTCTTGCCCGGGAATCGAACTAGCCGCAAAAATCATGCTGAGCTGCAGAAACGTCGAACCTGACGACGCGGAAGCACGTGAGCCGCATGAATATCGGCCACCCCTCGGCGATTGCTTGCCAATGGTCGGTGACGCGGCTTTGTGCTCCTCATCTGCGTAATTCGCTACCTGGCCGTGCCTGTTTGTAGGCTTTCGGACATGCCGTTGAACAACGGTGAGGTCTTCGCTGGTTACGTTATTGAGCGCTTGCTCGGCACTGGTGGCATGGGTGAGGTTTACCTCGCCCAACATCCTCGTCTGCCTCGTCATGACGCGCTGAAGATCTTGTCTTTGGACGCAACAGCCGACGAGGAGTTTCGGGCAAGATTCAATCGCGAAGCCGAATTGGCAGCGACGCTGTGGCACCCCCATATCGTCGCCGTTCTCGATCGTGGTGAGTTCAACGGCCGGCTCTGGATCTCGATGGAGTACGTGGACGGCACCGACGCGGGTCGACTCGTTCGCGAGCACTACCCGGGCGGCATGCCGGAAGAAGATGTCTCCGACATCGTGACAGCGGTGGCCGATGCGCTCGACTTCGGTCATGATCGCCGTCTGCTCCATCGTGACGTCAAGCCGGAGAACATCCTCGTGACCGCGTCCGATGGCCAGCGGCGCAGGGTGCTGTTAACCGATTTCGGCATCGCCCGCAGAATCGATGATGTCAGCAATCTCACTGACGCCAACGTCGCCATGGGAACTATCAATTACGTGGCCCCCGAGCAACTCCTGGGCAAGCCGCTTGACGGCCGGGCGGATCAATATGCGCTGGCTGCCACCGCCTTCCATCTACTAACCGGCGCGCCACCTTTTCAAGACTCAAATCGCGCTGTGGTAATCACCCACCATCTAGGTACGCCACCACCGCGGATATCGGAGCACCGACCCGATCTCGCGCACCTGGACGCCGTGCTGGCAAGGGCGCTGGCCAAAGACCCCAACGAGCGATACCCGAATTGCGTCGAGTTTGCCCGAGCCCTCACGCAACAGGGTCCCTGCCGCGATGCCGCTCCACCGCATCCGCATTCCGGCCCGCAGACGTCGGGGTCGCGTCCCGCCGGGGACCTCGGTTCAGGCGAACGTCCACCCACGCAGCGTCTCGAGCGGACGGTCGTTCATGGGACAGCACGCGGCGTACAGCGAAGCGCCATCGGCGCCCAACAGCAGATCGGGATCTTGTCGTTCCAGGTGGTCCCACATGACCCACTAGACAACCGCCGTGCTCCTCTGCCGGTCGAGATACAAGCCGATCTCGTAGCGGGTCAGCTCGCAGACGGGGATGAGGTCGAGGTCAGCGGCATCTGGGACGGCGACACCCTCGATGCCGATGAAATCGTCAACTTTTCAGCCGGAGGTCATCCGAAGCGACGCCGATCCCAGGTCCGCGCCAAATCGCCGGGAGACAAGGCACCGAAAGGCAGAAAGGTCCGGATCGTTGGACTCGTCGCCGTCGTCGGTGTGATCGCGTTGACCGCGGCTGCGGTTCTGTACTTGACCGAGGGATTCGGCCTCTGGACTCGCCCCGGACCAATCGTCAAGCCGGTGAGCGCAACGGTGTTTGCACCCGACGGCGCCCCCGACAATCCGCAGCAGGCCAACTTGGCGATCGACGGCAACCCAGACACGGCGTGGTCCACCGTGACCTACAGAGACGCCCACCCTTTCCCGAAATTCATCAAAGGAATGGGTCTGTTGCTGCACCTGTCCGAACCGACCGCGCTGAGCGCCGTGACGATCGACGTGTCCAGCACAGGAACCCAGGTGCAGATCCGTTCGTCGCCCACCCAAGCCCCAGCCAAATTGGCCGACACCGTCGAGCTGACCCCCACCACGCCATTGCGGCAGGGGCACAACCGCATAGCGGTGCACGACCACACCAAGACCGCCAATGTGCTGGTGTGGATCTCCACCTTGGGCACCACCGACGGCGAGAGCCGGATGGCAATCTCCGAGATCACCCTGCACGCGGCCACGTAAGCCGGTCTTCCTCCCGGGCGACCGCGGCAATCACCATGTCCCGGGGCCAGCGATGCGATCGGGGGCGCGCCAGGAATCGACAACCGGCACGAATCACGCGGGACCGCATTCCTGGTGTTTGAGCATCACTGCGAGTTCGGCGTGGCCGGGATCTTCAGCAACCTTCGGGAAGCCCTGTCAACAAGCCTGATCGTCAGCCGCCCAACGGTGCTGATAGCAAGTTGAAACGGTGGGTGCTTGGGGCCGGTTTGATGGGAGACTATTGCGATGAGCGATGAAGGATCGGGCCCGACGGGTACGCGCTACTGGTTGACATGGTTGTTGGCGGCGTGCCTCATCGCCTTGTTCGCGGCCTCGTGTTGGGTGCTCTACCAAGCGGCAAACGACGCCGGCATGACCGAGACGCTGTGGAGCCGCTATGTCTATATCTTCGGCACCCTCGAAGCCATGGTCTTCACCACGGTCGGATGGATCTTCGGCAGAGAAGTGCACCGCACTGCGGTCGAAGGGGCCAACCAGGATGCCGCCAGGGCACGCCAGGAAGCCGAGGGGACCCGCCGGCAGGCCGCCGCCGCGGAAGATCAGGCAGAGAAAGGCCGGGCGCTCGCTGAGGCGGTCAAAGCGTCGGTCGGTGCATTGGGCGGCATCGAGGGCATCGGCGGTGCCCACCCGCAAGTTGACTCAACGCCGTCGCAGCTCATCTCGCTCAAGCAAATGGCCGACAAGCTGTTCCCCTGACCGGTGCTCGCGCGGGCCCGCGTTGCGATCCCACCGCACCACGACATCCGACCAGCAACGATGGCGTGAAAGGCGTGCCGACTGACGTATGCCCCGGTCTGGCTCAAGTTTTCTCCCGCCCGGTCACGGCGTGTCAGCCGCCAGAAAGCCTTCCGGCGAGTGGCTCGAAGACCTACTGTAGAGCCAACGGAGGGGAATGCGGTAAGTCGGCAACTCTTGAAGCTCTCGTATAGGACCAGATGCATGCCCCACCAAACAGTCGACCATCGCGGCACCCGTTCCTATGCGACAAGAGAGGTCGATCGCGAACACATAGTGCCGCGTGACGGGACGCCGCCGTATTACAGAGAGCGGCTAACGGCCAAGATCAATGGCAAAACGATCAGGGAAATTTTTCTGTATGAGCCCGATACCAAGGATATTCCCCTGGTCTCGGAAATTCCCACAGTGAAGTTTGGCGGCCTGTGGACAACGGGCAATCTTTACACCGGAGAAGCGTCCGCAACCGCGCAATCGGGGCGGCGGTTTGTCACCTTTATGACGCACCGCCACCTGCCACTGCGGGTGCAGCTGCTTGATGCGCGGCACCGCAAAAGCCCGTACCTGCGTACCGCGCAGAATGGCCGTGCCGTCATCAAGGCAGTTATCAACCACACCGGCGTGCAGCGCGTCAGGGCCAGCGGCCACTCGTACGGCGGGCTGACGCTTCCTGAAATGGCCGCCTACTGTGGCGAATACGTCGAGAGCATGGTGCTGCAGGATCCTTCCGGAATAGGGCCACATGACGTGAAGCTCAGCGATCTATGGTTCAAGGAGCTGATGCCCGCCTCGTCCTATTTCCTCAAACGCGAGCACATGCCCCCGGATACGATGAAGAACGTCCTTCGGCACATCACCGACAATCCCGTACTTTCTCTTCGTGAGATACTCGGCCTTCGGAATCCGGACATGCGGCCACATTTGGCCGCGGCAAAGGAAAAGGGCATAAAGGTCGGCTTGCTCATACTTGGTCGGTCCGCGATTTTCAATGCAGCGGAGAACAGGCGCATCGCCGAATCGGAAGGCATGTTCCACCTGATTGACGAGGTTCCAGGTGCGTACCACATCGATCCGAACCTGAGACCCGGCCCAATCGTCGAGGCCCAGAACAGAATGTTCGACGACTTGGGGAGGCTCAAAAAAGCTGCCCTGGTGTCCTGAGCAGCTGCTTCCGGGGCGGTGGTCACCGACCGGGCGGGGGTTTCCCAGGCGACGGCGCCGGTAACCGCGCCGATGGGCGTCAGCCGGGCTGACCGGTACCGATGAGACGGGCTGTCAGCTCGCTGCGGATGATTTTGCCGATGGCGTTGCGGGGCAGTTCCTCGAGGAGAACGACCTCCCGGGGAACTTTGTAGTTCGCGAGGCGCTCCCGGACATGTTGCTTGAGCATCTCGGGGGTTGCCGAGGCTCCCGGTGCCAGTACCACGAACGCCGCGAGCCGCTGCCCGAACTGTTCGTCGTCAACACCGATGGCGGACACCTCCGCAACCGCGGGATGGGTGGCGAGCGCCTTCTCCACCTCGATTGGATACACGTTCTCGCCGCCCGACACGATCATCTCGTCGTCGCGGCCCACCACGAATAGCCGGCCGGCCGCGTCGATGTACCCGAGATCACCGGACGCCATGAAGCCGTCGGCGACGTCCTTGGTCTGCCCGGAGGTGTAGGCCTCGAACTGCGTCGTCGTGCGCGCGAAGATCCGGCCGACTTCGCCCCGCGGAACCTCGCGACGATTCTGGTCGAGGATGCGGATCTCTGTCCCCGGCATCGGCGTGCCGGCGGTGTCCGGGGCGGCGCGCAGGTCCTCGGGTCCGGCGAGGGCGATCACGCCGACCTCGGTCGCGTTGTAGTTGTTGTAGACGACGTCGCCGAACTGGTCCATGAACTTCGTCACCACATCCGGACGCATCCGGGAGCCGGCGGCACTGACGAACCGCAACGACCGTCCGCTGAACCCATCGCGGATTTCGTCTGGCAGTTCCATGATCCGGTCCAGCATCACGGGCACCACGGACAGACCGCTGGCGCGATATCGGTCGACGAGCGCCATGGTGGCCGCGGCGTCGAAGAAGCGTCGCAGCACCAGCGTGCAGGAAAACATCGACCCCATGATCAATTGGCCGAATCCCCAAGCATGGAACAGCGGCGCAGCCGAGACGACGGTTTCTTCAGCGCGCCAAGGCAAACGGGACAGCAGCGCGACCCCTTGGCCGCCCCCGCCGCCGGGCGCACGCCGAGCGCCTTTGGGCGTGCCGGTGGTCCCCGAGGTCAGCAGGATCACCTTGCCCTTGCGGCCGGGTCGATTCGGCCGCTGCCCGGCATGCCGCGCGATCAGCGTCTCGACCGTGGGCGCTTGGTCTGCCGGATCGTCGGTCCAGGCAACGATCCGTTGCGTGTCCGGCTTCACGCTCACTGCGTGGTCAACGGCGGTGGTGAATTCCTGGTCGTACACCAGGACGTCTGGGCGCTCCCGCTCCACCACCTGCGCTATGGCGGGGGCCGCAAAGGACGTGTTGAGCAGCAGCACATCCGCACCGATCCGGTCGGCAGCCGCCAGCGCATCGATGAAGCCGCGGTGATTCCGACACATTATGGCCACCATCCGCGGGGTGCCGGCTTGCAGCTGTTGCAGCGCGGCGGCGAACGCGTTGGCCCGCGTGTCCAGTTCTCGGTAGGTAAGCACCCCCAGTTCGTCGATGACGGCGGGACGATCCGGGCACCGGCGGGCCGATACCGTGATCCCGACGGTATTGGTGAAGCCTTCGAGACGTGCGGCAGCGGCCATCCGAAGGTATTTGTCGGGGCGCAACGCCGTCAGCATCCGAGCTCGCCTCAGCGTGCGAATGGACTCGTGAGCTTCTCTGATGCGTTGGGGCAAGGAACGGATCGGCGACGTCACGCAGTCACCCTAGGATGGGCAACCGGCGCTCGGCGGCCAATCCGTCCAGCGCCGTCTGCATCACCTTGCGGACGTGCGCGTCGACCTCGCCGATGTCGGGATTCTTGCCGAACTGGGCGGTGAGGTCGATCGGCGGCAGCACCTGAGTGACGATCTTGGCGGGAAACGGCAGGTTGATTGCTCCCACGCTGAAGCCGAACGGGAAGCCGATAGAAACGGCCACTTCTTCAGAGCGCGTCAGTCGTTTCAACCCAAGCCGTTTCGCCAGCCACTTGCCGCGGGTCAGGAAGAGCTGGGTTTCCTGCCCGCCGATGGACACCACGGGCACGATCGGGACCCCGGCCTCGATCGCGGTGTTGACATAGCCGGTCCGACCACTGAAATCGATGACGTTCCGCTTCGAGGTGGGCCGCAGCGCATCGTCGTCTCCTCCGGGAAAAACGATGACCGCCGCACCCGAACGCAGAGCATTGGCGGCGTTTTTCCGGGTGGCCCGGATCATTCCCATCCGGGTAAGAACACCGGTCGCCGGCCCGCGGAAGATCAGGTCGTGGCCAAGCGTATAGATCGGTCGGTCGTAGCCGAACTTCTCGAAGAATCCGATCCAAAGAATTGGAACGTCGGGTGGATTTACACCGCCCGAATGGTTCGACACGATCAGCGCTCCGCCGGTCGGGAACTCGTCGAGACCACGTACTTCGGAGCGGAACCAGATTTTGTAGACCGGACGCGCGAGCGTGACCATCCGGCGCATCATGACAGGGTCCCACCGGCCGGTGAAATCCCCTGGGCGAACCGGGGTGTCATCACCATCAGTCATCGCGAATCTCCGCTCGCTTGCTGAAATCTATGTCCGCGCCGGCGCCTCGGCATCGTCGCTGACCCTCGTCACGAATTCCGACGTCATCCCGCTAACAACATGAACCGGTCATTGTCAGCGCAATGCGGGCGAGCGAATCGATCAGCGGTCCGATTCATCAGTCGAATCCCTAGTGTCGGAGTCACCGGATCCGTTAGTTTAGCGTGAGCCACATCACACTGTGTGCGTTACCGCAAGCCGAGGACTGGGATGGGCACGTATTAGAGGACGGGAACAATGGTGCTGGATCAGCAGCCCGCCGCGACAATCCGCTTGTCAGGCAGCGACGCCACTTTTGTCCTCGATGAACCGTACGAACCGCAACACACTCTCAAGATCGCGGTGTTCGACGAGCAGTCGGGCAAGGCGTTCCGTTTCGAGCGCATCAGCGAAGCGCTAGACAGAGCTGTTGCAGTGCTTCCGCAAATGCAGTGGAAGCCGCAGTTCGTGCCGCTCGGACTCGGGCACCCAGCGTGGGTCACCGACCCCGCATACAACGTGCGGAACCACCTCCGGCACACCCGATTGCCCGACCCCGGCACCAAATCACAGCTGTGTGCAAAGATCGGCCAAATAGCCAGCAAACCAGTGCCGGCCGGCCGGCCCCCATGGGAGTTGTGGTTCGTGGAGGGCTTCGAGGGCAACAAGGTCGTCGCGGTGCTCAAGATGAATCACGCGCTGGCCGACGGCGGCACCTTCGCAGATTTGCTCGACTTGATTACTCGTCCTGACCCCGATTCACCGCCCGCCGCGCCATCGATCCCGAGAGCCGCAGCGCCCGTGAGTGGCGGTGCCGCACTGCGAGATGGCGCCCGCGACCTCTGGAACGCGGCGCGACACGAGTTGCCCCCTAGGACGCGGGCCTTTCTGCGCGCATACACGCGCGGCAAGAAGAGGCTCGCGCAAGGGCCACCCTCGAGGTTCGGAGCGCCTGCGCTGCCCTGGCGGGGCCCGCTCACACCGCAACGGTCCTTTTCATGGGTTTCGCTACCTCTTGACGAGGTCAAGCAGGTCGCACGGGCCGTCTCCGGGACCGTCAACGACGTCGTGTTCGCCATTGTCGCGCGGGCGGTCCGACAATGCCTCGCCGAGGAGGGGATGCTGACCGACCGCCCGGTGATCGCCAATACCGCGGTCCGAACCCGCAAGCGGGGCGACACCCGGCTATGGGGAACGGCCGTCAACGCTCTGCCTTTCGAACTCCCGACGCACCTGTCCGATCCTCTCGAGTGCCTTCGCGCCGCGCATGCGCAGACAGCAATGATCAAGGCGGAGGTCGCCACCCGGCCGGTACATGCGGAGGATTGGTTCGATTTCGCCCCTCCCTTCCTGCTGCGGCCGGCGCTGAGATTGACTCGGTTCGCCGCCAGTCGGGTCAGCGGGGCGTTGATCGTGTCCAACGTCAAGGGCCCGCGCGAGAAACGCTATATCGGTGGGATGGGCATCGAGAACTTCCTGTCATGCGGCCACTTGAAATACGCGGCGGGCATCAATACCACCATTTGGAGCTATGGCAATCTGCTCAACTTCACGGTGTTCGGGTGTTCGCGAACGCTACCCGACCCGGAGTCGTATACCCAGCGTATCGAAGCCGCATTCGACGAGTTGCGCTCGGCGACAAGTGATCTCGCCGACGGCCGGAAGGATCCACCAAAGCGCGCGCAAGCCGCACCGAGTGCGGCCGGCGCAGACACCTGACTTAACTCTCGGCCCGTGACCTGCACTCTCTCGCTGGATCCGCCGGAATCGAACCCGATGTGCTACCAGGGCTTTTTGGTTCTGAACTGCAGTTTCGCTAGTCTCATTCCAGTTCGGTCGCACTAATGATGTGCGGCTTCGTCGCCGGCGCCTTTGGTACGTTGGCTTGCATCTCTTCGACCCCGACAGCGCCGGCCGCCCTGAGTGATCCTGCCCTGGGTACATAGCCGATCAGAAACGAACTGGAATGTCGCAACCGCCACATCGCGCGATCTTGGTAGGCGTCGATGGCTCGGCAGCGGCACTGAGTGCCGTCCGGTGGGCGGCCCGTGACGCCGCGCTGCGGAGTGTGCCGCTGACCCTCGTCCACGTCGTCAGCGCCCCCGTACCGGGGTGGTCCCAGGTCCCCGCACCGACCGGCTTCCGGCAACGGCAGGACGAGCGGGCACACGAATTGATCAAGTCTGCGATCGAGGTCGCCGAACAGAGCACCGGTGACCTCGGTTTAGTGCAAATCAATAGCAAGGTGTTTCATTCGGCCACCGTCCCGACGCTCGTCAACCTTTCCAAAGAGGTCGAGATGGTCGTGGTGGGCTATCGCGGGCATGGCGGCGTGTTGGTCCGCAGCTTCCTTGGCTCGGTGAGTTCGGGATTGGTTTACCACGCGCATTGCCCAGTCGCCGTGATCCACGGCGAGGAACCGCTGGCCGCCGATGTCGCGCGGGCGCCGGTGCTGTTGGGCATCGACGGCTCGCCGGCGTCGGAATCAGCGACTGCCATTGCATTCGGCGAAGCGTCACGACGAGGTGTCGGTCTGATGGCCCTGCACGCCTGGACTGATCTTCGGGTTTCCGACTTCAAAGAGTTGTTCCCGAACGCCAATTGGGACGCTGAGTTATCGCACGAGGAGGAGATGCTTGCTGAACGGCTAGCGGGTTGGCAGGAACGCTATCCGGACGTGGGGATCCATCGCAAAATTGAAATTGGTGAGCCGGCGGGTGGGCTGATCGAGGCGTCCAAAGAAGCGCAACTGATTGTCGTCGGTAGCCACGGCCGCGGCGGGTTAGCCGGCAAGTTGCTGGGCTCGGTTGGGGCAGCCGTGGTCAACAGGGCCAGGATCCCCGTAATCGTGGCGCGGCAGTCCTGACGGCGGCCGTTGAGGGTTGGCAGGCGACTACAGTTCGCTCGGGCGCGCTGCGGCGTTACCGTCCGCGACCCGGCAAACCGACGTGCCCCGGGTTGACCTTGACGTTGGGCACGTTGATGTTCGGCACCTGTACGTTCGGGACGACGTTCTCCACCGCGTTGAGGTTCGGCACGCCGATGTCGGCGCTGGTGCAAGCCGACACCCCAACCACGTCTACACAGCCCCCCACGCCAGGATCGGCGTTGAGTTGGGGTGGGCTCGCGATGAAGG
>CAYNLB010000099.1:0-11049 GCA_964397935.1 uncultured Mycobacterium sp.
GGCCAGCGGTGCGGCGATGGCCGCGGTGCGCCGGGTATTCGCCACCGATCACCTGCGCCTGATTGGGCTGCACAGCCACATCGGTTCGCAGATCTTCGACGTCGACGGCTTCGAACTCGCCGCGCACCGGGTCATCGGGTTACTTCGCGACATTGTCGAAGAGTATGGCGTCGACAAGACCACCCAGATCTCGACCGTGGACCTCGGTGGTGGCCTCGGGATTTCGTATCTGGCCACCGACGACCCCCCGCCGGTGGCCGAGTTGGCGGCCAAGCTGAGCGTGATCGTGGGCAACGAGTCAGCAGCCGTCGGGCTGCCGACCCCGACACTGGTGGTGGAGCCCGGACGCGCCATCGCCGGACCGGGCACCATCACGCTGTATGAAGTGGGCACGGTCAAGGACGTCGATGTGAGCACGACGGCCCACCGCCGCTATGTCAGCGTCGACGGCGGGATGAGTGACAACATCCGCACCGCCCTCTACGACGCGCAGTACGACGCCCGGCTCGTCTCGCGGGCCAGCGATGCACCGGCCACGCTGGCGCGCATCGTCGGGAAACACTGCGAGAGCGGTGACATCGTCGTGCGCGACGCATGGGTGCCCGACGATCTGCGGCCCGGGGACCTGCTTGGGGTAGCCGCGACCGGCGCTTACTGTTATTCACTGTCTAGTCGCTACAACATGATCGGCCGGCCCGCCGTGGTAGCGGTGCGCGCCGGGCGGGCCCGCCTGATCCTGCGCCGCGAGACGGTCGACGATCTACTGAGTCTGGAAGTGAGGTGAACTGTGCCCGGTGACGGAAAGCCGGTCGGGGTAGCGGTACTCGGATTGGGCAACGTCGGCAGCGAAGTTGTCCGGATCATCCAGGACAGCGCCGACGACCTCGCGGCTCGTGTCGGTGCACCCTTGGTATTGCGCGGTATCGGGGTGCGCCGCGTTGCCGCCGACCGCGGTGTTCCCATCGATCTGCTCACCGATGACATCGACGCCCTCGTCTCGCGTAAAGACGTCGATATCGTCGTGGAACTGATGGGGCCGGTGGAGCCGTCCCGCCGGGCGATTCTACGCGCGCTCGAGCACGGCAAGTCCGTAGTGACGGCCAACAAGGCGCTGTTGTCCACCTCCACCGGAGAATTGGCGCAGACGGCTGAAAGCGCACATGTCGACTTGTATTTCGAGGCGGCGGTCGCGGGAGCTATCCCGGTTATCCGCCCGCTCACCCAGTCGCTGGCCGGCGACACGGTGTTGCGGGTCGCCGGCATCGTCAACGGCACCACCAATTACATCCTTTCCGCGATGGACAGCACCGGTGCCGACTACAGCAGCGCCCTGGCCGAGGCGAGTGCGCTGGGTTACGCCGAGGCCGATCCCACCGCCGACGTCGAGGGCTATGACGCCGCGGCCAAAGCCGCGATCCTGGCATCGATCGCTTTTCACACCCGGGTGACCGCCGACGACGTCTATCGCGAGGGCATCACCAAGATCACCCCGGCGGACTTTGCTTCCGCGCGGGCCCTGGGCTGCACCATCAAACTGCTGTCCATTTGTGAACGCATCGCAACAGACGACGGTCAGGAACGGGTTTCGGCCCGGGTCTATCCGGCCCTGGTGCCTTTGTCGCATCCGTTGGCCACGGTCAACGGCGCATTCAACGCGGTCGTTGTCGAGGCCAAGGCCGCGGGGCGGCTCATGTTCTACGGCCAGGGGGCCGGCGGCGCACCGACCGCGTCCGCGGTGACAGGCGACTTGGTGATGGCCGCGCGAAACCGGGTGCTGGGCAGCCGCGGGCCCAGAGAATCCAAATATGCCCAACTTCCCATCTCGCCAATGGGTTTCATTTCCACTCGCTATTACGTCAGCATGAATGTTGCCGACAAACCCGGTGTACTGTCCTCGGTGGCTGCAGAATTCGCCAAGCGCGAGGTGAGCATCGCCGAGGTACGTCAGGAAGGCGTGGTGGACGAGGGTGGGCGACGGGTTGGGGCCCGTATCGTGGTGCTCACGCACAGCGCCACCGATGCCGCGCTCTCCGAAACCGTTGAGGCGCTTGCCGATCTGGATGTTGTGCAGGGGGTGACAAGCGTGCTTCGACTGGAAGGGTCCGGCTTATGAGCGTGCCGCGCACGGCCACCCACCAACCGTGGCCGGGTGTGATCGCGGCGTACCGCGACCGGTTGCCGGTGGGCGACGACTGGACCCCGGTCACCCTGTTCGAGGGTGGTACCCCGCTGATCGCCGCGACGCGGCTCTCGGAGAAGACCGGCTGCACGGTCCACCTCAAGGTCGAAGGCCTCAACCCCACCGGTTCCTTCAAAGACCGGGGCATGACGATGGCGGTAACCGATGCGCTGGCGCGCGGCCAGCAGGCCGTGTTGTGCGCCTCGACCGGAAATACCTCGGCGTCGGCGGCGGCATATGCCGCCCGCGCCGGCATCACCTGTGCGGTGCTGATACCGCAGGGGAAGATCGCCATGGGCAAGCTGGCGCAGGCGGTTATGCACGGCGCCAAGATCATTCAGATCGACGGCAATTTCGATGATTGCCTGGAACTGGCCCGGAAGATGGCCGCGGACTTTCCGGCGATCTCGTTGGTGAACTCGGTCAACCCGGTACGCATCGAGGGCCAGAAGACGGCGGCGTTCGAAATCGTGGACGCGCTGGGCGCCGCGCCCGACGTGCATGCCCTTCCGGTCGGCAACGCGGGCAACATCACCGCCTACTGGAAGGGGTACACCGAATATCACCAGGACGGCCTGATCGACAAGCTGCCCCGCATGCTGGGTACCCAGGCGGCCGGCGCGGCACCGCTGGTACTCGGGGCACCGGTCAGCCACCCTGAGACGATCGCGACCGCGATCCGTATCGGCGCCCCGGCGTCGTGGACGGCAGCTGTACAGGCGCAGCAGCAATCGAATGGCCGCTTCCTGGCAGCCACCGACGAGGAGATCCTGGCCGCCTACCATCTCGTGGCCGAGACCGAAGGCGTTTTCGTCGAGCCTGCGTCCGCGGCGAGCATCGCGGGCCTGCTGAAAGCTGTCGGTGACGGTTGGGTGCCCCGCGGGGCGACGGTGGTGTGTACGGTGACCGGCAATGGTCTCAAGGATCCGGACACGGCGCTAAGGGATATGCCAACCGTGTCCGCGCTGCCTGTCGATCCTGCGCTCGTCGTCGAACAGTTGGGGCTGGCCTGACCGATGAAACCCCGTTGGTGACACCGATGCTGCCTGCCGGGCTGGTGGCCAGCGCCGTGGTGTCGGCGTCCAGCGCCAACCTGGGCCCCGGCTTCGACAGCCTCGGCCTGGCGTTGAGTCTTTACGACGAGATCGTCGTGGAGACAACAAGTTCCGGCTTGGTGGTGATGGTCGATGGCGAAGGCGCCGATCAGGTACCGCTCGGTCCCGAGCATTTGGTGGTGCGCGCAGTCGAGTGCGGGTTGCGGGCCGCCGGGGTCCGCGCCGCCGGCCTGGTGGTGCGCTGTCGCAACGCCATCCCGCATTCCCGCGGTATGGGCTCGTCCGCGGCGGCGGTGGTGGGTGGCCTGGCGGCGGTAAACGGTCTTGTCGCACAAGTGGATTCGAAACCGCTGAGCGATGCTCAGTTGATCCAGCTGTCCTCGGAGTTCGAGGGTCATCCTGACAACGCCGCAGCTGCCGTGTTGGGTGGTGCGGTGGTTTCGTGGACTGACCGCACCGGTGATCGGCCCCGCTACTCGGCGGTGTCGCTGCGCCTTCACTCGAGCATCCATCTGTACAGCGCGATTCCCGAGGAGCGTTCGTTGACCGCGGAGACTCGGGTACTGCTGCCCGCCCGGGTCAGCCATGAGGATGCGGCGTTCAATGTCAGCCGGGCGGCGTTGCTGGTCGTGGCGCTGACCGAACGCCCGGACATGCTCATGGCGGCCACCGAGGACGAGCTACATCAACCGCAGCGTGCGCCGGCGATGCCGGCGTCGGCGGAATATTTGCGACTGTTGCGACGTCATAACGTGGCAGCGACGCTATCGGGGGCCGGTCCCTCTCTGATTGCCCTGAGCACAGAGTCGGAGTTGCCTCCGGAAGTGCTGGAGTACGGGGCGGCGAACGGATTTACCGTGGCTGAAATGACCGCCGGCGAAGGAGTTCGCTGGAGGCCGGGTGTCGCAGTCCACGGTTGATCCACAGCTTGGCCGGAGGGTTTGCTTGCTTCCGACACAGATGCGGGCTATCCTCGGACCCGTCCAGCAATTGCAGCATCTGCATCTGCACACATACTGCGTTGCCGCTAGGACAACACCAATTCTTCTCGTGGACGAGGTTCGCCGCTCTTTCCGCCAATCCAGGCGATCACCGTTGCAGAGTCGATGATTGGGCGCACTCGGCAATTTGGCTGAATGCAACGAACCCCCGCATGACCTATCAGTGGGGGAAGAAAGGAAATCCGTGACTGATACGGACCTCTTCACGGCTGACGAACGCACTGACAACGATCAGCAGCCGAATGCCGTGACCACAGATACGCCGGACGCCAAAACGAACGTCTCGGCCGGCTCCCTGTCCGCCATGGTGCTGACCGAACTTCGCGCGCTGGCCAATCAAGTTGGCGTCAAGGGGACGTCCGGTATGCGCAAGACCGAGCTGATTGCCGCGATCCAGGAAAGCAGGGGACAAGCCAACGGCGCTTCCGCCGGTGGTGACCCGCCAGCCGAAAACAGCGGCAAGTCCGACACTGCCAGTGCCGAAGCACGGGCCGACCAGGGGGACAATAACGATTCGGTACCGGATGGGTCGCGCCGGGAACGACGCGGCGCCTCCCGCGAAGGTGGCTCGAGCGGCCGCAACGCCGAGGCGGATCGCGAGGGTTCACGCGGCCGTGACAGCTCCGCCGGTGGCGAGTCCGACAACCGCCAAGGGACCCAACAGGACACCAAGACCGACGAGCGCAAGCAAGACTCCGGTAGCGACCAGAGCGGTGATCAACAGCACTCGGGTGGCCAGCAATCGCGCGGCGACGAGGATGGCGAAGGACGGCAGGGCCGGCGAGGACGCCGCTTCCGTGATCGCGACCGCCGGCGCCGCGGTGAACGATCGGGCGACGGCGGCGATGCCGAACTGCGTGAGGATGACGTCGTTCAGCCGGTAGCCGGCATTCTTGACGTCCTCGACAATTACGCGTTCGTTCGCACCTCCGGCTATCTGGCCGGTCCGCACGACGTCTATGTGTCGATGAACATGGTGCGCAAGAACGGCTTGCGCCGCGGTGACGCGGTAACTGGCGCGGTTCGGGTGCCCAAAGACGGCGAACAGCCCAACCAGCGCCAGAAATTCAACCCGTTGGTGCGCCTGGACAGCGTCAATGGCGGCTCAGTCGAAGATGCCAAGAAGCGGCCCGATTTCTCCAAGTTGACGCCGCTGTACCCCAACCAGCGACTTCGTCTGGAAACCACCACAGAACGGCTGACGACGCGGGTCATCGACCTCATCATGCCGATCGGTAAGGGACAGCGCGCGCTCATCGTGTCACCGCCCAAGGCGGGTAAGACGACGATCTTGCAGGACATCGCCAACGCGATCACCAAGAACAACCCGGAATGCCACCTCATGGTGGTGCTCGTCGACGAGCGGCCCGAAGAGGTCACCGATATGACGCGCTCGGTCAAGGGCGAGGTCATCGCCTCGACGTTCGACCGACCGCCGTCGGACCACACCTCGGTCGCCGAGCTGGCGATCGAGCGGGCGAAGCGGCTCGTGGAGCAGGGCAAAGACGTCGTGGTGTTGCTCGACTCGATCACCCGGCTGGGACGTGCCTACAACAACGCGTCGCCGGCGTCGGGCCGGATCCTGTCCGGTGGTGTCGACTCCACCGCGCTGTACCCGCCCAAGCGTTTCCTGGGTGCCGCGCGCAACATCGAGGAAGGCGGGTCGCTGACCATCATCGCCACCGCGATGGTGGAAACGGGGTCCACCGGTGACACGGTCATCTTCGAGGAGTTCAAGGGCACCGGTAACGCAGAGCTCAAGCTCGACCGAAAGATCTCCGAACGCCGGGTTTTCCCCGCGGTCGACGTGAATCCCTCCGGTACCCGCAAGGACGAGTTGCTGCTGTCGCCGGACGAGTTCGCCATCGTGCACAAGTTGCGCCGCGTGCTGTCGGGTCTGGATTCCCACCAGGCCATTGACTTGCTGATGTCGCAGCTCCGCAAGACGAAGAACAACTACGAGTTCCTGGTGCAGGTGTCCAAGACGACACCTGGATCAATGGACAACGACTAGGTGAGAGCCCCCGGGGCCAGCCGTGGCGGAGACGCTCCAGCAGCTGCTTCGTGAGCGTTTGGGCCAGGACACGCCGGTACCGAGGTACGGAGAAGAGTCTGGACCTGGCGTGAACATCTGACCGATGCGACCGGCACCGCCCACTGCGCGTCGGTGCGTTACTGGGCAATATCTCCGAGATGCCGACCGCCATGGCGTCAGCCGCGCTTGGCGGATACATCCTGTGCGGCATCAACGACAATCGCCGGGGCGCCGAGCTGACCAGCGACATTCTGCATGCCGATTGCCAGATCCTGCTGACAGATCCGCGCATGCCCGGTTGCTGGCGGGTTCAGCTCCCCGGGGCACCGCTATCGCGACACATAAATCACGTACACGACACGCCGAGACGGCGCCGCAAGGATCTATGTCTCGCGGCAACCGATCACGGTTGGTCCCGGATGGCCCGCCGCGGCCCGCCGGGAATGTCCGGGCGTATCTCGGTGTTTGGGAAGATGGTGGTTGACCTGGCATAATCGACGCTCGACTACCCAGAATCGTCTCGGGTTCGCCAATCGGGCGACAAACGATCGAAGAGGACAGCATGAAATCGGACATCCATCCCGCCTACGCGGAGACCACCGTGCTCTGCGGGTGCGGCAACACCTTCCAGACGCGCAGCACCAAGCCCGGCGGCCGCATCGTCGTTGAGGTGTGCTCCCAGTGCCACCCGTTCTACACGGGCAAGCAGAAGATCCTTGACAGCGGTGGCCGGGTGGCCCGCTTCGAGAAGCGCTACGGCAAGCGCAAGGTTGCGGCCGAGGACAAGACCGACAAATAGCTTGGTTACCGACGCCCGAACTGTGCGTGCACCTGCACAGGCCGGGCGTCGGTTCGCGTTTGCGGGAAATGAGACGTGGGACTTCAGGACCGGGGCAGGAGGTGAGACATGACGCAGCCGGTGCAGACGATTGATGTGCTGTTGGCCGAACACGCCGAGCTTGAGCATCGGCTGGCAGATCCCGAATTGCACAGCAACCCCGCCGAGGCCCGCAAAGCGGGTCGCCGGTTCGCCCGATTGGCCCCGATCGTCGCCACCCACCGCAAGCTGGCGTCCGCGCGTGACGACCTGGAGACCGCACGTGAACTGGCCGCCGACGACGACTCATTCGCCGGTGAGGTGACCCAGCTGGAATCGCAGGTCGCCGAATTGGACGCCCAGCTCACCGACATGCTGGCACCGCGCGACCCGCACGACCCCGACGACATCGTGCTCGAAGTCAAATCCGGCGAGGGTGGCGAGGAATCGGCATTGTTCGCCGCTGATTTGGCCAGGATGTACATCCGTTATGCCGAGCGGCATGGCTGGACGGTAGCGGTGCTGGACGAAACCATGTCGGACTTGGGTGGCTACAAGGACGTGACGCTCAGCATCGCCGGTAAGGGCGAAACCGCCGACGGAGTGTGGTCGCGAATGAAGTTCGAGGGCGGGGTACACCGGGTGCAACGCGTCCCGGTGACCGAATCGCAAGGCCGCGTCCACACTTCGGCGGCGGGCGTGCTGGTCTATCCCGAGCCCGAGGAAGTTGCTGAGGTGCAGATCAACGAGTCAGATCTGCGCATCGACGTGTACCGCTCATCCGGCAAGGGCGGGCAAGGGGTCAACACGACCGACTCTGCGGTGCGGATCACGCACCTGCCCACCGGGATCGTCGTCACCTGTCAAAACGAACGGTCGCAGCTGCAGAACAAGGCCCGCGCATTGCAGGTGCTGGCCGCCCGCCTGCAGGCAATCGCCGAAGAGCAGGCGTTGGCCGACGCGTCGGCCGATCGGGCCAGCCAGATCCGCACCGTGGACCGCAGCGAGCGGATTCGCACGTACAACTTCCCGGAGAACCGAATCACCGACCACCGGATCGGATTCAAGGCACACAATCTCGATCAAGTCCTCGACGGTGACCTGGACGCATTGTTTGATGCTTTGGGCGCCGCCGAAAAGCAATCGCGGCTGCAACAGGCATGAGCGTCGTGCGGCGCGCAATAGACTCGGCTGCGGCGCTTCTCTCCGAAGCGGGGATCGAATCCGCGCGTTGGGATGCCGAGCAGCTGGCCGCTCATACGGCAGGCATTGACCGCGGTCGGCTCGCCTTGGTCGAGTCGCCCGGCGACGACTTCCTCGGGCGGTACGGCGACGCGGTGACCGCGCGGTCACGGCGGGTGCCGTTGCAGCATCTCACCGGCACGGCGGCGCTCGGGCCGACGACGCTGCACGTCGGGCCCGGTGTTTTCATACCGCGGCCGGAGACGGAGTCGATCCTGGCGTGGGCCACCGCACAGCGACTTGCGGTGCAGCCCGTCATCGTCGATTTGTGCACCGGTTCTGGCGCATTGGCGGTGGCCCTGGCCCGCCACCGGGCCAACCTTGGGCTGACGGCCCGCATCATCGGCATCGATGACTCCGAAACGGCCCTCGAATATGCGCGCCGCAACGCCGAGGGCACTGCGGTTGAACTTGTGCAAGCCGACGTCACAGAGCTGGTCTTCAGGCCGGGCCCGCTTGCCGAACTCGACGCACGCGTCGACCTGGTGGTGGCCAACCCGCCCTATGTCCCGGACGGCGCGGTGCTGGAACCTGAAGTTGCCCAATATGATCCGCACCACGCGGTGTTCGGCGGGCCGGACGGGATGGCGGTGATCGCCCCCGTCGTCCGGCTCGCCGGGCGCTGGCTGTGCCCGGGTGGGCTGTTCGCCGTCGAACACGATGACACCACATCGTTGCGGACGGTCGAATTGGTAGAAAGCACAGGACTTTTCGAAGACGTCCGGGCACGGCGCGATCTGGCCGGACGGCCAAGATTCGTGACTGCCCGCAGGCGGGAGCGCCCGTGACCGAAAAGTTCGACTGCTCCGATCCCGGCCAGCGTTCACGCGGAATCGCCTCGGCGGTAGGAGCGCTCAAGGGCGGCCGGCTGGTCGTCATGCCGACCGACACCGTCTATGGCATCGGAGCCGATGCCTTCAACAGCGCCGCGGTGTCCGCGCTGCTGTCGGCGAAGGGGCGAGGTCGAGACATGCCCGTTGGCGTGCTGGTGGGCTCCTGGCACACCATCGAGGGCCTGGTTTACACCATGCCGGCCGGGGCCCGCGATCTGATCCGTGCATTCTGGCCGGGTGCGCTAAGCCTGGTGGTGACCCAGGCTCCGTCGTTGCAATGGGATCTCGGTGATGCCCGCGGCACCGTGATGCTGCGGATGCCGCTGCATCCGGTTGCCATCGAGCTACTGCGTGAAGTGGGGCCCATGGCGGTGTCCAGCGCGAATGTCTCCGGCCGTCCGGCCGCGGTGGACGCCGATGACGCGCGCGGTCAGCTCGGCGATCTCGCCGACGTCTATCTCGACGCGGGTCCATCCGAGCGGCAAGCCGCCTCGACGATCGTCGACCTGACCGGGGCCACGCCGCGCATTCTGCGACCGGGTCCGGTGAGTGCCGAGCGGATCGCCGAAGTGCTCGGCCTGGACGCCGCGAGTCTGAGCGCTTAGCCGGCGGCGCGGTTATTCGGGTCTCAGGTCGGTGCAGTACGGTCTCGAGGTGTCCAGCGGCCCAGCCAGCGATCTAGCCAGCCTTGCCGGTGGTTTGCTCGCCCTGTCTGATCGCGGCGCCGGGGTTCCGTTGCGTGAGCTTGCGTTGGTCGGTCTGACCGCGGCGATCATCACTTACTTCGCCACCGGACCGGTACGGGTGCTGGCCACCCGATTGGGCGCGGTCGCCTATCCGCGGGAACGCGACGTACATGTGACGCCAACCCCCCGGATGGGTGGGCTGGCGATGTTTCTCGGCGTGATCTCGGCCGTCTTCCTGGCATCCCAACTTCCGGCGCTCACCCGCGGGTTCGTCTATTCCGCCGGTATGCCCGCGGTGTTGGTGGCGGGTGCGGTGATCATGGGGATCGGCCTCATCGATGACCGGTGGGGGCTGGACGCCCTGACGAAGTTCGCCGGCCAGATCACCGCCGCCAGCGTGCTGGTGACCATGGGAGTTGCCTGGAGCGTCCTGTACATCCCGATCGGTGGTGTCGGCACCATCGTGCTGGACCAGGCCTCGTCGATCCTGCTCACCCTGGCGCTCACGGTGTCGATCGTCAACGCGATGAACTTCGTGGACGGACTCGACGGACTGGCTGCCGGTCTCGGGCTGATCACCGCGACGGCGATCTGCATGTTCTCGGTGGGCCTGCTCCGCGATCACGGCGGTGATGTGCTCTTCTATCCGCCGGCCGTGATTTCGGTGGTGCTCGCGGGAGCCTGCCTGGGCTTTCTGCCGCACAATTTTCACCGCGCCAAGATCTTCATGGGCGACTCCGGCTCGATGCTGATCGGCTTGATGCTCGCCGCGGCCTCCACGACCGCCGCGGGCCCGGTCTCGCAGAACGCCTATGGCGCTCGCGATGTGTTTGCCCTGCTGTCACCGTTCCTGCTCGTGGTGGCGGTCATGTTTGTGCCGATGCTCGACCTGCTGTTGGCGATCGTGCGTCGCACCCGGGCGGGCCGCAGCGCGTTCAGCCCCGACAAGATGCACCTGCACCATCGGTTGCTGCAGATCGGTCATTCACATCGCCGGGTGGTCCTGCTGATCTATCTGTGGGTAGGCATTGTGGCCTTCGGCGCGGCGAGTTCGATCTTCTTCAATCCTCGCGATACCGCCGCGGTGATGCTGGGCGCCATTGTGGTCGCCGGTATCGCGACGGCGATCCCTCTTTTGCGTCGTCGGGACGACTACGAAGACAGGGACTAGGACAAGCCCACGACAAGCCCACGACAAGCC
>CAYNLB010000099.1:11149-17474 GCA_964397935.1 uncultured Mycobacterium sp.
GACAAGCCCACGACAAGCCCACGACAAGCCTACGACGACCAGTAGTAGTTACGTCTTCTATATGATACGGTGCAGGTAGAACCCCAAAAAACTACTCAGATCGCCGGTCGGCCGGAGACGTATCCGGTCGCGCTGGTTGAAGACTGACGTCGGGAGATACCCCTTGGGTAATTCCTGTGTGATGTGCGATACGCTCGGCGGGCCACCGATCGGATCGAGCGGGGGGTTCCCGTTCCATCAACCCGGGATTGAGGTGCTGCAGTGACGACACCAGCGCAGGACGCGCCGTTGGTGTTTCCCTCTGTTGCGTTCCGTCCGGTTCGCCTTTTCCTGATCAGCATCGGGATCACTGCGGTGGCCATGCTCACCGCGGGATTGTCCGGTCACCTCATGGTGGGCGTGTTCTTTGGTATCGGGCTGTTGCTGGGTTTGCTCAACGCGCTCTTGGTGCGTCGCTCGGTCGAGTCGATAACCGCCCATGCGCATCCGCTGAAGAGGTCGATGGCGGTCAACTCGGCGTCGCGGCTGGCCATTATGACCGTCATCGCGTTGTTCATCGCCTACCTGTTCCGGCCTGCCGGTTTGGGCGTGGTGTTCGGGCTGGCGCTGTTCCAGGTGCTGTTGGTGATATCGACCGCGTTGCCGGTCTGGAAGAAGCTGCGTGCCGGCGCGTCCGCGCAGTCTGCTGCTTCCGCTTCGAACAGCGGCGTCCTCGCGGGCTCGGAAGGGCCGGAAGAAAGGGGTACCGGCAATGACTGAGGTGATCCTGGCCGAATCCGCGATCGAGGTCGGAGAGCACACGCAAGCGACGTGGCTCGGGATGACGGTCAACACCGACACGATCTTGTCGACGGCGATCGCCGCGGTGATCGTGATCGGCCTGGCGTTTTTCCTGCGCGCGAAGATCACCTCAACCGGCGTGCCCAGCGGGGTGCAGTTGTTCTGGGAGGCGATCACTGAACAAATGCGCGGCCAGGTCGAGGGCGCCATCGGCATGCGGATCGCTCCGTTCGTGCTGCCGCTGGCCGTCAGCATCTTCGTGTTCATCCTGATCTCCAACTGGCTGTCGGTGCTCCCGCTGCAATACACCGACGCGTCCGGGCATACCACCGAATTACTGAAGTCGGCGGCGGCGGACATCAATTACGTTCTGGCGCTGGCCCTTTTCGTCTTCGTCTGTTACCACGTCGCGGGGATCTGGCGTCGCGGCATCGTCGGGCACCCGCTTGCGGTGCTCAAGGGCCACGTGGCGTTCCTGGCGCCGATCAACCTCGTGGAAGAACTCGCGAAGCCAATCTCGTTGTCGCTCCGACTTTTCGGCAACATCTTCGCCGGCGGCATCCTGGTCGCGCTGATCGCACTGTTCCCGCCGTACATCATGTGGGCGCCTAACGCGATATGGAAAGCGTTCGATCTGTTCGTCGGCGCCATTCAGGCTTTCATCTTCGCCATCTTGACGATCTTGTATTTCAGCCAAGCGATGGAGGTGGACGAACATCATGACTGAAACCGCCAGGCGTTGGCCTCATCTACGCACCACTACCGGCTCCTGGTAGACCACTACCAGATAGCCACCACATAAAGGAGGAAAAGAATGGCCCTGGACCCCCAAGTCGCTGCCGCCGCTCTCATCGGCGGCGGCCTGATCATGGGTGGCGGCGCGATCGGTGCCGGCATCGGTGACGGCATTGCCGGTAACGCGCTGGTTTCGGGTATCGCCCGGCAACCCGAGGCGCAGGGACGGTTGTTCACACCGTTCTTCATCACCGTCGGTCTGGTCGAGGCGGCCTACTTCATCAACCTGGCGTTCATGGCGCTATTCGTCTTCGCTACCCCGGTCGGCACTTAATTCGCTGTGATGGGCGACGCAAGCACTCTCGTTCTGGCCGCCGGCCAGGCAGCGGAGGAGGGGAAGCCCAATAACTTCCTCATCCCCAACGGCACCTTTTTCTTCGTGCTGGCCATCTTCCTCGTCGTGCTCGCCATCATCGGCACGTTCGTCGTGCCGCCGATCTTGCGGGTGTTGCGCGAACGCGACGCGATGGTCGCCAAGACCGTTGCCGACAACAAGAAGGCGGCCGAGCAGTTCGAAGCCGCCCAGGCCGATTACGACGAAGCCCTGACCGAAGCCCGGGTGCAGGCGTCTTCACTACGCGACAACGCCCGCGCAGAGGGCCGTAAGGTTGTCGAAGACGCGCGTGCCCGTGCCGATCAGCAGGTGATGTCGACGTTGCAGCTGGCCGCCGAGCAATTGAAACGGGAGAGGGACGCGGTGGAATTGGATCTGCGGGCCAACGTGGCGACCATGTCGGCGACGCTGGCCAGCCGAATCCTCGGCGTCGACGTTGCTCCCGCCGCGGCCGAATCCGCAACCAAGGCGTCTGGACGGTAATCACGCATGTCGACCTTCATCGGACAGTTGGTGGGATTCGCGGCCATCGTGTTTCTGGTGGTGCGCTATGTGGTGCCGCCCGTGCGTCGATTGATGGCCGCGCGGCAAGACGTAGTGCGCCAGCAGCTGAAGGATGCGGCTACGGCGGTCGACAGATTGACCGAGTCGACCACGGCCCACAGCAAGGCCGTGGAATCCGCCAAGTCGGAAGCGAAGCGGCTTGTCGAAGAGGCGCAGACAGACTCGGCGCGCATCACCGAGCAGTTGCAGGCCCAGGCCGAGGTCGAGGCGGACCGCATCAAATCACAGGGTGGTCGCCAGGTTGAGCTGCTGCGAACACAACTGAGCCGTCAGCTTCGCCTGGAACTCGGTCATGAAGCGGTGCGCCAGGCGGGAGAGTTGGTCCGCAATTACGTTGCTGACCCGGCGCAGCAGTCGGCCACCGTCGATCGCTTCCTCGACGACCTCGACGCCATGGCGCCCGCGTCCGCTGAGCTCGAGCACCCGCTGTCGGCAAAGATGCGTTCGGCCAGTCGGCAGGCGGTCGGCACCCTGTTGGACCGGTTCGGTACCATAGCCAAAAACCTTGACAATGAAGCGCTTTCCGCCTTGTCCAGCGAGCTGGTTGCGGTGGCCGACATGCTGGGCCGGGAAATCGTCGTCACCCGGTACCTCACCGCCCCCGCCGAGGACGCCGCGCCCAGGATCCGGCTGATCGAGCGGCTGGTCTCCGGCAAGGTCGGCGACGCGACCCTCGAGGTCCTGCGATCAGCTGTCTCGCAGCGGTGGTCTGCCAGCTCTGACCTGATCGACGCGATCGAAGACGTTTCGCGGCAGGCGTTGCTCGAAGTCGCCGATCGTGAGAATGACGTCGACGAGGTCGAAGAACAACTGTTCCGGTTCTCGCGCATTCTCGACGCACAGCCGCGCCTTGCCATCCTGCTGGGCGACTACACCATTCCGGTGGCGGGTCGGATTGGGCTGCTGCGCAACGTTCTTGACAGTGCAAGCGGTCCCGTCAACAAGATTGTGGTGGCTCTACTGGCTCAGACTGTCGAGCTGCTCAGGGGTCGGCCGGCCGAGGATGCCGTCCAGTTTCTGGCGGAAGTTGCAGTGGCCCGGCGCGGCGAGGTTGTCGCGCAAGTCAGCGCGGCCGCCGATCTGAGCGATGCGCAGCGCAATCGTCTGACCGAAGTGCTCAGCCGTATTTACGGTCATCCGATCGCGGTGCAGCTGCAGGTCGATGACGAACTGCTGGGCGGGCTGCTGATCGCCGTGGCCGACGAAGTGATCGACGGGGCACTCTTGTCTCGCCTGACCGCAGCCGAGGCGCAGGTGCCCGACTGACCACGAACCTCTCATCACAACCACACGCGAACCAAGATCAAGTAGGAAGACGAAAAGCCATGGCCGAGTTGACAATCTCCGCTGATGACATTCAGGGCGCCATCGAGGAGTACGTGGGCTCCTTCACCTCCGACACCACCCGAGAGGAAGTCGGTACCGTCGTTGACGCCGGCGACGGCATCGCCCACGTCGAAGGCTTGCCATCCGTGATGACTCAGGAGCTGCTCGAGTTCCCGGGCGGCGTGCTCGGCGTCGCGCTCAACCTCGACGAGCACAGTATCGGCGCGGTCATCCTGGGTGATTTCGAGAAGATCGAACAAAGCCAGCAGGTCAAGCGCACCGGTGAGGTGCTTTCGGTGCCCGTCGGCGATGCGTTCCTGGGGCGCGTGGTCAACCCGCTGGGCCACCCGATCGACGGCCAGGGCGACATCGCCACCGACACGAGGCGCGCACTGGAGATCCAGGCACCTTCGGTGGTGCAGCGGCAAAGTGTCAAGGAGCCGCTGCAAACCGGGATCAAGGCGATCGACGCGATGACCCCGATCGGCCGCGGCCAGCGCCAGCTGATCATCGGCGACCGCAAGACCGGCAAGACCGCGGTCTGCGTGGATACCATCCTCAACCAGCGGCAGAACTGGGAGACCGGCGACGAAAGCAAGCAGGTGCGTTGTGTGTACGTCGCCATCGGGCAGAAGGGCACCACGATCGCTTCCGTTCGCCGCGCCCTGGAGGAGGGCGGCGCGATGGACTACACTACCATCGTCGCGGCGCCGGCATCCGACGCGGCCGGGTTCAAATGGCTTGCGCCGTATACGGGTTCGGCGATCGCCCAGCACTGGATGTACGACGGCAAGCATGTGCTGATCGTCTTCGACGACCTGAGCAAGCAGGCCGAGGCGTACCGCGCGATCTCGCTGCTGCTCCGCCGACCGCCGGGCCGTGAGGCCTACCCGGGCGACGTGTTCTACCTGCACTCACGGCTATTGGAGCGCTGCGCCAAGCTTTCCGACGAGCTCGGTGGCGGCTCGATGACCGGCCTGCCGATCATCGAGACCAAGGCCAACGACATCTCGGCCTATATCCCCACCAACGTCATTTCGATCACCGACGGGCAGTGCTTCCTGGAGTCCGACCTGTTCAACCAGGGTGTGCGGCCGGCCATCAACGTCGGTGTCTCGGTGTCCCGAGTCGGTGGCGCGGCGCAGATCAAGGCAATGAAAGAGGTTGCAGGAAGTCTCCGCTTGGACCTGTCGCAGTACCGGGAGCTGGAATCCTTCGCGGCTTTCGCCTCCGACCTGGACGCCACGTCCAAGGCGCAATTGGACCGCGGCGAGCGGCTCGTCGAGCTGCTCAAGCAACCGCAGTACCAACCCATGCCCGTTGAGGAGCAAGTGGTTTCGATCTTCCTGGGCACCGGTGGTCATCTGGACTCGGTGCCGGTGGAGGACGTCAGGCGGTTCGAGACCGAACTGCTGGACCACATGCGGGCCTCCGAAGAGAAGTTCTTGGCCGGGATCCGCGACACCCAGAAGCTCTCCGAAGAATCCGAGAACCAGCTCACCGAGATCATCAAGAACTTCAAGAAGGGCTTCGCGGCCACGGGTGGTGGATCGGTGGTGCCTGACGAACATGTCGAGGCGATGGACGAAGAGGATCTGGCAAAGGAATCGGTGAAGGTCAAGAAGCCGGCGCCGCCGAAGAAGGCAAAGAAAGAGAAGAAGTAGCAACCAATGGCTGCCACACTTCGTGAATTGCGCGGGCGGATTCGCTCGGCCGGGTCGATCAAGAAGATCACCAAGGCACAGGAGTTGATCGCGACCTCGCGCATCGGCAAAGCGCAGGCCCGGCTCGAGTCCGCCAGGCCGTACGCCTTCCAAATCACGGCGATGCTCACCACGTTGGCCGCCGAGGCCGCGCTGGATCATCCGTTGCTCGTCGAGCGGCCCGAGCCGAAGCGTGCCGGCGTGCTGGTGGTGTCGTCGGACCGCGGTCTGTGTGGTGCCTACAACGCGAGCATCTTCCGCCGCGCCGAGGAGCTGTTCTCCCTGCTGCGGGAGGAGGGCAAGACACCGGTGCTCTACGCCGTGGGCCGTAAGGCGCTGAACTACTACGCCTTCCGAAACTGGGACATCACCGGATCCTGGACGGGCTTCTCCGAGCAACCACTGTACGAGAACGCCGCCGAGATAGCCGAGACCTTGGTCGACGCGTTCATGCTCGGTGCCGGCGACGAGGACGAGGGTCAGTCCGACACCGAGGGCGTCGACGAACTGCACATCGTCTACACCGAGTTCAAATCGATGCTGTCGCAGTCGGCGTCGGCCCACCGGATTGCCCCCATGGTGGTCGAGTACGTCGAGGAAGAACCCGAAGTGCGTACCTTGTATTCGTTCGAACCGGATGCGACGACGCTTTTCGAGTCGTTGTTGCCGCGATACCTGACCACCCGCGTGTACGCGGCGCTGCTCGAATCCGCGGCATCGGAACTGGCGTCGCGCCAACGCGCGATGAAGTCGGCCACCGACAACGCAGACGACCTCATCAAGGCCCTGACGCTGATGGCGAACCGCGAGCGGCAGGCCCAGA
>CAYNLB010000100.1:0-16866 GCA_964397935.1 uncultured Mycobacterium sp.
CGTTACGCAATTTGTTATCGGAAATGATGGCACGTCGTAATAAATTAGCTATGCACGCGGCTTAAAACGGCTATTGCATTGCGAATGATTTACGCCACAAATTTTGATTTGCATTGAATTCCGTTGCTAGCGTCGCTGGCTATGTTTGTTCTTGCAACGCTGATGTCGCTCGTTAGTCAGGTCTCAGGCACGCCCTATGTGGTGGGTGGCGATTCTCCCGCTGGCACCGACTGCTCGGGCTTGGCTTCATGGGTCGCCAATGCGGCCAGCGGAAGGCCGATTTACGGCGACAGGTTCAACACCGGGAACGAGGAAGCCGCTTTATTGGCGCGAGGCTTCCAATACGGCACGGCCCCCGACGCCTTGGTGATCGGATGGAACGGCGGCCACACCGCGGTGACCTTGCCCGATGGGACCGCGGTGTCCAGCGGCGAGCGTGGCGGGGTGCACATCGGAGGCGGAGGCGCCTACCAGCCACAATTCACCCACCATATGTTCCTGCCGATGGCGCCGGATGGTGAGCTGCCGCCACCGCCGGATGCGCTGCCACCGCCCGGCGCTCCACCGCCGGACGCGCCGCCACCACCGGACTTGCCGCCGCCGCCCGACGCTCCACCGCCGCCGCCGGACGCGCCGCCCGTTCTGGTCGATGCCGCCGCTCCCGCAGTGCCGCCACCGCCGGCCCCGGAATTACCGCCGCCAGGTGACCCGGGAATTGCGAACCCATAACGAAATGAAATTCGGTTGTGCGTCATTTATGGCCAGGCCCTTTTGTGAGCGCTTCGCGATATTCATGCGAGTGCAAAGTGAAGCAGAACCAATTTCCGCCGTATTGTGAGATACGTCACGGTGACTGGCGTGTGTCAAATTGAGAAGTATGCCCGGGCGCCAATCAAGGCGCCCGGGCATAGTTTGCTGGCGCTAATGCGGATGGCAACGGCGCAACGCTCCCTTCGCGACGCCGTCGCGGCCGTATATGCTGACGCTGCCCGGTGGGGATCGAGCGGGCGCAATCGAAGCAACGAGCGTAGGCGGGGACCCGGCAATGATCTTCATCGTCGTCAAGTTCGAGACCAAGCCCGAGTGGACGGACCGCTGGCCGCAGCTCGTTGCCTCCTTCACGGCAGCCACTCGCGCCGAGGACGGCAACCTTTGGTTCGAGTGGTCTCGCAGCCTGGACAACCCGGCCGAATATGTTTTGGTGGAGGCGTTTCGCGACGGTGAGGCGGGTAGCGTGCACGTCAACAGCGATCACTTCAAGCGGGCGATGCGAGAGCTGCCGGAGGCGCTGAAGTCCACGCCACAGATCATCAGTCAGACCATTGACGCAACCGGGTGGTCGGCGATGGGCGAGATGTCCGTCGACTAGCCGAGGCTGACCTCGATTTCGTCGCCCAGCTGATATCCCGGCGCGAGCGGAAGCTTGTCACCGCTCCAGAACGAGCCCGGGTCGAACCAGTTCGAGTACTTCTCGGTGCTGAGTAGTCCCATCTCCTCGTAGGTGATCGCGACCGTCTCCGCGCAATACGCCGTTTCCAGGCCGACGCGCTGGCGCGCCTTGCGTCGTTTCGTCGATTCTCGAACCTTTCTGTCCACGACCGGCGTTCCGCGAAACCAGTCATAGGCGGTCGGGAGCCGGCCGCGCAGCCACCGGCCGGTCAGGCGCATCGTGGTGGGGAACGCGGTGCCGTCCATTCGGGCGATCACGCGCAGCAGTTCGTTCTCCTGATTGCGAGTGGCGTGCGGAGTCAGCTGGCGCAACCAGCACCGCTGGCGGTAGCGCTGCGTCCATTGCAGGACGGCTTGGTGGAGGTCGTTCAGTTGCACGCCGCGGTGATTGGTGCCGGTCCACATGTCGATCAGCTTGTCGCCCAGTTCGGCATGCCAGATCAATGGCGGTAGGTCGTCGATGGCGACGGTCATGCCGACGTGGTTCACCGGGCTGTTCGTCAGCGTCTGGATGGTGCGGTCGGGCCGTGAAGCGCCGCGGAACAGCCAGAGGTCGCCCGTGCGGGTTTCGTTGAGCGCTTGGTCCAGGGTCAGCATGTTCGGGTCCGTCCGCTCATCGCTTCGGTTTCCTGATCATCGGTTTTGCAGCACCTCACACGCGAGGTTGCGAGCGCTGGCGGCCGCGGGATAGCCCGCGTAGCCCGCCATGTGGTAGATCACCTCTTCGATTTCTGCCATGCTCAGCCCGTTGCGCAGCGCGATCGGGAAGTGGTATCTCAGTTCTTCGCCGGCCCGCAAGGCGATGAGTGCGCCGAGGGTTACCAAGCTGCGGGAGCGACGATCCAGCCCGGGCCGGCTCCAAATCGCGCCGAAAACGTGGTCGATGCTCAGGTCGCCGAGTTCGTCGGCGAAGCCGCCGTGGCGCAGGCTGGTGACGTTGTCCGCGATCAGGCCGGGCATCATCTCCTTGAACGCGTCCAGACCTTCAGTGCGCAAGTCAGCCATCGGGGGGTGCCTTTCTGTCGGGTTCGCGGGAGATCTGGTAGTCGATGTAGGCGTCCCAGTCGCCGATGCGGCGGCGCAATTCCTCAACGACAGCGACGTGAGTGGGCACAAAGAACCGGTTCCGCAGAATCGCGTCCACGACCAGCTCGCCGACGGTGGCGGGATCGAGCAACTCGAACTGTTCGCCGGGAATGCGCAGCGCTGTTCCGGGGCCGAATGTCGGCACGGCAGTGGCGATATTGGTCAGCACCGGTCCGGGGCAAAGCAGGGTGACACCGATCCCCTTGGGCCGCAGATAAATTGCCAGCCCCTCGCTGATCTGCACGATAGCGGCTTTGGTGGCCGCATATGGCAGCCGGTCGTAGGAGTAGGTGAACAGCCCGGCGAATGATGCGGTGTTGACCAGATGTCCGCTGCCCTGATCGAGCAGCAACGGCAGGAAGGCGGCGTTGCTGCGCACCACCGACATCAAATTGATCTCGACGATGCGTTGCCACTCGGTCACGGGGATGTCCTCGGGCAGGCCATTGGTCAGTACGCCGACATTGTTGGCGACGATATCGATTCGGCCGAATCGTTGCAGTGCCGCGCTGCGAATGCTCTCGAAAGCGCTCGGATCGGACACGTCGGCGCGCTGCGCCAATACCTTGACACCTTGGTCGCGCAGACCCGCGCTGAGGGCTCGAAGGCCGTGGTCGTCGACGTCGACGGGCACTATGTGAACACTCTGCTCGGCGAGCTTGCAGGCGATGGCGCGGCCTATGCCGCTGGCCGCCCCGGTGATGACGGCGACCTTACCGGAAAGGGTGTCCATGGTGCTGAGCCGTTGCCGTAGTTTGAAAGGCACACAAGTTAACCACAACCGGGGGCGCTCGGACCGCAGCGCGAATAGCCTGTGTTTCATGCGCATGCGCAGTGTTTGGAAATGGGTCGGGTTGGCCGGCGCCGCCGGCGTGGTGGCCGGTGGCGCGCTGGTGGTTCGCGATCAACGCAAACGACGTTCCTACACGGCAGACGAGGTCCGGGCCCGCCTACACCAGAGGTTGGCCGAGTCCGAGGCCGAGAGCCTTCAGTCCGCGTCGGGATCGGCCGAGGCTTCGACGGCGAACAAGCGGTAGCTGCCCGAAAAGCCTTTCAATTCGACGTCGCGTCCCCCGTCGAACCCGATGTCTTCACAGTCGTCAACGGCGTCCCGCACCGGTTCGCTCACCAGGATCTCGCCGCCGACGGCTTGTGCTGCGACCCGCGCCGCCATTGCGACGTTGCGCCCGAACAGGTCGTCGCCGCGGCGCACCGAGCGGCCCATGTGGATGCCGATCCGAACCCGAATTTCCTCCTGCCGCTTGCGCTTTGCGTTCTTTTCAAGCGCGCGCTGAAGATCGATGCCGCAGCGCACCGCCTGCTCGGCGCGGGCAAACGCGATCATGAATCCATCACCCTGACTCTTCACCACGTGTCCGGAACGTCGCTGCACGACATCCGACACAAGCTTGTCGTGCGCTGCGATGAGCTTGACCCAGGCGCGGTCGCCGATCCGCTCGTTGAGTGCGGTGGATTCCTCGATGTCGGAGAACAAGATCACCACCCGGCCGTCCGGGGTGACCCGGGCCAGGTCGGGCCGCTCCACCTCCGCCCAGTCGGCGAGGTCTTCGATCGAACTGCGCACGGCGGCGCCGAATCCTTCTTTGCGGACCAGGTTTGCGGTTTGCCACACCGTCTTGACGGCCTCGCGGCCGCCGGACAGCAACCAGTTGCGGGTCTCGGTCCGGTGCTGCAATTCGCCGATCTCGCGGCGACTGCTGGCCAGCAGTCTTGCCAGCACGACAAGTCCGACGGCTTCGAGCACGGCAACCCCGGCCACGATGTAGACCGCGATATGCAGCGCATCACCCACGCCGGTCATTTTTTCAGGGGCCTTTCGAAGGCCTTTCAGGGGCCTTGCAGGGCCCTTGCGAAGGCCCTGGTCCGTTCGGCTTGTCGGGCCCTCTGGCAGTGTTTAGTGTTGATCCCGGCCGGCCGCGGGCAGCGAGTCTCAAGGGAGCCCAGTAGGTGACTTTCGGGAGGTGCGGTTTTGGTCGACGCCGACGGTAGCCCGTCAAATTTGCTGGTCATCTTCGGAATTACCGGGGACCTGGCCCGCAAGATGACGTTCCGCGCCCTGTACCGGCTCGAGCGGCGCGACTTGCTGAGCTGCCCGATCTTGAGCGTGGCCAGTGACGACATCTCGATCGGCCAGTTGCTCGACCGGGCGCGGGATGCGATCAAAACGTCCGGTGAGCAGTTCGACGACGCGGTGTTCGACCGGCTTGCCGGCCGGTTCTCCTACCTGCACGGCGACGTCACCGACGACAAGCTCTACCGCCAGCTCGCCAAGCTGATCGGCTCGGACTGCCGCCCGCTCTATTACCTGGAAATGCCGCCGGCCCTGTTCGCACCGATTGTCGAGAACCTTGCGAAGGTCGACCTGCTGGAGCGGGCGCGCGTCGCCGTGGAGAAGCCGTTCGGCCACGACCTGGCCTCCGCGCGTGACTTGAACGCCCGGCTTCGCGCCGTGCTCGACGAAGACCAGATCCTGCGCGTGGACCATTTCCTGGGCAAGCAACCCGTCGAGGAACTGCAATACCTGCGCTTCGCGAACAACGGCCTGGCCAAGCTGTGGGACCGCGACGCCGTCTCCGAAATCCACATCACCATGGCCGAGGACTTCGGGATCGAGGACCGCGGCAAGTTCTACGACGCGGTGGGTGCCTTGCGCGACGTCGTGCAAAACCATCTGCTGCAGGTACTCGCGCTGGTCGCGATGGAGCCCCCGGTCGGCCCCAGCGCCGATGACCTGAACGACAAGAAGGCCGAAGTGTTCCGGGCGATGCCCGCGCTGCATCCGGAGCGTTGCGTGCGTGGCCAATACCGCGGCTACACCGACGTCGCCGGGGTGGCGAAAGATTCCCAGACCGAGACCTACATCGCCCTGCGGACCGAGATCGACAACTGGCGCTGGGCCGGAGTGCCGATCTTCCTGCGCGCCGGCAAGGCGCTGCCGGAAAAGGTCACCGAGGTCCGGATGTTCCTCCATCACGTCCCCGGGTTTTCGTTTCTGCCCAACCGCCGACCGCCCGAGCCCAACCAGATCGTGCTGCGCATCGATCCCGACCCCGGGATGCGCCTGCAGTTGTCGGCCCAAGTCGGCGACTCGTGGCATGACGTGCACCTCGATTCCTCGTTCGCCGAGGATCTCGGTGAACCAGTGCGGCCCTATGAACGGCTCCTGTATGCCGCGTTGATCGGAGATCGCCAGCTGTTCGCGCGGGAAGACGCGATCGAAGCGACGTGGCGGATCGTGCAGCCGCTGCTGGACAAGCCGACCCGGATCCACCACTACGACCCGGGCTCTTGGGGACCCGAGGCCGCGCAGTCACTGCTGCATGGTCATCGCAGCTGGCAACTGCCGTGGCTGCCGAAGCGCACGCCCCCACCACAGTAAGGAGAACAGGACAAGATGCAGCTTGGGATGATCGGCCTCGGCCGGATGGGTGCGAATATCGTCCGCCGCGTGGCCGCGGACGGACATGACTGCGTGGTGTATGACCACGACCCGGATGCGGTCAAGGCGATGGCGGGGGAGGACAGGACCACCGGAGTGTCCTCGCTGTCCGAGCTCGCCGAGAAGCTGACGACTCCGCGGGTCGTCTGGGTGATGGTGCCGGCCGGGACCATCACCACGGGAGTGATCGAGGAACTGGCAAAGACGCTGGACTCCGGCGACATCGTGATCGATGGCGGCAACTCCTATTACCGTGACGACATCCGGCACGCGAAGACGCTCTCGGAGAATGGGATTCGTCTGCTGGACTGTGGCACCAGCGGCGGCGTGTGGGGCCGGGAACGCGGCTACTGCCTGATGATTGGTGGCGACCGGGACGCTTTCGCCCACGCCGAGCCGATCTTCGCCACCGTCGCTCCCGGGGTCGACGCGGCGCCGCGTACGCCTGGGCGTGACGGCCAGGTTGCGCAATCGGAAAAGGGCTATCTGCACTGCGGGCCGTCCGGGGCGGGGCACTTCGTCAAGATGGTGCACAACGGCATCGAGTACGGGATGATGGCCTCCCTGGCCGAGGGGCTGAATGTTTTGCGCAACGCCGACGTGGGGAAGCACGTGCAGGCGGGGGACGCGGAAACCGCACCCTTGTCGAACCCCGAGTTCTATCAGTACGACATAGACATTCCCGAGGTTGCCGAGGTGTGGCGCCGCGGCAGCGTCATCGGGTCCTGGCTGCTGGATCTGACCGCGATCGCGTTACACGAGTCGCCCGAGCTGAAGGAGTTCTCCGGCCGGGTTTCGGACTCCGGGGAAGGCCGGTGGACCTCCATCGCCGCAATCGACGAGGGAGTTCCCACGCCGGTGCTGACGACCGCGCTGCAGTCTCGCTTCGCCTCGCGTCAGCTCGATGACTTCGCCAACAAGGCATTGTCGGCGATGCGTAAGCAGTTCGGCGGACACGCGGAGAAGCCGGCGAACTAGTGGCGATCGCGAGCGCGGCGTAGTCGGGTGAAGCGGGTCGCCACATCGCGAACTAGGCGGTCATCCCTCTGCGCGCCTGACGAAGTTCACCACGACTTCGCTGAAGGCGTCATTGTCGTCGCCGGCCGCGGTATGCCCCGCGTCGGCCAACTCGACGAACTCCGCGTTCGGCACCGTCGCGAGGAAGTGTTGAACGCCTTCCGGGCTGACCACGTCGGACAGCTTTCCACGAATCAACAGGACCGGGATGGACAGGCTTCTGGCCGACTGCTCGAACTTCTCGGTGCGTAGCTCGGGGTCGTCCCCGGGCTTGGTCATGAACGCCGGATCCCAGTGCCAATACCAGCGTCCGTCGCGCAGCCGCAGGTTCTTCTTGAGTCCTTCGGGGCTACGGGGCTTGGCCCGGTACGGCAGATAGGCGGCGACGGCATCGGCGGCCTGCTCCAGCGAGTCGAAACCGTCGATGTTGCCCATCATGAAATCGCGGATGCGGGCGCTGCCGTCCTTCTCGAATCGAGGGACCACGTCCACGAGCACCAATTGCCGCACCGCGTCAGGGCCGGCCTGGTGGGCGGCGAGGATGCCCGTCAAGCCGCCCATGCTCGCACCGATGATCATCACCGGCCGGCCGATGACATCGAGCACCCGCATGACGTCGGCGGTCAACGTGTCGACGGCGTAGTCGGCGCCCGGCGCGCGATCGCTGTCGCCGTGTCCGCGGCTGTCCAACGCCACCACATGAAAGCCCTCGTCGGCGAGGATCTGGCCGGTGTTTTTCCAGGAAAACCGGTTTTGACCGCCGCCGTGCAGCATGAGGATGGTCGGCCGCCCAGCGGTGCCGGCGCCGCGGTTCCACTCATCGGCGACCAGGGTGATCCCGTCGTGGCCGGAGAACTCGACCGTCTGGTGGCTGCTGCTCACGGCGCTCACGCGTTCTGACGTTACATAGGTCGCTTAAGCACTCTTGAACCTGGTCGCCGCCGCGGCGAGTTTTCGCCGTGGCCGGGGTCTATCCGTGACAGCGGCCCCGACGACGGTCATCAAGGAGGCCGTGGCATGCCGCCGATCACCCCTCGCCGTGTTTTCACCACGACCTGGAAAAGGCGACCCCGTCTTACCCCTCGCTGTTCCCGAACTCGCACGTCAAAGGCTTCGACCGGCCGGTCCTTTCGGGCAGCTTCGTGCTGGACGGCGATCGGTTCATCGGGATCAAGGCGGTTGCCGTTCAGTGAAGCGGTGGCCTGCACGGTCGGCTATAGGGACCAGGACGAGGTCGACTACTACTGGGAGCGATCGACCGACGGCGGCGAGAAATCGCAGTGCGGCCGGTGCCGAGACCGCCTCGGCCCGAGTTGGCAAATCGTTCCGGACCGGCTCGACGAATTGGTCACCGATCCCGATCCCGCCCGCGCCACGGCGGCCACCGGGGCGATGTATGGATGCGCGAGATCGCGATCGCCGCTCTGGCGGCCGACGCGGTGAGGCATCGCGAAAGCCACTGACGCAGTGACGATTTGGCGAATGCGTGACCGGGTCGGTGCGTTCGGGACCCACACGGGATAGGTTGGTCCGTGCGGACGCGCGGAGCAGGGAGGGAACATGGCTGAACCAGGCTGGATCGACGTGCCCGGTCCTGCGGGGGACCTGAAGGCCCTCACCTGGGGGCCGCGCGGTGGGCCCATCGCGTTGTGTCTGCACGGCTTCCCCGACACCCCATACGGGTGGCGCAAGATCGCACCCCGGCTCGCAGAGTCGGGGTGGCGGGTGGTCGCGCCTTTCATGCGCGGATACGCGCCGTCGTCGATTCCGGCTGACGGCTGCTATCACGTCGGTGCGCTCATGGACGACGCCTTGCGCGTGCGCTCTGCTGCGGGAGGTACCGAGAGCGATGTCGTGATCGGTCACGATTGGGGTGCGATCGCCGCCACCGGTCTGGCCGCCATGCCCGACAGTCCGTTCGCCAAGGCGGTGATCATGTCGGTGCCGCCGTCGGCTGCGTTCCGTCGGCGGGGGGGCGCGGCCGAGCGGGCCCGGCTGGCCAGCCATTTACCGCGCCAAATGCTGCGTAGCTGGTACATCATGTATTTTCAATTGCCTTGGCTGCCTGAGCGTTCCGCTTCCTGGCTGCTGCCGCGGCTCTGGAGGCGGTGGTCACCGGGCTATCGCGCCGAAGAGGATTTGCGTCACGTCGACGCGGCGATCGGGGCGCCGGAGAGTTGGCGGGCCGCGCTGGGGCCGTACCGGGCCACAATCCGCAACACCCGACCGCCGGCGCGATATGCCGAACTGAACCGGCTGTGGACGGAGCCGCCCGTGCTGCCCTGCCTGTACCTACACGGTCGCGACGACGGTTGCATGACACCGGCTTTCACACTCTGGACCGAAAAAGTGCTGCCACCCGGCAGTGAGGTCGCCATCGTCGAACACGCCGGGCATTTCTTGCAGCTGGAACAGCCGGACAAGGTCGCCGACCTGGTGCTTGGGTTCATCGGCGCACCCGGCTGACGTCGTGGCTCAGGTCCGGTCGGGGCAACGGATGGCGGCGGTCGACGCGCAGTTCTATTGGATGTCGGCCAAACTGCCCAACGACCAGTTCCTGCTCTACGCGTTCGACGACGAACCCGCGGATTACTCGGGTGCCATCGAGCAGGTCTGCCGGCGGGCCCGGGCGTGTCCGGAGCTGACGATGCGGATCCGGGACCGCAACGCGTTGGCCTATCCGCGGTGGGTGCCGATGGTCGTCACGAGCGACCAGGTGATCCGTCACGGCCTCGCCGACCAGACCTGGCACGGTTGCCTGGCGGCCGTCGTCGGCCTCGCCGATGACCAGCTGGACATTCGACGGATGCCCTGGCGGCTGCATGTCTTCACGCCGGTGCTCGGCATCCCGGGTGTCGTCGGTGCGGGCACCGTTGCGGTCATGCAGGTCGCGCACGCCCTGGCCGACGGTGCTCGAGCATCGGCGCTGGCGGGCTGGCTCTTGGGCCGGGCGGACCCGGTGCCGAAAGTGCAACCCCTGCCGGCGGGCTTCCTGCCGTGGCGGGCCGCCCAAGCGGCCCGTACGCATCGCCAACTCGTTCGCGATACCCGCGCCGGGCTGCTGGCGCCGGGGCCCGGATCCCGGCCGCTATTGCCCACCAATGCCCGTCCGGATGGCGCCCGAGCGGTGCGCACGCTGGTGCGACGGCGCTCGCAGCTGGGCGGTCCCACGGTCACCGTGAGTGTGCTGGCCGCGGTGTCGACAGCACTGTCTGATCTGCTCGGCGACGCGGCCGATTCGCTGGGCGCCGAGGTGCCGATGGCCAAACCCTTGGTGCCACTGGCGCATAACCACTTTGGAAACGTCGTTGTGGGGCTGTACCCGAAGCTGGATCCAGACAACCGCGTTGAGCGGATCGCGGCGGACCTGGCCAACGGCCGGCGCCGCTTCGAGCACCCGGCAACGCGCGCCGCCGACCGCGCGTTCGCGGCGGTGCCGGCGACCCTGTTGCGTTGGGGCGTCGCCCAATTCGATCCCGATGCCCGGCCGGCGCAGGTAGCGGGCAACACGGTGGTGTCCAGCGTTTACCGCGGGGCGGCCGATCTGAGCTTCGGGGATGCCCGGGTGGTGTTGACGGCCGGATACCCGGCCCTGTCGCCGGTGATGGGCCTGACCCACGGGGTGCACGGCATCGGCGACACCGTCGCAATCAGCGTGCATGCGGCTGAGTCGGCCGTCCCCGATCTCGACGCATACCTGCAGTTACTCGATGCGGCGCTGTGAAGCCGCACGCTGTCGTGGCTCAGGCCGAGGTGTTCCAACTCGGGAAACGCCACCGCGACAGGGAATCACCCCCTCTGGGACTCGGCGGCGGTGAGCCGCGTGGCGAGACAACGATTGTGCGTATCGAGCCTTGCCCACCGGCGCTCGTACGCGGTCACGGGAGCTGGGGCGCCGCGAGCACGCCCGCGGAGTGAAAATGCTGAATCACGTTGGGGCGCAGTGCTTCTACGCCTTCCCGTTGTCCCGCTGTCCGCAACTGCCAGTTAGTGATGTCATGAAAGGATGCCGCCCCGGCCTTGAACTCCACGTCTTCGTCAATCCGCGAGTCGCGAGATCTTTCCGCGTGACCCTGAGATGTTCTTGATCGTGCGATCACAATTCATTGCTCCGTGCGCGCATGACGAGGCTTATTTTCGCCTACGCTGTCGCGCAGTGACCATCGGAATTCAGGGCACCTGCCGGAGGAAGGCGGGCGCAGGGCAACTCGAGTCGCTTCGGATGCTTCCCAGTCGAGCCTTTCTCTGTATGGACTAGCTCAACTAGATCAGCTGTATCTCCTGTATCGTATGGATTCGGCTCGTGGGGCCGGAAGGGGTGTGCGTGGCTGGAAGAGAATCTTTCGTCCTGGCCGGTAACCACGCACGCGTTCGTCCGATGAAGATGTCGGATCAGGTCGCGGCCCAGATCCGGAGGATGATCGCACGGGGTGAGCTCGTCGACGGCGACTGGTTGCCCACCGAGGCCGAGCTCATCGAGCGGTTCGGGGTTTCCCGTCCGACCCTGCGGGAGGCCTTCCGGCTGCTGGAAGGCGATCATCTCGTCACCATCCGGCGCGGTCCACCGGGCGGCGCGCGCGTCACGGTGCCGGGACCGGATGCCGTTGCGGACCTGTTCGGGATGATCTTGATGTTGTCAGGCACCACTATCGGGGACGTCTGGGATGCCCGGCTGACCATCGAGCCGCCCGCCGTAAGGCGGCTGGCCGAATCGGCCACTAAAGACGCACTGAAAGAACTCGACGCCGAATTGGAACGGGTCCGTGCGGCCGTCGACGATTCTCGGGAATTCAGCAGAGCCGGCGTGCGATACCACGTCAAACTCGTCGAGCTTTCCGGTAATCACACACTCACTGCTGTCATCGGCATGCTCTCCGAAATCGTCGAGCGTGAGCTCGCTAAGTCTTTGGCCGACATCGGACCCGACAGCGACGAGGTTCGCCGCGCGAACCGCCGCGCCTTGCGCGGCTACGAGAAGATCGCCGAACTTATCCATGCAGGTGATGGCGAAGGTGCCGAACGTGCCTGGCGGGACCACATGAAGAGCGCCCGCCGCTACGTGGCGAAGACTCAGAAGCAGGATCGCGTCATCGACCTGCTTTATTAACGTCCCCTGCCCGCGTCTTGCCACGGGTGCACGCCATCAGCGTGTGGATGTTGGCTCATCGATGCCCCGAGAGCCGTTGGACAGCTCCCGTAGGCCCCGACGACTGCTGGTCTCCGTGGATCGAGTGGGGCATCAGCGGCTTGCCCACCACAAAGCGCAAAGCCGCCTGCTGTACATGAAGAATATAAATAATCTTACTTCTCCGTTGACACGGTGCTGCGGCGACGCCTACATTCGCCAGATAGGAACAAGCGGAAGACAAGCGAACCGCGATGTGTGCGACGAACACCAGCGCCTTGAGCGATTTGAGCGCCGTCTCCCTCCCGCGCCTGGCCGGGCAGGATGCAACGGCGGCTCTCGCGCGGTTACCCACCGCGTCGGCACGGGCCGGCTGCGACAACATGCCCATGGATTCCCGCAACGCGGTTAAGTTCTGGGCCCATTCGGTGAAGGGAGCTGGGTTATGCCGCTTCAGGATTGGATGAAATTGGTGTCGGTGGATGATCATGCGATCGAGCCGGCGGATGTGTGGACGTCACGGATGCCGGCCAAGTATGACCGGGCCCAGATCCCTCACGTGGAAGAGGTCGAGGTCGACTCGGCGCGGCTTCAGCTGGGGGCCACCGCGCATGGTCGGGTGCAATCGTGGGTGTATGCGGGCAAGAATTATCCGCAAATCGGGTTGAACGCGGTGGCGGGTAAGGATCCGCGGACGTGGGACGTGGAGCCGGCGCGTTATGACGATATGCGCCCCGGCTGCTACGACCCGGTGGCGCGACTGAAGGACATGGACGAAGACGGGGTGTGGGCGCATTTGTGCTTCCCTAGTTTCGCCCGGTTCGCCGGTACCCGGTTCCTCGAGGGTGAGGATCGGGAGATGGCGCTGGATTGTGTGCGGGCCTGGAACGACTGGATGCTGCAGGAGTGGTGCGGCGCGGCACCGGATCGGTACGTGCCGCTGGCCATCTTGCCGTTGTGGGACATCGATCTGTGCGTGGCCGAACTGCATCGGGCGATCGGGGTCGGCGCGAGGGCAATTTGCTTTCCGGAAAATCCCTCGCCGCTGGGGTTGCCGTCGTTCCACACCGAGCATTGGGACCCGCTGTTGGCAATCGCGCAGGAAAACGGCATGCCGCTGATGCTGCATTTTGGCACGTCTTCGCGGACCCCGTATGTCAGTCCGGATGCGCCGACGCCGGTGGTGGTGGCCCAGATGGGCCTCAATTCGATGGGCACGTTGGCGGATCTGTTGTTTTCGAGGACCTTTCATGCGTTCCCGAATCTGAAGGTGGCTCTTGCCGAAGGCGGTACGGGTTGGCTGCCCTACATGCTCGAGCGCATTGATCAGGTGTGGGAACGGCACCGTTGGTATGCCCATGTGGATACCCAGACGCGGCCCTCCACGCTGTTTCACAAAAATGTATGGGGGTGCTTCATCGTTGATCAGGCCGGAATCGATTTCCGGCACCGCATCGGGATCGACCGGCTCACCTGGGAATGCGACTATCCGCACTCGGATTCCCAATGGCCCCACTCCCGCAAGGGCATGGCCGAGATGCTGGCCAACGTCCCCGACGAGGAAGCCCACCGCATCGCCGAACTCAACGCTTGCGAACTCCTGGGATGGCGACCCTGGGCGTCATGACCCAAGCCAGCCCCAAACCGATTCGGGTTGTTCAGTGGGGCACCGGTAACACCGGTACCGTTGCGCTACAGGCAATCTTGGACGCCCCGGCCCTCGACCTCGTCGGGGTATGGGCGCACAACCCCGCTCGGTGTGGCACGGACGCCGGGCAACTGGCAGGAACGGATCGTGCGATCGGTGTCGCGGTCACCAACGACCAAGAGTCGGTGCTCGCGGCCGCGCCGGACTGCGTCAGTTACATGGCCACCGACCGGGGCCGTCACGACGAGGTCATCGACGACTTCTGCGTGATCCTCGCGGCGGGGATCAACGTCGTCACCACAACCCATCCATTGTTGGTGCACCCCGCCGGCGACGGGCCGGACGTGCAGCGCCGTGTCGAGGCCGCCTGCCTGGTCGGCGGGTCGTCGTTCTTTTGCACCGGTGTCGAACCGGGCTTCATGGCCGACGCTCTGGTGCTGCACCTGACCAGCCTGTCGCGCGACATCACCCGAATTCACGTCCAAGAGGCGATGAACGTCGGCAGCTACCGCGGCGGCCGCTGGCGCTCTGGACTCGGTAGCGACGTGACGACCGACGCGCAGCGATACGTGCCAGGAACGATCGCGCACAACTGGGTGGGACCGATGACAATGCTCGCCGAGGGTCTCGGCGTTACCCTCGATCGCGTATACGAGAACCGTGAAATCGCCGCCGCCGGTTATGAGTTCGCCATCCCAGCCGGCTGCTACGGCCCCAACCAAGCCGCGGCCCTGCGTTTCGAGGTGATCGGCGAGGTCGGGGGCCAACCGATGTTCGTCATCGAGCACTGCTACCGCCTGCTTGATGAGGTTGCGCCGGATTGGCCACAGCCGGTCGATCCCCAGCGCCGCACCACGCGCATCCGGATATCGGGGCGACCCGACATCGGCGTGGATGTCGCACTCGGCGGCCGCGGGCTCGACGCCACCGGACAGGGTGTGCTGGCGACCGTGATGCGCGTGGTCAACGCCATTCCCGTCGTCTGCGCGGCACAGCCGGGAATGTACAGCCCGCTCGACCTGCCGCTGATCGCGGGGCGAGACAGGATCCGAAACACCAAAACGGAGGCGTGATGGGTGTTCTCAAGGTAGCCGTTTGCGGAATGGGTGATGTCGGTCATTACGCCATCCGCGGAATCCTCAGCCGGCCCGACATGACGCTGTGTGCGGTACAGACCTTTTCCCCGAACAAGGCGGGAAAAGACGCGGCGCAGTTGATCGGGTGGGAAGCGTGCGGGACCCTGCTGACGACTTCGCTGGACGAGGTGCTGGCGCAGCGGCCCGACGCGCTGGTCTACTGCGGCAGGAGCCGTAGCTACGAGCCGGTCTTGCCCTACCTGCGCGCCGGAGTCGACGTCGCGTATCTGGGCATTCCCGAACTGCTCCATCCCCCGTCGTGCCCGCCGGAGATCCGTGAGCCGATTGAGTGGGCGGCGCTGACCGGCCGCGCGTCGATCGTATACGGCGGTATCGATCCCGGTTTCTCCACCCAGCTGCTGCCGTTCGTCCTGTCGGCGGTCAGCGAACGCATCGATCACCTGACCGTCTACGAGGTGCGCGATTACGACCCGCTTCCGCTGTGGCGTCTCGACGATCTGGGCCTGGGCGTAATGGCCACCTCCGCCAGCCGTTTCCACCGCGCCGGTGTGCTCGACCGAACGTGGGGATCGTCGCTGCGCGGGCTGGCCGATGTATTCGGTTGTCCCGACGTGCATGTGGAGGAATTTCGCGAGACCTTCCGCTGCACCGAAGCCTTCGAGGTGCCTGCCAAACGTATCGAGGCCGGAGCGATCGCCGCGATCCGGTTCGGCGTTACCGGCACGGTCGATGGGGTGGAGCGGTTCAGGGTGGAACACGTCAACCGGCTGCGCCGCGACATCGCGGAACACTGGCGCCATCAACAAGGCTATGGTGTGGAAATCCGCGGTGTCCCTGACTATGACCTGCATCTGAGCCTGCGTGACCCCGCAGGCAAACAGGACCGCCCCGCCTTGTTCGGCACCGCAATGTACAACATCAACATTCTGCCGGCGCTGATCGCCGCCGCCCCGGGGATCCGCACCCCGTTCGAGCTGGCGGTTACCGGATGCCGCAACGTCGGTGGCCGCCACCAGGACGACAACTGGACGATCTCCCCGCGCCTGCATGCCCGGCAAGCGGGCGGCTGACGGAGGGATCACGACATGTCCATCTCGCTGGCCAAGCAACGTCGCGGCGACTTCAACCATCAGGTGGTCCTTTCCGCCGTCGAGGTCGACTTCGTCGATATGCTGCCGACGTTTCGTTACCACCATCTCATCCAAGACGGCACCTATCTGTATGGAGGCTTCGCGGATGAGGCAGGGCGCCGATACACGGTGTTACGCAAGATCAGTGGTGAACTCAGCGCCGGCCTGGTGGTCAATGCTTCCGACGGTCAGATTCTCGCATCGCACCCCCGGGCGACCGATTCCATGCGCGGCGGCACTCTGCGGTATCACGCCGACGACAGCGGATTCCGTATCCGGCCATCGTCGGTGAAAGGCAGCCTGGGTGAGTCATTCAGCCTCGAGATGACCCGGGCGACGACGGTGTGGGAAGAGGGTGACCTCTTGAATGTCGAGGGGCAGATCGTCGGTGACTGCGGCTTGCAGTGGTACGACCCGTGCCGCGAGGGTGGGGACCTCTACGTGTCGCACATCTTGCGAGCAAGCGGAACCCTGCTGGGCCGACACGTGGAGGGTTTCTTCGCCGTCGATCAGCAACATCTGCTGCCCGGAACGGTCTGGCGGCAGACGCCGTACTTCCAGCGTCTGGAGGTGGCCTGGTTCACCATGGGCGTCGAATATGACGACGGAACAATCGAAGTCGGCCAGCTGTGCCACGGCGGCGCCGACTGGGGATTCGCCATCATGGCCAATCGGGGCGGACCGTTCAAGTTGACGCGCAACGTAAGGGGTAAGCCCAGCTTCGGTGCGGACGAGTTTCCCACCCGGGTCGACTATGTGATCGACGGCGAGGACTGGGCGTGGCAGGCCCATCCCGACGGCGTGATGCCGGGATACGCCGCCGACCCTCACTACCGCCCAGCCGACGGCTGGTG
>CAYNLB010000101.1:0-16730 GCA_964397935.1 uncultured Mycobacterium sp.
TGGTCTCCTACTGGACCGCCTACCTCAAGGCCAACTATCCCGCGGAGTACATGGCCGGCCTGTTGACCTCGGTCGGTGACGACAAGGACAAGGCGGCCGTCTATCTGGCCGACTGCCGCAAGCTGGGCATCACGGTGTTGCCGCCGGACGTCAACGAGTCCGGCCTGAACTTCGCGTCGGTGGGTGCCGACATCCGCTACGGGCTGGGAGCGGTGCGCAACGTCGGCGCCAACGTCGTGAGTTCGCTGATCCAAACCCGCAGCGACAAAGGGAAGTTCACCGACTTCTCCGACTACCTGAACAAGATCGATATTTCGGCCTGCAACAAGAAGGTCACCGAATCACTGATCAAGGCCGGTGCGTTCGACTCCCTGGGCCATGCCCGCAAAGGCCTCTTCCTGGTGCACACCGACGCCGTCGACTCGGTGCTGGGCACCAAAAAGGCCGAGGCGATGGGGCAGTTCGACCTGTTCGGCGGCGACGGTGCTGGTACCGAAGCAGTGTTCACCATCAAAGTGCCCGACGACGAATGGGAGGACAAACACAAGCTGGCCCTGGAACGGGAAATGCTGGGCCTGTACGTGTCCGGGCACCCGCTCAACGGCGTGGCCCATCTGCTGGCCGCGCAGGTAGACACCGCGATCCCGGCAATCCTGGACGGCGATGTTCCCAACGAGACCCAGGTGCGGGTGGGCGGCATCCTGGCCTCGGTGAACCGGCGCGTCAACAAGAACGGAATGCCCTGGGCCTCCGCGCAACTGCAAGACCTCACCGGCGGCATCGAGGTGATGTTCTTCCCGCACGCCTACTCCACGTACGGTGCCGACATCGCCGACGACGCGGTGGTGCTGGTCAACGCGAAGGTGGCGATTCGTGACGACCGAATCGCACTGATCGCCAACGAGCTTGTGGTCCCTGACTTTTCGACCGCCCAGGCGAACCGGCCGCTCGCGGTCAGCCTGCCCACCCGTCAGTGCACCTTCGACAAGGTGAGCGCGCTCAAGCAAGTGCTGGCCCGCCACCCGGGAACCTCGCAGGTGCATCTGCGGCTGATCAGCGGCGACCGGATCACCACCCTGGAGCTGGACGCCTCGCTGCGGGTCACCCCGTCGCCGGCGCTGATGGGCGACCTCAAGGAGCTGCTCGGCCCGGGCTGCTTGGGCGGTTGAGCCGACCAGGCCGGCCGCGAGAGCGCGCAGATGTACGCGCAAATCGGCGTGTCCGCGTGCAGACACGCGCGCTCGATGCGCCGGCAACCCGACTCATATTCACACCGACCTGAGCGCGCAACGTCACGTGGGTATGGCAATCCATATGATCGGAAGCCCCGCCCCACACGTCCGCACCCGCGATCAGCATCGCAGTCATCGTCGCAGGGTATTCCCAGATCCCCGGCGACCAAGCGGCTGCATGACATGATTCAGATTCGGAAAACCGCCAAGGCTGCGATTCCATGGATATCGCCGAGGAGCCCCGATGAGTCACCCGCGTCCCGTCGCCGTGCAGAACTTCTCCCACATCTGCATCGGTGTGTCCGACATCGAGGCCTCGGTGGCGTTCTACACCGCGGTGCTGGGTATGGACGTGGTGTTCGACGTCGAACTCGAAGGGGCCGCGTTGGACTCGGTGACCGGCGGGGCCGCGCGGCGGGGCCGCATGGTCGGCGGGTTGATCGGCGGCGCCATGGTCGAGCTGCTGTCGCTTGGCGCCGTGCCGGACACCCCGAGCGGCCCGCACCTGGGCTACACCAACATGTCGTTCCGCGTCGACGATCTCGACGCCACCTACGACAGCGTTCGACGCGACCATCCCGACGTGCGGGCCGACCCGGCCGTTGACATCGGCGGCGTGCGGATGTTCTTCATCTATGACCCCGACGGCACACCCGTCGAGCTGTTGGAGCTACCCGGCGGCGTGACCAGCACACTGCAGCTCTGGCGTCCCGGGGCCTGAACCGGCCGTCGTCGGGCAATCACACCGATGTGTTCCGCAGCCCCTGATCACGGACGTACGCTCACCGGTGTCGGCAATACCGATCCGGCACACCGAGGAGGGCGGAGATGACGACAACCGAGCGTCCGGCCACCATGTGCGAGGCCTTCCAGCGCATCGCGTCGATCGACCCCGACGCCGTGGCGCTGCGGACGCCCGGCGGCGCCCAGACGTTGACCTGGCGCGAGTATGCGGCGCAGGTGCGCAAGGCGGCCGCCGGTCTGGCGGGGTTGGGCGTTCGGCGGGGCGACACGGTTTCGCTGATGATGGCCAACCGGATCGAGTTCTACCCACTCGAAGTGGGGGCGCAACACCTCGGCGCCACTTCGTTTTCGGTGTACAACACGCTGCCCGCTGAACAACTGACCTACCTGTTCGACAACGCCGGCACCAAGGTCGTGATCTGCGAGGAACAGTATGTGGACCGGATTCGCGCCAGCGGGGCGCCCATCGAGCACATCGTCTGCATCGACGGCTCGCCGCCCGGCGCCATCTCGGTGGACGACCTCTATGCCGCCGCGCAACCAGATTTTGACTTCGAGTCGACCTGGCGAGCGGTGCGATCCGACGACATCGTCACGCTCATCTATACGTCGGGGACCACCGGTAACCCCAAGGGCGTGGAGATGACCCACACCAACCTGCTGTTCGAGGGTTATGGACTGGACGCCGTACTGGGAATCGAGTTCGGGGATCGGGTGACGTCTTTCCTGCCCTCGGCGCACATCGCCGACCGGATGACCGGCCTGTACTCGCAGGAAATGTTCGGTACTCAGGTCACCGTGGTGTCCGACGGGCGCGCGATCGTTGCCGCGTTGCCCGATGTACGGCCCACGGTATGGGGCGCGGTGCCCCGGGTTTGGGAAAAACTCAAAGCCGGAATCGAATTCATGGTGAATCACGAAGCGGACGAAGCGACGCGGCAGGCATTGCAGTGGGCGTTTTCGGTGGCCGCCAAGCGTGCCGCCGCCGTGCTGGTCGGCGAATCGATGCCGCACGACGTTGCCGACGAATGGGCCAGAGCCGACGAGCTGGTGCTGTCCAGACTGCGGGAGCGACTGGGATTCGGTGAGCTCCGGTGGGCAATTTCGGGGGCGGCGCCGATTCCCAGGGAGACGTTGGCGTTCTTCGCCGGCATCGGCATCCCGATCGCCGAGGTATGGGGGATGTCCGAGCTGAGCTGTGCGGCCACCGCCAGCCACCCCAGGGAGGCGCGCCTGGGCTCGGTCGGCAAGCTGCTCCCCGGGCTGGAGGGCAAGATCGCCGATGACGGCGAGTACCTGGTCCGCGGCCCACTGGTGATGAAGGGCTACCGGAAAGAACCGGAAAAGACCGCCGAGGCAATCGATGCCGAGGGCTGGCTGCACACCGGGGACATCTTCGATATCGATCCGCAAGGCTATCTGCGGGTGGTCGACCGGAAAAAGGAGTTGATCATCAATGCGGCCGGAAAGAACATGTCGCCGGCCAACATCGAGAACACCATCCTGGCCGCGTGCCCAATGATCGGCGTGATGATCACGATCGGCGATGGACGACCGTACAACGCAGCGCTCATGGTCTTCGACGCCGACTCGGTCGGTCCGTACGCGACCCAGTGCGGGCTTGACGCCTCGCCCGCCGCCCTGGCGGCTGACCCGGGGGTGATCGGCCGGATCGCCGCGGGGGTGGCCGAAGGCAACGCGAAACTGTCTCGGGTGGAACAGATCAAGCGGTTCCGGGTGTTGCCCACGTTGTGGGAGCCCGGCGGGGACGAGATCACGCTCACGATGAAACTCAAGCGTAAACCGATAATGACGAAATACGCCGCCGAGATCGAGGACCTCTACATGCCCGACCTACATCCGGAGGTCCACGAGCCTGCCTACGCTGCAACGGTGCAACCGGCATGAGCGGGGGACCGGGAACGACGGCCCGCGGGTTCGGCCGGGTGGGCATTCGGAAACTGTTGCAGCGCGGCGGAATTGTCGACGAATCGACCGTGCCGCTGCCGACCGACCCGGCCGAGGTTGCTCAGCTGTTGGGCGCCCGCTGGTTTGACGAGCGGCTGGCCACGCTGGCCAACGAGCTCGGGCGCGACCTGGACGGCGTGCGCGCCGAGGCCGCCGGCTACCTGCGCGAGATGGCCGCCTCGCTGGACGAACGGGCGGTGCAGGCGTGGCGGGGCTTCAGCCGCTGGCTGATGCGGGCCTACGACGTGCTCGTCGACGAGGACCAGATCGCGTATCTGCGCAAGCTGGATCGCAAGGCGACCCTGGCGTTCGCCTTCTCGCACCGCTCCTATCTGGACGGCATGCTGTTGCCCGAGGCGATCCTGGCCAACCGGCTGTCGCCGGCGCTGACCTTCGGCGGCGCGAACCTGAACTTCTTCCCGATGGGTGCGTGGGCCAAGCGGACGGGGGCGATCTTCATCCGGCGCCAGACCAGAGACATCCCCGTCTACCGGTTCGTGCTGCGCGCCTACGCCGCTCAGCTGGTGCAAAACCACGCCAATCTGACCTGGTCCATCGAGGGCGGCCGCACCAGGACCGGCAAGCTGCGGCCTCCGGTGTTCGGAATCCTGCGCTACATCGCCGACGCCGTGGACGAAATCGACGGCCCGGAGGTGTATTTGGTGCCGACCTCGATCGTCTACGACCAGTTGCACGAGGTGGAAGCCATGACCACCGAGGCCTACGGTGCGGTGAAGCGGCCGGAAGACTTTCGCTTCCTGATCCGGCTCGCGCGCCAGCAGGGCCAACGGCTGGGCCGCGCTTACCTGGACTTCGGTGATCCGCTGCCGCTGCGCAAGCGCCTCGAGGAGTTGCGGGCGGAAGAGGCGGGGACTGGGACCGAAATCGAACGCATCGCCCTCGACGTGGAGCACCGCATCAACCGTGCCACGCCGGTCACGCCCACCGCGGTGGTCAGCCTCGCGCTGCTGGGCGCGGACCGCTCGCTGTCCATCAGCGAGGTGCTCGCCACGGTGCAACCGCTGGCGAGCTACATCGCGGCCCGGAACTGGACGGTGGCCGGTGCGGCCGATCTGACCAATCGCTCGACGATCCGATGGACCCTGCACCAGCTGGTCGCCTCGGGCGTGGTCAACGTCTATGACGCCGGCACCGAGCCGGTCTGGGGCATCGGCACCGATCAGAATCTGGTCGCGGCGTTCTACCGCAACACCGCCATCCACATCCTGGTCGATCGCGCGATCGCCGAGATGGCGTTGGTGGCGGCATGCGAGGTCGATGGCTCGGTCGCCCCCGCCATGGTGCGAGACGAGGCGCTACGCCTGCGGGAGTTGCTGAAGTTCGAGTTCCTGTTCGCCGGGCGCGCGCAGTTCGAGAAGGAGCTGGCCGATGAAGTCCGGTTGATCGGACCGGTGGAGGACACCACCAAGACCTATTGCGCGGCCGACGTGCGGCGGCTGCTGGAATCGGCCGACCTGTTGCTGGCGCATCTGGTGCTGCGTCCGTTCCTGGACGCCTACCACATCGTCGCCGACCGGCTGGCCGCCTACGAGGACGAATCATTCGACGAGGAAGCCTTTCTCGCCGAATGCCTCGAGGTGGGCAAGCAGTGGGAGCTGCAGCGCCGCATTGCCAACGCCGAATCGAGATCGATGGAATTGTTCAAGACCGCGCTGCGGTTGGCACGGCACCGCGAGCTTGTCGACGGCGCCGACAGCGCCGACATCGCCAAACGTCGGCAGCAGTTTGCCGACGAGATCGCGACGGCCACAAGGAGAGTCAACGAGATCGCGGAGCTGGCCCGGACGCGGTAGTCCGCGCTTCGCCCCGCTGGACGGCATCGCTACGGCCCAGCGCCGGCGGTCACCACAGTCCACCAATTGCGGTTTCCGCGCTATGCCAACGTGGCGTGATGTCTGTCGGCGGCACCATTCCGCTGTCGGTTTCGACCTGTCTTGGCGCTTTCCCAGTTGAAATGGCGCGTGCTGTCGCCCGCGAAACAGATTCGGGGAGTTCCTTGGGTGTGCCGAGTGGGCACGAAGTCGCGTGTTCGCATCGACACGCTCGCCAGTGACGACTCGGCTGTTCCGCCGGTCCGGGCCAAAGTTTCATGTGATTCCCGTCACAAACCGAAATACCCCCACGGGTATTTGCATTGCTCCACCTAAGGAGCGCGCCCATCACCACGACGTAATCAACGACCGCAATCCGCAACACCATGTATTGCGCTGAATGGTCCCGGGGTCTTGGGCCGACGAGCGAAGGAGAAGGAAGCCATGACGACAGATACTCAAGAAGTCGTCTTCAGCGCGTCGGTGGCAGTGCCGTTGCAGCGCGCGAACAGAACACTGATTTCGTCAGGTCATTGGTTGGCCGACGCGTCTCGCGTTGCGGCGGCGTCGATGCGTCGCATGTTCCTGACGCCGATAGGCGTTGCACGTCCGGCGCGCAGGAGCTACTCAGCGCGGTTCGGCTATCTCGAGCGCTCCCTCATGGCTCGTGAAGCTGAGAGGCTCTGAGCACCTGCTCGACGCCGTCAGATCTTTCAGCCCGACACGAGCCGCGGCGATAGTGTCCGTTGTGCCGCGGGTTGCCGATGACCTGCGGTCGTAAAGTGGCGGTATGCCGCTTTCAGGTGAATACGCACCCAGCCCGTGGGACTGGTCCCGCGAGCAAGCCGACAAGTACGCCGCTTCGGGGGGCACCGAGGCCGCGGACATGAAGGGCAAGCCCATCATCCTGCTGACCACCGTCGGGGCCAGGACCGGCAAACTGCGCAAGACGCCGCTGATGCGTGTCGAGCACGACGGCCGGTACGCGATCGTCGCCTCCCTCGGCGGTGCCCCGAAGCATCCCGTGTGGTACCACAACGTCAAGAAGAACCCGCGGGTGGAGTTGCAGGACGGCGCCGTCACCCGGGATTACGACGCCCGCGAGGTGTTCGGTGACGAGAAGGCCGCGTGGTGGAATCGTGCCGTCGAGGCCTGGCCGGACTACGCCGAGTACCAGAAAAAGACCGACCGCCAGATCCCGGTGTTCGTGCTGACCCCGGTCAGCTGATTTCCACAGGGCTGAATTCCCAGCTGGGTGGCATGGCACCATTGATCAGTGTCCGCTGAACTGACTAAGAGCCCGAGCGGTCTGCCGCTGTGCGCGGATGACATCGATGCCGCGGCGCAGCGGATCGCGCCGGTCGTCACGCCCACCCCGCTGCAGCACAGCGATCGGTTGTCGGCGATCACCGGCGCGCAGGTCTACCTCAAACGTGAAGACCTGCAGATAGTGCGCTCCTACAAACTGCGCGGCGCCTACAACCTGTTGGTGCAACTCTCCGATGAGGAGCTGGCCGCAGGGGTGGTGTGCTCGTCGGCGGGCAACCACGCGCAGGGCTTCGCGTATGCGTGCCGGATGCTGGGGGTGCACGGCCGCGTCTACGTGCCCGCCAAGACGCCCAAACAAAAGCGTGACCGGATCCGCTACCACGGCGGGGAATTCATCGAGCTGATTGTGGGGGGAACCACCTACGATCTCGCCGCCGAGGCGGCATTGGCCGATGTCGAACGCACCGGCGCCACGCTGGTCCCGCCGTATGACGATCTGCGCACCATCGCCGGTCAGGGCACCATCGCCGTCGAAGTGCTGGGTCAGCTCGAGACCGAGCCGGACCTGGTGGTGGTCCCGGTCGGCGGCGGCGGCTGCATCGCCGGCATCACCACCTACCTGGCCGAGCGCACGACGAGCACGGCGGTGCTCGGCGCCGAGCCGGCCGGTGCCGCGGCGATGATGGCCGCGCTGGCCGCCGGCGAACCGGTGACGCTGGACCATGTTGACCAGTTCATCGACGGTGCCGCGGTGAAGAAGGCGGGAACGCTGACCCATGCCGCGCTGGCGGCCGCCGGTGACATGGTGTCGATCACGGCAGTCGACGAGGGAGCGGTGTGCACCGCAATGCTCGACCTCTACCAGAACGAGGGCATCATCGCCGAGCCCGCGGGCGCGCTGTCGGTCGCGGGACTGCTGGAAGCCGACATCGAGCCCGGCGCGTGCGTGGTGTGCCTCATCTCCGGGGGCAACAACGACGTTTCCCGCTACGGCGAGGTGCTGGAGCGCTCACTGGTCCACCTCGGTCTCAAGCACTACTTTTTGGTGGACTTTCCGCAGGAGCCGGGCGCCTTGCGCCGGTTCCTCGACGAGGTGCTCGGACCCAACGACGACATCACCTTGTTCGAGTACGTCAAGCGCAATAACCGGGAGACCGGTGAGGCGCTGGTGGGCATCGAGTTGGGATCGTCGGCCGACCTGGACGGCCTGGTGGCCCGGATGCGGGCCACCGACCTGCACATCGAGGCGCTGGATCCCAATTCGGCGGCCTACCGGTACTTGCTCTAAACCCGCCTGGAAACATGGGCCAGCCGTATGGACCTGGTACCGGCGGTTTCGGCCTGGTCAGCGCCGGCATCGTGGGGCTGCTCGTACTACTTGCGTGCGTGGCGATCTGGGTCGTTCGGCGCGGGCGTCTGTTGCGAGGACTCTGGGCGAGGGTGGGCAGCGTGACCGTGATCGGTGACGCGCTGACGTGGGTACGTGAGCGGATCAGCGCCAGGAAATGGGCGCTCGCTGTCGGATTGCCCGCGAGCGAGGTCGCCGGTGTCGCGCTGCTCATCGGGCTGGTCGCGGTCGCGGCGCTGGCGGTCGGCTTCACCCAAGTGCTCGACGACGTGCTCGAGGGCGACGGCATCGCCGGACTCGACCAGCCGGCGACCCGGTGGCTTGCGAGCCACCGGGATCTGTGGCTGACCGCGACGCTGCGGGTGGTCACCGTCGCAGGCGGTCCCCTTTTTCTGGCTGCAATTACCCTCCCGATTTCCGTTGCTGCCGGTTGGCGGTGCAGGTCGTGGCGGCCTGTGGTGCTGGCTTTGGTTGGTGGCGGTGGGATTGCAGCGGTGCTCTTTACCACCAAGTTCTTGGTCGGTCGGGCACGTCCGCCCCTGCCGTTCGCGCTCGTTGCCGCGGACGGGTATTCCTTTCCCTCCGGGCACGCGACCGCGACCGCCGCGATCGCGGTCCTCTGCGCGTGGATGCTGACCCGCTGGCTGATCACCTGGTGGAACGGGCGAGTGATGGTATGGAGTGTGGCGATGGGATCGGCGTTCGTGATCGGGTTCTCGCGCGTCTACCTGGGAGTGCATTACGTCAGCGATGTGCTGTCCGGCTGGTTGCTGGGCATGGCCTGGGCCGGCATTGTCATGCTTGTCGGATCCTGGTGGGATACCACCCGCCGTGCGCGCCGCTGAGTGGGCTGGCGTCAGCCGGATCGCGTACGGCGCGGGTGTCTCAGGGTCTGCGCTCGCCCGTTAGGTACCGCGGCACCGGGATGGCGGAATTCAGGTCGTCGGCCGGCACCGGTGTTCCGGTCGACAGGCTCAGCGGCACCACGCCGGCCCAGTGCGGCAGCGGGCAGTCCTGCGGATCGTCGACCGGACCGCCGGTGCGCACCTTGGCCGATACTTCGACGAGGTCGATTGCCAGCACCCCGGTCGCGGCGAGCTCGCGCGCATTCGGGCCCCTGCAGTCGGCAGCCCGCCCGGGCGCAATGTGATCGAGCAGGCCGCGCAGCGCCCGCGATTTCTCGGCGGGATCCTCGACCAGGCGTGCGGCGCCCAGCACCACCACCGAGCGGAAGTTCACCGAGTGGTGCATCGCGGAGCGAGCCAGCACCAGCCCATCGACCAGGGTGGCGGTGACGCAGACGGGCAGGCCGGACGGTGCTGCCTTGGCGGCGAGCATCGGTCCGCCGCCGGTGGAACCGTGCAGGTAGAGCGTTTCGCCCAGTCGGGCATGCGTCGTCGGCAACACCACCGGGCCGTCGGCGCCGAGGTAGCCCAGGTGGCAGATCAGCGATTCGTCCAGGATCTCGTGGACCGTCACGCGGTCGTAGCGGGCGCGCTCCCGGTAGCGGGTGGGCGTCGTGCGCGGTGTGGGTTGGTATGCGGTTTCCACGGGTTTGCCTTAACTTTGTAATAGTACATAATAGAGTCTGTGACAGTACAATACAGCATAACCGGAACCGGGGCGGAATCGATAGCTGCCAGCATCGAAGAGTCGATCTCGGCCGGTTCCCTGGCGCCCGGCGACGCGCTGCCGTCGGTCCGGGAACTGGCGGCGCGGCTGGGCGTGAACGCCAATACCGCCGCCGCGGCCTACCGTCTGCTGCGCGACCGCGGGGCCATCGAGACCGCCGGGCGGCGCGGCACTCGCGTGCGGCACCGCCCGGCGACCACCCCGCGTTCGCTGCTCGGGGTGGACGCGCCCGCGGGAGTGCGCGACCTCTCGACCGGCAACCCGGACCCGGACCTGCTGCCCATCGCAGGAGCCTCGCTGGGCAGCGCCGTCGTGGGCCGCCCGGTGCTCTACGGGGAACCGGCCATGTCGCCGGAGTTGGTCGAGTTCACCCGTCGCGCGCTGTCCGCGGACGGTATCCCGGCCGACCACCTGGCGGTGACCAGCGGTGCGCTGGATGGCATCGAGCGCGCCCTCACCGTGCAGCTACGTCCCGGTGATCGAGTGGCTGTCGAGGATCCCGGCTGGGCTAACATACTCGATCTGCTTGCCGCGCTTGGACTTTCGGTTGAGCCCGTACGGGTCGACGACGAAGGGCCGCTGGTTGCCGACCTGGCCAGGGCGCTGGACCGTGGCGTGCGTGCACTTGTCCTCACCAATCGCGCGCAAAACCCGACCGGTGCGGCACTATCCGGGGACCGCGCCGGTGCGCTACGAAAATTGTTGACTCGCCGGGCCGACGATCTGCTGCTACTCGAAGACGATCATTGCGCAGGCATCTCCGGCGTGCCGCTGCACACCTTGGCCGGCTCCACCCGTCACTGGGCGTTCGTGCGGTCGGCGTCCAAGGCCTATGGGCCCGACCTCCGCGTCGCCGTCCTCGCCGGAGACAACCGCACTGTCGAGCGGGTGCACGGACGCCTGCGGCTCGGGCCGGGCTGGGTGAGCCACCTACTGCAGGATCTCGCCGTCGGCTTGTGGTCAGACGAGGCGGCATCGCACCTGGTCGCCAAGGCCGAGGAGCAATACACCAACACCCGGCGGCGGCTATGCGCGGCGATGGCCGAGCGCGGTGTCGCGGCTCATGGGCGCTCCGGGCTCAACGTGTGGGTCCCGGTGCCGGATGAGACGGTCGCGATCACCCGGCTGCTCAGCGCGGGCTGGGCCGTGGCGCCGGGCACCCGGTTCCGGATTGGCACGCCGGCGGGCATCCGCATCACCATCGCCGACCTGACCCCGGACGAGATCGATCCGCTCGCCGACGCGGTCGTCGCGGCGGTGCGGAACGTCGGACGCCGCAGCGTTTAGCGCGCGACTCGGTCATCCACAGCGCAGAACGGCGAACGAATGGCCGTCCAGCACGGTGCAGTCGGCATCGACCGTCGGCTCACCCCAGGCGAGTACCACTTCGCCGGTGACCGGTACTTTCACCGGCTCGGTTCCCAGGTTGCACACGATACGTAACCGGCCGCGGCACAGGATGATCCATCGCCGGTCTTCGTCGTAGTCGACGGTGAGGTGCTGCAACCAGGGGTCGGCCATCTCCGGGTCGTTGTGCCGCAAAGCGATCAGATCGCGGTACAGGCGATGCACACGACCGTGCTCGCCGCGGTCGACCTCATCCCAATCCAGCTTGGAGCGTGCGAATGTCTGCGGGTCCTGCGGGTCGGGAATCTCGTCGGCGTCCCAACCGTGCTCGGCGAACTCGGTTTTGCGGCCCTCCGCCGTGGCTCGGGCCAACTCCGGCTCGGGATGCGAGCTGAAAAACTGGAACGGGGTCGACGCCGCATACTCCTCACCCATGAAGAGCATTGCGGTATAGGGCGTCCCGAGCGCGAGCGCGGCCTTGATCGCCAGCTGGCCACTGGTCAGATTCTGCGACGGGCGATCCCCGAGAGCCCGGTTGCCGACCTGGTCGTGGGTGCAGGTATAGGCGACCAGCCGAGTGCCCGGGATGGTTGCGGTATCCAGGGGACGCCCATGGCGACGGCGCCGGAACGACGAATAGGTGGCGGCGTGGAAATAACCGTGGCGCAAGGTGTGCGCCAGCGTGGCCATCGAATCAGAATGGGCGCCGAAGTCGGCATAATAACCCTGGCGTTCGCCGGAGACCGCAGTGTGGATGGCGTGATGAATATCGTCGGCCCATTGCGCGGTGAGGCCGTAACCGCCGCGATCGCGGGGGGTGATCAGCCGCGGATCGTTGAGGTCGCTTTCGGCGATCAGCGACAGGGGACGGCCCAACTGCTGCGACAGCCAGTCGGTTTCGGTGGCAAGCTCCTCGAGGATGTGCATGGCGGTGGTGTCCACCAGCGCATGCACGGCGTCCAGCCGCAGGCCGTCGGCATGGAAGTCGCGCATCCAACGCAGCGCGCACCCGATGATGTAGCGGCGCACCTCGTCGGAGTCGGCGTCGGCGATGTTGATGCCTTCCCCCCACGGGTTACTCGCCGACGACAGGTACGGGCCGAATCGCGGCAGGTAATTCCCCGACGGGCCCAGGTGGTTGAACACCGCGTCGATCAGTACTCCCAGGCCACGCGCATGGCAGGCGTCGACGAACCGGACCAGGCCGTCGGGGCCGCCGTATGGTTCGTGCACGCTGTACCACAGCACGCCGTCGTATCCCCAGCCGTGGGTACCGGCAAAGGAGTTCACGGGCATCAGCTCGACGAAGTCGATCCCGAGATCGACCAGGTGGTCCAGCTTTTCGATGGCGGAGTCAAAGGTGCCGGCGTCGGTGAAGGCGCCGAGGTGCATCTCGTAGATGACAGCCCCTTCGACCGATCGGCCCCGCCAGTCGCCATCGGTCCACTCGGCCTCAGAGGCGTCCCACAACTGCGAGCGGGCATGTACACCGTCGGGTTGGCGGGCCGAGCGTGGATCGGGCAGCACAGTGGGGCCGTCGTCGAGCAGGTAGCCGTAGCGTGCATCCGGCCCCGCGTCCACGGTCGCATGCCACCAGCCGTCATCCGAGCGCGTCATCTCGTGCACCCCGCCGTTGACGTCGAGGCGCACCAGCTCGGGTTTGGGTGCCCAGACACCGAATTCAGTCATGGTGGCGCTCTAGCAGCACGACGGGCAGCGCCGCGAACAATTCGGCGGCAGATGTCGGTCCGCTTGCCGTGGCGCCGGTGAGAGTGTCGGTCCAGGGGCCCTCGGGCAGCGGCACCACGGTGTTGCCCCAACCCGTTTCCGCTAGCCGCGCGGTCCACCGGGTCACCGCGACCAGGATGTCGTCACCCCGGCGGAACGCCAGCACATGATCGCTGGCCTCGCCGCTGGCGAGCACGGGAACATAGTCGCCGCCTGCGAAGGTGTCCGGGTGGGAGCGTCGCAGCCGAAGCGCGGTCGTGACCACGCGGATCTTGGGGTGCTCCAACGCGTTCAGCGCAGCGCGGCGTGCGGCGTAGTCGACGGGCCGGCGGTTGTCCGGGTCGACCAGGCTGTCGTCCCACAGTTCGGTGCCCTGGTAGACGTCCGGTATGCCGGGCACGGTCAGCGCGAGCAGCTTCTGGCCGAGCGCGTCGCTGGCGGCGTGCGGGGTGAGCCGGGCGACCAGCTCGGTCAGCTGCCCGGCGACCGGGCCGTCGAGCACGGTATCCAGCCACTGGTGCACCGCATTCTCGAACGCGCTGTCCGGGTCGTGCCAGGAGGTATGCCAGGCCGCTTCCCGGATCGCCTTCTCGGCGTAGCCGTGCAGCCGGTCGCGCAGTTCCCCGGTCACCTCACCGCTGACCGGCCATACGCCGAAGATGTTCTGCCACAGAAACTGTCCGGTCGCGGGGTCGGGGGAGGGGGCGTGGATCTCCCAACGAGCGACGAACTCGGCCCACAGCGACGGCACCTGGGACAGCACCGCGATCCGGGCTCGCACGTCCTCGCCCCGTTTGGTGTCGTGGGTGGTCAGTGTGGTCATCGTCTGCGGCCACAGCCTGGCCCGCGCGGCCGCGCGGTGATGAAACTCCGCTGCGCCGACACCGAAGCGGTGCGGCTCGCCGCCCACCTCGTTGAGTGACACCAGCCGGGCGTCGCGGTAGAAGTAGCAGTCCTCGGTCGCCTTGGCGGTCACCGCTCCGCAGAGCTGCTGCAGCCGGGTGGCCGGTTCGTCACCGCGGGCCAGCGCCGCGGCGACCACCTGCAGTGCGGGACCCAGTTCCGGTGCCGCCGATTGGGTTTCGGCCAGCGCGGTGGGCATGATCGCGGCCAGGGCCGGGTAGTCGCAGCGGTAGACGCCGATATGGGTGAGCAGCGCGGCCACCGCCTCGGGCAACAGCGGATGATCGGCGCCGGTCGCTGCCGCGATGCCGCGGCGCAGCCGGCGCAGTTCGCTTGCCAGGGTGTCGGTGGCCGCGCGGATCTTGAGGTCCGCCAGCATCTCCGGCATCGCCGAATAGTCCACTCCCGCCGACTCGACGAGCGCGGTCAGCGCCGGGGCTCCGGTCGGGTCGATGAAGACTCCGCCCACTTCCCGCAGCACGTCATAGCCGGTGGTGCCCGCGATCGGCAGGGTGGGCTCCAGGGCTTCGTCAACGGCCAGGATCTTCTCGATCACGATCCAGGCTTGCGGGCCGAGCAATTCGCGCAGCCGAGCCAGATAGCCGCAGGGATCGGAAAGGCCGTCGGGATGGTCGATGCGCACACCGTCGACGAGTCCCTCGGCGAACCAGCGGGCGACCTCGGCGTGCGTGGCGTCGAACACCGCGCGATCCTCCTGGCGCAGCCCGGCCAGCGAGGTGATGGAGAAGAAGCGCCGATAGCCGCAGACGCCGTTGCGCCAGCCCACGAGTCGGTAGTGCTGGCGGTCATGGACCCGGGCTCCGTCTTCGGGCCCGGTACCTTCCGTGGTGCCGGGTGCCAGGGGCAGTGCCAGGCCGCCCAGCCGCAGCAGGTCCCCGTCGACCTTCAGGTCGGCGACATCTTCGTCGGAGCCCAATACGGGCAGCACGATCCTGCCGTCCTCGTCGAGGTCCCAGTCGATGTCGAAAGATGTCGCGTGGTCTGCGGATCGACCGTGTCGCAGGACGTCCCACCACCAGGTGTTCTGTTCGGGCCGGTCAATCCCGACGTGGTTGGGCACGATGTCGACCACCAGGCCCATGCCACGCGCGCGGGCCGCCGCCGACAGCCGTGCCAGGCCGTCAGGGCCACCAAGCTCGGCCGACACCGTGGTCGGGTCGGTGACGTCGTAGCCGTGGCTGGAGCCGGTGGCCGCGGTCATGATCGGGGACAGGTACAGATGCGTTACCCCGAGGTCGTCGAGGTAGTCGAGCAGGTTCTCGGCGTCGGCAAATGTGAACGCAAACCCGCTCGAGGAGCCACGAAGTTGCAACCGGTAGGTGGACAGGACGGGTAAGACCATGCGTCACAGGGTCTTACGTAGCACGAGCAGTGAGCGCGCCGGCACCGTGATCGTCTGGGCCGCGTTCACCACCTGGTCGGCGTCACCGACCGGGTCGTTGGTGTCCAGCTCCACGGTCCACTCCTGTGCGTAGTCGGCGTGCGGCATCACGAACTGCACTGGCTGGTCGTGAGCGTTGAAGCACAACAGAAATGAGTCGTCGACGACGCGCTCGCCGCGGGCGTTGGGTGCGGCGATGGCGTGGCCGTTGAGGAACACCGCAACGCATTCGTGCAGACTCTCGTCCCAGTCCTCGTGCGTCATCGCCTGGCCGCCCGGGGTCAGCCAGGCGATGTCGCGCACTTCATCGCGGCTTCGGATCGGCTCGCCTTCGAAGAACCGGCGCCGGCGAAACACCGGATGGTTGGTGCGCAGGGTGGTGACCTTGCGCGCGAACGCCAGCAGATCCGAATTCTTGTCCACCAAAGACCAGTCCATCCAGGACAATTCGGAGTCTTGGCAGTAGACGTTGTTGTTGCCGTTCTGGGTGCGGCCGATCTCGTCGCCGTGCGTGATCATCGGGGTGCCCTGGCTGAGCATCAGGGTTGCCCAGAAGTTGCGCATCTGGCGGCCGCGCAGCGCCACGATGTCGGGGTCGTCGGTGGGGCCTTCGACGCCGCAGTTCCACGACCGGTTGTAGCTTTCGCCGTCCCGGTTTTCTTCGCCGTTGGCCAAGTTGTGTTTTTCGTTGTAGGAGACCAGGTCGTTGAGGGTGAATCCGTCGTGTGCGGTGACGAAGTTGATGCTGGCGCTGGGGCGCCGGCCGGTTGCCTCATACAGGTCCGACGACCCGGTCAGCCGGGACGCGAACTCGCCGAGGGTTGCGGGCTCGCCCCGCCAGTAGTCACGCACGGTATCGCGATACTTCCCGTTCCACTCGGTCCACAAACCCGGGAAATTTCCGACCTGGTAGCCGCCCTCGCCGACGTCCCAGGGTTCGGCGATCAACTTGACCTGGCTGACTATCGGGTCCTGCTGCACGAGGTCGAAGAACGCGCTCAATCGATCGACATCATGCAGCTCGCGGGCCAGGGTGGCGGCCAGGTCGAAACGGAAGCCGTCCACGTGCATGTCGGTGACCCAGTAGCGCAGCGAGTCCATGATGAGCTGCAGCACGTGCGGGTGGCGGGCGTTGAGGCTGTTGCCGGTGCCCGTGTAGTCCTTGTATAGCCGCAGGTCTTCGTCGACGAGCCGGTAGTAGGCGGCGTTGTCGATGCCGCGGAAGTTGATCGTCGGGCCGAGGTGGTTGCCCTCGGCGGTGTGGTTGTACACCACGTCGAGGATGACCTCGATGCCCGCTTCGTGGAACGTGCGGACCATGGTTT
>CAYNLB010000102.1:0-16543 GCA_964397935.1 uncultured Mycobacterium sp.
TAGGTGTGGGCCGCCGCAGCTCGCCGGGTGGCAACGCGTGAGCACGAACTGATAAGTTCTTCAACTGTTCAAGCATAGGAATAGAGAAGTCTTCAGGAGATCTGGTCGTGTCGGAGCCGCTCTACAAGCTCAAGGCCGAGTTCTTCAAGACATTGGGACATCCGGCGCGGATCAGGATTCTCGAACTGCTCGCGGCGGGGGACAAGTCGGTCGCCGAGCTGCTGCCCGAGGTGGGGCTGGAATCGTCGAATTTGTCCCAACAGCTCGGGGTGCTGCGCCGGGCCGGTGTGGTCGACGCGATCCGGGAGGGCAACACGATGATCTATTCGATCGCCTCGCCGGACATCGCCGAACTGCTGATGGTGGCGCGCAAGGTCCTCACCGGGGTGCTCAACGACCGTGTCGCGGTGTTGGAAGACCTGCGCGCCGACGGTGCGACGTAGTGGCGTCCATGGGCTGGATCGGCAAGGCGTTCCGGGTCGGCCGGGTCGCCGAGCCCGCGCCACCCGTGCCGCCGTCGGCGGCGAAACCGATTGCCGGGGTTCGTGGTTCGCTTCAGATCAGGCACGTCGACGCCGGCTCGTGTAACGGGTGCGAGGTCGAGATCTCCGGCGCGTTCGGGCCGGTGTACGACGCCGAACGGTTCGGCGCCCGGCTGGTGGCCTCACCGCGGCACGCCGATGCGCTGCTGGTGACCGGCGTCGTGACGCACAACATGGCCGGGCCGCTGCGGGCCACGGTGGAGGCCACCCCGCTGCCGCGGCGGGTGATCGCCTGCGGGGACTGCGCCCTGAACCAGGGCGTGTTCAAGGGCGCCTACGGAGTGGTCGGTGCGGTGGGCGAGGTGGTGCCCGTCGACGTGGAAATCCCGGGCTGCCCGCCGACGCCGAGCGAGATCGTCGCGGTCCTGCGATCGGTGACCGGCAGGTGAGCGCGCGCCAAGTGACCGGCGCGCACCGCACAACGGCATTCACGCCGATTGCCGCGGGCGCGCTGACATCGCTGCTCGGTGTGGGCGGGGTCGCGGCCGGCATGCTTGGGATGTTCGGTTCGGCACGGCCGGTGCGCATCGCGTGGTTGCTTCCCCTGTCCGGGGTGCAGCTGGAGCTCAATCCGCTGGGCGGCTTCTTCATGACGCTCATCGGTGCGGTCGCGTTCGCCGTCGGTCCCTACCTGGTCGGGTATGCCCTGCGGGAGCAGCTGGGACCCGTCACCCTGGCGGTGTTGCCGGCGTTTGTCGCCGCAATGTTGCTGGTCCCCGCGGCCGGCTCGGTCACCACGTTCTTGTTGGCCTGGGAGTTGATGGCTGTCGCGTCCTTGGTCTTGGTGCTGGCCGAACACGCCCGCCCACAGGTTCGTTCCGCCGCATTGGTGTACGCGGTGATGACCCAGCTGGGCTTCGTCGCCATCCTGGTCGGGCTGATGGTGTTGTCGGCGGCCGGCGGTGCCGACCGATTCGCCGACTTGCACGGGATACCGCAGGGCGTGCGCGCCGCGGTATTCCTGTTGACGCTCACGGGGTTCGGTTCGAAGGCCGGCCTGGTGCCGCTGCACGCCTGGTTGCCGCGCGCGCACCCCGAGGCGCCCAGCCCGGTGTCGGCGCTGATGAGCGCGGCGATGGTAAACCTCGGCGTCTATGGCATCTGCCGTGTTGATCTGCAGCTGCTCGGCCCGGGCCCGCAGTGGTGGGGGCTCACCCTCATGATCGTCGGCGGGGTGTCGGCGCTCTATGGTGTGGTGCAGGCTTCCGTGGCCACGGACCTCAAACGGCTGCTCGCCTATTCGACTACCGAGAACCTGGGGCTGATCGCCCTGGCGTTGGGCGCTGCGAGCCTATTCGCGACCGTCGGTGTCCACCCGCCTGCGACGATTGCCGTGGCGGCGGCCATGCTGCACCTGATTGCGCACGCGGCCTTCAAGAGCCTCGGGTTTCTGGCGGCGGGATCGGTGGTGGCTGCGACGGGACTGCGCGACCTCGACCGGTTGGGCGGCCTGGCCCGTCGAATGCCGGCGACCACAACCCTGTTCGGTGTGGCCGCCCTCGGCGCGTGCGGACTACCGCTGGGCGCGGGTTTCGTCAGCGAGTGGCTGCTGTTTCAGTCGCTGATCCACTCGGCGTCCGGGCACGCCGCGGTATTGGCGTTGACCACTCCGCTGGCGGTAGGCGCGGTCGCCCTCACCGCCGGTCTCGGCGTGGCGGCAATGGTCAAGGCGTTCGGCATCGGATTTTTGGCGCGGCCGCGCTCGCAGGAAGCCGCCCGGGCCCGGGAGGGGTCGGGCAGCATGCTGGCCGGCATGACGATCGCGGCAGCCGCCTGCATGGTGCTGGCGATGGCGCCTTCGGTCGTGTCGGCTATGCTGCGCCGGGCAGTCGCCGCCCTGCCCGCGGCCGGCGCGGTGGAGTTCACCGGCCTCGGCACCGTGGTACGCCTGCCCGGGCTGCAGGGTTCGATCGCGCCCGGGGCGATCGCCGCCGGTGTCGTCGTCGCCGCACTGATTGCTGCCGCGTTGGCCAGTTGGCGTCGGGGGCGGCGACCGGCCCCCGCCACATTGCCGCTCTGGGCATGCGGCGCGGACGATCTCACCGCGCGGATGCAGTACACGGCAACATCGTTCGCCGAGCCGATGCAACGCGTCTTTGACGATGTCCTGCGGCCCGACACCGATATCGAAATCACCCAGAGCTCCGAGTCGCGGTATCTCGCGGACAAGATCACCTACCGCAGCAGCATCGGTGATGCCATCGAGGACCGCTTCTACGCCCCGGTGATCCAGGCGATTTCGGTCGCGTCGGGGTGGGTGCGGCGCGCCCATACCGGCAGCGTGCACCTGTATCTGGCATACGGTGCGCTTGGTGTCCTGATCGTGCTGGTGGTTGCGCGATGAACCTGTGGTCATACGTCGCGGGCGCGGTGCAAATCGGCAGCGTGATGATCGGGGCACCGGTGGTGGTGGGGCTCACCCGCCAGGTGCACGCACGCTGGGAAGGTCGCGTCGGCGCCGGCCTCCTGCAACCGTGGCGCGACATCGTCAAACAGCTTGGCAAACAACGGATCACCCCGCTTGGCACGACGCTGGTGTTCGTGGCCACCCCCGTCGTGGTCGCCGGATCGACATTGCTGATCGCCGCGATAGCCCCGCTGGTCGCGACCGGTTCGCCACTGGATCGCAGTGCCGACCTGTTCGCTGTGGTCGGCCTGCTGCTGGTCGGTACGGTTTCGTTGGCCTTGGCCGGTATCGACACCGGAACCTCGTTCGGCGGCATGGGCGCCAGCCGCGAGATCACCATCGCCGCGCTCGTCGAACCCACCATTCTGCTGGCGGTCTTCGCGCTGTCCATACCGGCGGGCTCGGCGAATCTTGGTGCGTTGGTGGCGCATACGATCAGCCACCCCGAGCAGGTCGTGTCACTGGCCGCGCTGCTGGCGTTCGCCGCGCTGGTGATCGTGATTGTCGCCGAAACCGGGCGACTGCCGGTGGACAATCCGGCGACCCATCTCGAGCTGACGATGGTCCACGAGGCGATGGTGCTCGAATACGCCGGTCCGCGCCTGGCGCTGATCGAGTGGGCGGCCGGGATGCGACTGACCGTGCTGTTGGCGCTGCTGGCAAACCTGTTTGCGCCCTGGGGTATTGCAGGCGGCCTGCCCAGCGGGCTGGACATCGTGGTCGGCCTCGCGGCGGTGGTGGCCAAGGTCGCGGTGCTGGCGGGACTGCTGGCAACCGTCGAGGTCTTCGTCGCCAAGCTACGGCTGTTCCGCGTTCCCGAGCTACTGGCCGGATCATTTCTGTTGGCGCTGCTGGCGGTCGTCGCCGCGAACTTCTTCACGGTTCCGGCATGACCGACAACACCTTTTCGGTACTGGTCGACCTCGCCGCCGGCGGTATGCTGCTGGCCGCGGTGCTGATCGTGTGGCGTCGCGGCTTGTCGGCCATCATCCGGCTGCTCGCTTGGCAGGGCGTCGCCCTGGCGGCGATCCCGGTCCTGCGGGGCATGTACGACGGTGACGGCGCGCTGATCGGGGTCGGTGTCGCGGTGCTGCTGTTGCGGGGCGCGATACTGCCGCGGCTGCTGGCCCGGGCGATCGGGGCCGAGTCGCTGTCGCGCCGCGAAGCCACCCCGTTGGTCAACACCGCGACCTCGCTGCTCATCACCGCCGTGCTGACGTTGGCCGCCTTCGCCGCCACCCGGCCCCTGGTGAACTTGCAGCCGGCGGCCACGACCACCGCCGTGCCGGCTGCGACCGCGGTGGTGCTCATCGCGTTGTTCGTGATGGTTACGCGGCGCCATGCGGTCTCCCAGGCGGCCGGGTTCCTCATGCTCGACAACGGCATCGCCGCGACCGCGTTCTTGCTGACGGCCGGGGTGCCGCTGATCGTTGAGCTCGGTGCCTCGCTGGACGTGCTGTTCGCGGTGATCGTGATCGGCGTTTTGACCGGCCGGCTGTCCCGGACCTTCGGCGGCGCCGACCTGGACGCGTTACAGGAGCTGCACGACTGATGACCGGTTTACTGCTCGCCGCGATCCTCACGCCCGTGGGTACGTCGTTTCTCACCCTGATTGCCGGATGGCGCCGGGCGACCGCCTCGTTGGGCGTTGGGTCGGCGGCAGCGGTACTCGGATGTGGTGTGGCGCTGGGGTTCCGTGTCGGGTCGGGTACGCGGTTCGCGTTGGGCGGGCTGCTTCGCATCGATGCGCTCACCGTCACGATGCTGATTGTCATCGGAACGGTGGCCACCCTGGCCACCTGGGCCGGCATCGGCTACCTCGACGCCGAAGTCGCGCGCGGTCACGCCGACGCGCGGGTCGCCCGGGTGTACGGCGCACTGACGGCGGCGTTCCTGGCGGCGATGGTTGTCGCGGTGTGCGCCAACAACATTGGCGTCATCTGGATCGCGATCGAAGCGACCACAGTGATAACCGCCTTTCTGGTGGGGCACCGCCGCACCCGTGGCGCCCTCGAGGCGACCTGGAAATACGTCGTGATCTGCTCGGTCGGAATCGCGATCGCCTTCCTGGGCACAGTGTTGCTGTACTACGCCGCCGAGCATGCCGGGGCGCCAGCCGCCGCCGCCCTGAACCTCGATATGCTGACCGCCCATGCGAGCGGACTGAATCCCGACATCGCCCGACTCGCGGGCGGATTGCTGCTCATCGGCTACGGCGCGAAGGTCGGGCTGTTCCCGTTCCACACCTGGCTGGCCGACGCCCACAGCCAGGCCCCGGCGCCAGTCTCGGCACTGATGAGCGGAGTGCTGCTGTCAGTGGCATTTTCGGTGCTGATTCGCATCAAACCCATCATCGATACCGCGGCAGGTCCGACATTCCTGCGGTCTTGGTTGTTGGTGATCGGGTTGGCGACGCTGGTAGTCGCGGCATCGATGCTGACGATTACACCCGACATCAAACGCATGCTTGCCTACTCCTCCATGGAGAACATGGGCCTGATCGCGATCGCCGCGGCCGCCGGAACCACGTTGGCCATCGCCGCGCTGCTGCTGCACGTCCTCGCGCACGGGATCGGCAAGACGGTCCTGTTTCTGGCGAGCGGTCAATTGCAGGCCGCCCACAACTCCACCGCGATCGCTGATATCAGCGCCGTGCTGCGGCGCTCCCGCATTGTCGGGGTATCGCTGGCCGCGGGCGTGGTCGTGCTGCTCGGATTGCCGCCGTTCGCGATGTTCGCCAGCGAGGTGGCGATCGTGCGCTCACTCGCGGACGCCAGACTCACCTGGGCGGTGGGGGCGGGTCTGCTGCTACTCGCGGTCGCATTTGCCGCGCTGGCGCGCAACTCCGGGCGCATCCTGCTCGGCCCGGGCCCCGCTGGTGCACCCGAGATCGTGGTACCGCGAACGGTGGCAGCGGCCCTGGTTGTCGGCGTCTCCGCCTCCCTCGTCCTGGGCATCACCGCCGGTCCGCTCACCGGCTTGTTCACCGCCGCGGCCGGCGCTGTGGGGGGACAGCCGTGAGCCGTGATTGGGTGCGCCACCGGCTTTCTCAGGATGCGCTGGCCGATATGGCGGAAGACCTGCTGGGCAAGGGATTTCGTCTGGGCCTGGTGGCCGCCCATGATGACGACGCTTTGCGTGTCGTCTACCTCTTCCTGGCGGGCTGGCCCGATCGTCGTGTCGAGCTGGAATGCGTGATTCCCAAAGAGGACCCGGCGCTACGTTCGCTGGCATATCTGTCCTTCCCGGCGGGCAGGTTCGAGCGCGAAATGGCGGATCTGTATGGGATCCGGCTTGTCGGGCACCCCAAGGCACGCCGGCTCGTGCGGCATGCCCACTGGCCCGAGCGGTGGTACCCCATGCGCCGCGATGCCGGGCCCGCACCGGAATTCGACGGCGTTGGTAGCTTCCCGTTCGTCACCGTTGAGGGGCCGGGGGTTTATGAGATTCCGGTCGGCCCGGTGCACGCGGGGCTGATCGAGCCCGGTCATTTCCGGTTCTCCGTCGCTGGCGAGACGGTGCTGCGCCTCAAGGCCCGGCTGTGGTTCGTCCACCGCGGACTGGAGAAGCTGTTCGAGGGCCGGCCGGCGGACGGGGCGGTAGAACTGGCCGAACGCGTCAGCGGTGACACGTCAGTTGCCCATGCTCTCGCCCACAGCCTCGCCGTCGAAGACGCGTTCGCGATCGAACTCCCCGACGAGGTGCACCGGCTGCGGGCACTGCTGGTCGAACTCGAGCGCCTCTACAACCACGTGGCCGATCTGGGCGCGCTCGCGAACGACGTGGGGTTCGCCCTCGCCAACGCACACGCTCAGCGCATCCGCGAACAGCTGCTGCGACTCAACTGGGCCGTGACGGGGCACCGCCTGTTGCGTGGCGCGATCCGGCCCGGTGGGGTCAGGATGCAGACGCTGCCCGACGTCACCGCGCTGCGATGCATCGCGGCCGACGTCGCCGAGCTCGCCGAACTGGCCCTGCGCAATTCGCTCGTGTACGACAGGCTCGCCGGAACTGCCGTCCTCCATCAAGAAGACGCCCGCGCGCTGGGGTGCCTCGGCTATGTCGCGCGGGCCAGCGGCATTCGTACTGACGCGCGGCTGGAACACCCGACCACCGCGCTGCCCGTGACCGAGGTCGCCGCCGCCGCGGGTGACGTGCTCGCCCGCTTGACGGTGCGGCGCGACGAATTTGCCGCTTCCGCCGAATTGGCTGGTTTTCTGATCGAATCACACACCGGGCCAATCGAATACGCCAATCCGCCGGCTCCACTTTCGCGCCCCCACAGCGGCATCGGCATCGTCGAAGGCTGGCGTGGCACCATTGTGCACCGGATTGAGACCGACGCGGCCAACCTCATCAGCCGCGCCAAGATCGTCGATCCTTCGTGGTTCAACTGGCCGGCGCTGCCGGTCGCGATGGCCGACACGATCGTGCCCGACTTTCCGCTGGCCAACAAGAGCTTCAACCAGTCCTACGCCGGCAACGACCTCTGAACGCGGATCCGGTCACCCTTCGCCGGCCAACGCGAACCGGCCATCGACCGTCCTGGTCACCAGGCCATCGGCCAACAACGAGTCCAGCGCCCGGTCGCGCTGCTGGGTATCGGTCAGCCATGCCACGTCGAGTTCCGCACGCGTGACCGGGGAGTCGTTGCCGCGCAGCACATCCAGTAAGCGTCCGCGTACCTGTCGGTCGGTCCCGGCGTAGGTCTGGATGCGTCGAGCCGGGCCCTGGGCCGGGGGGCAGCCGGCCTGCCGCCAGGCGCACTCGCGCAGCGGACACAACCCGCAGCGCGGCGCCCGTGCCGTACACACCGTTGCACCCAATTCCATCAGGGCAACGGAAAATTGCGGCGCGGTGTCGCCGGACGGCAGCAGCGCAGTGACGTCGGCGTGGTCACGCGCCACAGACGGGGCCCCGGCGTCGGCCAGGCCGTGTACGGCGCGGGCCACCACCCGGCGCACGTTGGTGTCCACCACCGGGACGGGTTGGCGGTAGGCGAAGCAGGCTACGGCGCGCGCGGTGTAGCTGCCGATTCCCGGCAGTGTCAGCAAGGTGTCGACGTCGTCGGGTACCGCATCGTCGTGGTCACGCGCGATGACGGTGGCGCACTCGTGCAACCGCTTAGCCCGCCGCGGATAGCCCAGCTTGCCCCAGGCGCGCAGCACATCGGCGGCGCTGGCCGCCGCGGTGGCCGACGCGGTGGGCCACCGTCGCACCCAATCGGTCCAGATCGGCAGCACCCGGGCCACCGGGGTCTGTTGCAGCATGAATTCGCTGACCAGGATCTGCCAGGCGCTGACGCCGGGTTCTCGCCACGGCAGGTCGCGGCGCGACCGGTCGTACCACTCGAGCAACCCGTCGGCCGGAATAGTTGGCCGACCGTTCACCGCCGGGTGCGGCATGATGTCAGCCATGCCTAACACCAGTCCGGCAACCGCGTGGAAAGCACTCAAAGAGGGTAACGAGCGATTTGTCGCCGGCAATCCTCAGCATCCCAGCCAGAGCGTCGAACACCGGGCCAGCCTGGCCGCCGGGCAGCAGCCCATCGCGGTGGTGTTCGGCTGCGCGGACAGCCGGGTGGCAGCCGAGCTCATCTTCGACCAGGGTCTGGGCGATATGTTCGTGGTTCGCACCGCCGGACAGGCCGTCGACTCGGCGGTCCTGGGATCCATCGAGTTTGCGGTGACGGTGCTCAACGTGCCGCTCATCGTCGTCCTGGGCCACGACAGCTGCGGTGCCGTCAAGGCGGCCCTGGCCGCGATCGACGACGGCGCGATACCGTCCGGTTTCGTGCGCGATGTGGTCGAACGGGTGGCGCCGTCGATCCTGATGGGCCGCCGCGAAGGCTTGAGCCGTGTCGACGAGTTCGAGGAACGACACGTGCGCGAAACGGTGGCGCAGCTCATGTCGCGTTCGACGGCCATCGCGGAGCGGGTGGCTGCGGGCACCCTGGCGATAGCGGGCGTCACCTACCACCTCGCCGACGGGCGGGCGGCATTGCGCGATCACGTCGGCGACATCGGCGAGTGAGGGGCGAGGGCGACGATTTTCGGCCCTTCTAACACGGCGGTTAGCCAGCAAACCCCGCGACACGCCGGGGCGGGTAAAGCAGATCGGCGTGACCTGGCCCTACGCTGCGAATGTGCTGGATCTGGAACCGCGGGGCCCGCTACCTACCGAGATCTACTGGCGGCGCAGGGGCCTGGCCCTGGGTATCGCGGTCGTGGTGATTGGGATCGTGGTCGCCACGGTCATCGCCTTCATGGGCAACAGCGCGGGCACCAAACCCGCCAACGCCGACAAGACCAACTCCGCTCAGAGCAAGAATGGCTCGCCGGCCCCCCAGGCACCTGCCCCAGCGGGGCAGGGCGACGGGGCCTCCGCGGTGCCGCAGCCGGGACAGAATCCCGAGACGCCCACTCCCACCGCGGCTGTGCAGCCACCGCCGGTGCTCAAGCAGGGTGATGACTGTCCCGATTCGACGCTGGCCGTCAAGGGTCTGACCAACGCGCCACAGTACTTCATCGGTGATCAGCCGAAGTTCACCATGGTCGTGACCAACATCGGGCTGGTGGCGTGCAAACGCGACGTCGGAGCCGCGGTGCTGGCGGCCTATGTCTACTCGCTGGATAACAAGCGGTTGTGGTCCAATCTGGACTGCGCGCCGTCCAACGAGACGCTGATCAAGACGTTCACGCCGGGCGAGCAGGTGACGACGGCGGTCACCTGGACGGGGATGGGATCGGCGCCGCACTGCCCGCTGCCGCGGCCGGCGATCGGACCGGGCACCTACAACCTCGTGGTGCAGCTGGGCAACCTGCGCTCGCAGCCGGTGCCGTTCATTCTCAACCAGCCGCCACCGCCGCCGGGTCCGCTGCCCGCGCCCGGTCCGGGGCAAGCGCCGCCGCCGGCTGGTCAGGCTCCCGCGGGCTGATTCGGGTCCTGGTTAGCTCAGGGGGTCGGCGATCGTCGACTCCGCCAGCTGTGACAGGCCTTCCCGAACTTGCCGCGCCCACATTGCGCCGATGCCCTCCACCGATTGCAGGTCGTTAGCGCTGGCCGCCAGCAGACCCTGCAGCGTGCCGAAGGAACGTACCAGTAGGTCGGCATGGGCGAACTGCAGCCGGGGAATGCCGGCCAGCGCCCGGTAGCCGCGCGGGCTCAGCGCCGAATCCTGCGCATCGGTTGTCGTTGGATATCCGAAAACCTTTGCCAGTGCCGTGAAATCGAGCAGTTCGGCATCTGACAGGGCGTCCAGCTCGTCGAGGAAGGCGGCTATTTGGACTTCGGATAACGGCTCGGGACTGGCGTGGTAGTCGCGCACGATCAACTCCCGGGCGATGTCGTTGCCGCCGAGCAGCTCCTCGAGCTGCAGCGTCAATTGGCGACCGTCCGTACCGAGTTCAACGACGTCGTTGTCGATCGCCACGCCGATCCGTCGCACCAGCTCGAGCCGCTGCACCACCGTCATCACGTCGCGCAGCGTGACGAAGTCCTCGATCTCGGCTCGGGACAGTTGCCTGCTGACCTCGTCCAGCCTGGCCTTGTACCGCTCCAGGGTCGCGATGGCCTGATTGGCTCGCGACAGGATGGTCGCGGAATCGGCCACCACGTGGCGCTCGCCACCGACGTAAACCGTGACGATGTTCATCGAGTGACTCACCGAGATCACCGGGTAACCCGTCTGGATCGCGGCCCGTTCCGCGGAGCGGTGGCGAGTTCCCGATTCGTCGGTCGGTATCGATGGATCGGGAACCAACTGCACGTTGGCCCGCACGATGCGGCTGCCGTCGGTGGACAGGACGACGGCGCCGTCCATCTTCGCCAGCTCACGCAGCCGCGTGGGCGCATACCGGACGTCGAGAGCAAAGCCGCCGTCACAGATGGCCTCGACTTGCTCGTCGTTGCCGAGCACGATCAACGCACCGGTACGGCCGCGCAGGATGCGCTCCAGGCCATCCCGCAGCCCGGTGCCCGGGGCCAGGCGGGCGACGGTCTCACGCAGTGTCGGACGGGTCACAGCGTGTCATTCTGCGGCCACATCGTGTTATGCGTCTAGCCGTCGCGGTCCCGGGTGCGTACTGGTGCGGTGATCGGCGATGTCGATCATGTGCTCCAGCGCCGCGACGATGGTCGGTGCCCGCAGTGCCCGCATCCCACTCGGCACTATCTCGCGTCGAGGGTCGTCTCCGTCCGGGATGAGCGCGATGGTGAACCCCTGACGCGCGGCTTCGCCCAGCCGCCGATCCATGCCACTGACCCGTCGCAGGTCGCCTGCCAGCCCGACCTCGCCGATGATCACCGCTGTCGTGGGCAGCGGCAGATTGGCGTACGCCGACGCCAGCGCCATCGCGACGGCCAGGTCAGAGGAAGGATCGGTCAATCGCATCCCGCCCACGGTGGACAGGTAGATGTCGTTGGCAGCGACGGACAAGCTGGCGTGCTTTTCCAGCACGGCGGTGATCATCGCGGCCCGGGCGTTGTCGATGCCGCTGACGGCGCGGCGCGGGGATCCGCCCGACGGCTTGTAAGCGTTGGCAGCCAGCAGTGCCTGGACTTCCCCGATCAGCGGTCGTTTCCCGTCCAGCGTCACGGTGATGGCGGTCCCGGCGACCGGCGCCGGCCGCTGGTCCAGAAAGAGGTTCGAAGGGTCGGCCACGTCCTCGATCCCATTGTCGTGCAGCATGAAACAGCCGACTTCATCGGCCGCCCCGAATCGATTCTTGATTCCGCGCACCATCCGCAGCGAGCAATTGCGGTCACCTTCGAAATGCAGCACGACGTCGACGAGATGTTCGAGCGAGCGGGGTCCGGCGATGGCCCCGTCCTTGGTGACGTGGCCGACGAGAATCAGCGCGACGCCGTTGGTCTTTGCGGCCGCGGTCAGCGCCGCGGTCACGGCGCGCACCTGTGTGACCCCGCCGGCGACGCCGTCGGCCTCGGTCGTGGACATGGTTTGGACCGAGTCCACGATCACCAGTGCCGGCCGGACCGTCGCAATGTGGTCCAGCACCGCGTGCAGATCGGATTCGGTGGCCAGGTACACCTCCTTGGCGCCGCAGCCGATCCGGTCGGCGCGCAGCCGGATCTGGCCCGCTGATTCCTCACCGGAGATATACAGCGCGCGCCGGCCCGATTGCGCCCAGCGGTGGGCGGCTTTGAGCAGCAGGGTCGACTTACCAACGCCCGGATCGCCCGCCAGCAATGTGACTGAACCGGGCACCACGCCGCCCCCAAGCACCCGGTCGAGCTCCCCTATGCCCGTCGACCGGTGCTGGCTGGTATCGGGCTCGATAGATGTGATCGGGACAGGTGCCGAAGCCGACGCCAGGCCCCCGCGACGGCCAGCGCCACCGATCGCAGTGAGCACCGGCGCCTCGCCCACGGTGCCCCACGTGCCGCACTCAAGACAGCGACCCACCCACTTGGCGGTGACATGCCGGCATTCCGAGCAGCGGTATTGTGAGCGTGCATTTGCCACGCCGCGACGGTATCGGGCCGGTACGACAAGCTCGTCCGTATGACGTGCGGGAGCGGCCCGTTCAGGTCCGCGGCGGCACGATCGGAGCCGAGATCGGAACCCTGACGCTGGCCTGCCCGGCCTTCTCGAAGGCGAAGGTGAAGTTGTAGTTCAGGCCGTTGCTGACCGGTTTGGCCAAGGTGACCGTCGCCTTGACCGCATTGTTGGAGCCGATGGGACCCGGGGCCACCTTCTGGCCGTCCGGGGTACCGACGAAGAGCATGCCGCCGGCGGGCAGTCCGGCGTCGCCGCTGATCGTCACCGCGCCGATGTCGCTGGTGATGCCGACCAATTTGTCCGCGACATCCGGCGACTGGTTTACGGCCACCAGCACCAGGTCCACCGTTCGACCCGGCTGGAGGAAGTCACTGGTCTGCACGGCTTGCATCCGGATATCACGCAGCGCCACGTTGTTGAACGTGACCTTGTTGCCGTTGACGGCGGGTTCCTGGGTGGCCATCTGCGAGACCTGCCCGGCCCCGCAGCCGCTCAGCAGCGCGGCGACCAGGGCGACCAGGGCCAGAACGGTGACCCGGGCGGTCTGCGCGGCTACGCGGGCCGGGAGGCTGATCTTGAAGCGGTTCACTCAATGCCTCCTGCTGGCCGGTCGGACTACTGCAACTATGCACAGTAGTAGCAAGGTCTCGCGCGCGGTAGCGCGGGGCGCAAGACCAGCGCGGGAACGTAGCTTGGGGTGCTTCCAGAGCCGAGCAAACGCATTGGTATTGTGTCCTATTGCACGTCTCGCTCCTCCTGTCAACCCCTAATCTGCGCGTGTTGTGCCCCTGACCTGCATCGTTGCTTCGCGCGCGGTTGGGCGGCCGTGTTAGGATGAAGTAACGAAAGGGGCTCGAATCAGATGATCTTCAAGGTCGGTGACACCGTTGTTTACCCTCACCACGGTGCTGCGTTAGTCGAGGCGATCGAAACCCGGACCATCAAAGGGGAGCAAAAAGAGTATCTCGTCTTGAAAGTGGCGCAGGGAGACCTGACCGTTCGAGTTCCCGCCGATAACGCCGAGTACGTCGGCGTCCGCGACGTCGTCGGGCAGGAAGGCCTCGACAAGGTTTTTCAGGTGCTGCGTGCGCCGCACACCGAAGAGCCGACGAACTGGTCGCGGCGCTACAAGGCCAATTTGGAAAAGCTCGCTTCCGGTGATGTCAACAAGGTGGCCGAGGTAGTACGCGACCTGTGGCGCCGCGACCAGGAGCGTGGTTTGTCGGCCGGCGAGAAGCGCATGCTGGCCAAGGCTCGGCAGATTCTGGTCGGTGAGTTGGCGTTGGCCGAGAGCACCGATGACGCCAAGGCGGAAACCATCCTCGACGAGGTTCTGGCCGCCGCTTCCTGAACGGAAAGCCCTGACACTCGGGTGGTCGCAGGGACGAGCGCCGTAGTCGGAGTCGTCCCGGCCGCCGGGTCGGGGGAACGGCTGGCAGCCGGTATCCCGAAGGCATTTTGCGAGGTTGGCGGTCGCACCCTGCTTGAACGTGCGGTCGCCGGCTTATTGGAGTCCGGGGTTGTCGGGCACGTCGTGGTGGCGGTCCCGGCCGACCGGATCGACCAGGCCAAGCAGGTCCTGGGCGAGCAAGCCACCGTCGTGGCCGGCGGGGCCGATCGCATTCGATCAGTGAGCCTGGCCCTGGCTGCCCTCACCGGTAACCCCGAGTTCGTGCTGGTGCATGACGCTGCCCGGGCGCTGACGCCCCCGCCCTTGATCGTGCGCGTGGTGGACGCATTGCGGGCCGGTCACGGCGCCGTTGTGCCCGCGCTGCCGCTGCATGACACCATCAAGGCCGTGGATGCCAACGGGGTGGTCCTGGGTACACCGGAGCGTGCCGGCCTGCGGGCGGTGCAGACCCCGCAAGGCTTCGCAACCGATTTGCTGTTGCGCGCCTACCGCGCTTATCAGGGCGCGGGCGCCGTCGGCTTCACCGATGACGCGTCGCTCGTCGAGCACGTCGGCGGCCAGGTTCAGGTGGTGGATGGCGACCCGCTGGCGTTCAAGATCACCACCCGACTCGACCTGTTGCTGGCCGAAGCGATCGTGCACCGGTGACCGAGCTACCGAGGGTAGGTCTGGGCGTCGACGTGCACCCGATTGCACCCGGGCGACCGTGCTGGCTGGTGGGCCTGCTGTTTGTCGGCGCCGACGGCTGCGCCGGTCACTCCGACGGTGACGTGGGGGCGCATGCCCTTTGTGACGCGGTGTTGTCGGCCGCGGGCCTCGGGGATATCGGCGCCGTGTTCGGGGTCGACGATCCACGCTGGAAGGGCGTCAGCGGGGCCGATATGCTGCGCCACGTCGTCGACCTGACAACGCGAGATGGCTTTCGGGTGGGAAACGCTGCCGTGCAGGTGATCGGGAATCAGCCGAAGGTCGGCCCGCGCCGTGAAGAAGCGCAGCAATTCTTGTCGAGGCTGCTGCGGGCACCCGTATCGGTGTCGGCGACGACCACTGACGGGCTGGGCCTGACCGGGCGGGGCGAGGGACTCGCCGCCATCGCCACCGCGCTGATAGTCCCCATCGGGTGAGCCCACGCTCGCCGATCGCGCCCCGAGCGTCACGCTAGCGTGGCACTCGCCGTCGACGGCCACGCTGACGTGACGCTCGCACGCGCGGGACGCCCCCAGCCGCCACCCCTCGCCGTCAGGGGTCGCGGTAATTGGGCAGGTAAGCTGGCACGTCGTGACCGATCGCGCCGGCTTACGGCTACACGACACGGCAGCAGGTGCTGTGCGTGATTTCGTGCCGCTGCGCGACGGGCACGTTTCCGTCTACCTGTGCGGCGCCACCGTTCAAGGACAGCCCCATATCGGGCATGTCCGCAGCGGCGTGGCCTTCGACATTCTGCGCCGATGGCTGATCGCGCGCGGCTACGACGTCGCGTTCATCCGCAACGTCACCGATATCGACGACAAGATCCTCAACAAGGCGGCCGCGGCGGGCCGACCGTGGTGGGAATGGGCGGCCACCTACGAGCGCGCATTCAGCGCCGCCTACGACGCCCTGGACGTCCTGCCACCGTCAGCCGAGCCGCGAGCCACCGGGCACATCACCCAGATGGTTGAACTCATGGAGCGCCTGATCGAGACCGGCCACGCTTACGCCGCCGGCGGTGACGTCTACTTCGACGTGCTCAGCTACCCGCAGTATGGGCAGTTGTCCGGCCACCGGATCGACGACGTCCATCAGGGCGAAGGCGCGGCCACGGGCAAGCGTGACCAGCGCGACTTCACCCTGTGGAAGGCCGCCAAGCCCGGCGAGCCGTCATGGCCGACACCGTGGGGACGGGGACGCCCCGGCTGGCACCTGGAATGCTCGGCAATGGCCCACACCTATCTCGGTCCGGAATTCGACATCCACTGCGGTGGAATGGATTTGGTCTTCCCGCACCACGAGAACGAGATCGCGCAGAGCCGCGCCGCCGGGGACGGGTTCGCCCGCTACTGGTTGCACAACGGCTGGGTGACGATGGGCGGCGAGAAGATGAGCAAGTCGCTGGGCAACGTGTTGTCGATACCGGCGATGCTGCAGCGAGTGCGGCCGGCCGAACTGCGCTATTACCTGGGCAGCGCCCACTACCGGTCGATGCTGGAGTTCTCCGAAACCGCTCTGCAGGACGCGGTCAAAGCCTATGTCGGAGTTGAGGAATTCCTGCAACGAGTTCGCACCCGGGTCGGCGCCGTCGAGCCCGGCGAGTGGACCGCGCGGTTCGCCGAGGCCCTCGACGACGATCTGGCGGTTCCGGCCGGGCTGGCCGAGGTGCACCACGCCCGTGCCGAAGGTAACCGGGCACTGGATTCCGGCGATCACGAGGGCGCACTTCAACATGCCGGCGCAATCCGAGCGATGATGGGCATCCTGGGTTGCGACCCGCTCGACGAGCGCTGGGAAACCCGCGACGAGACCTCGGCCGCGCTGGCCGCCGTCGACGTGCTGGTGCGCGCCGAACTGGAAAGCCGGGACAAGGCGCGTCAGGAGCGCAACTGGGCGCTGGCCGACGAGATCCGGGATCGGCTCAACGACGCCGGCATCGAGGTGACCGATACCGCCGACGGCCCGCAGTGGTC
>CAYNLB010000103.1:0-3163 GCA_964397935.1 uncultured Mycobacterium sp.
GAGGTCGGGGGACACCATATAGCTAGTGTGGCCGATCGAGTTGCCGCCCGCTCGCCTCGGCCCGAACCCTGGTGGGCAAGTTCGGGTCTAGCGTTGGCCCCAGTCCCAGCGCGGTGTCGTCAGCAGGCCCTGGCCGGTGATGCGTGTCTCGCCCCATTCCTTGTACAGCTCGATCTCGACGGCTCGCTCCGTCTGGTCGGCCTCGGCCACCGGCACGGTGTCGAGCAACTCCAGCAGGGAACGGGAGTGGGTTACCACGACGACCTGAGTTCGTGCGGCGGCCGAGCAGATCAGTGCAGCCAGCGGACGCACCAGGCTCGGGTGCAGGGACGTTTCGGGCTCGTTGAGCACCATCAGCGATGGCGCCTGCGGACTCAACAGCGCGGCGGCCCACAGCAGGAACCGCAATGTGCCGTCGGACAATTCGGCTGCCCGCAACGGGCGCAGCATGCCCCGCTGGCGCAGCTGGAGGTCGAACAGCCCGTCATGGACGGCGACCGAGACCGTGGCGCCGTCGAAAGCGTCGGCGACGGCGCGGTTGAGGTCGTCGAACCCCGCCTCGATGATCGTCTGAATCGCGGCGGCCAGCTCGCTGCCGTCGTCGGACAGCACCGGGGTACGGGAGCCCACCTGCGGGTGGCGGGCGGGTGCCCCCGCGTCGACACGGAAGCCGTCGTAAAATCGCCACCCGCGCAGTCGCTCCCGCACGGCCGCGAGCTCGGGAAGCGCGCGCGGGTGGGCATATTCCGCCAGCACGCTGCGGTACGACGGCAGTGACCGGGACAGCTCGTCGAAGCCGCTGCCGGAGTCGGCGGTGGTTTCGGCGAAATCCCGCGTCCGGCGCACCAGCGTGGTGCTGGCCCGCAGCACCGGCCCGGCGAACAATGCTTCCCGCTTGATCTGCGGGTCGCGGGCGAAGGCCGACGTGCGCCCCGCCAGCTGCGGCATCCCCAGATCTATCAGATAGCCGAAATCATCTGCCGCAAAGCCTAATTCGAGCGACACAGGCCGACTACGCACCGTGCCCTGCGCCTGACCGGTCCGTCGGGCGCCGCCCAACTGCTCGGGGCCCGCCCACAAAACCGATTGCAGCCCACCCTCACGGGCAAGCGAGGCGATCACCTCGCCGCGGCCGCAATCCGCCAGCAGCCGCAGCGCGCGGTACACGGACGACTTCCCGGCACCGTTGGCCCCGGTGATGACCGACAGCCGGCCCAGCGGCAGGATGACCTCGCGCAGTGACCGGTACCCGCGGATCGCGACGGTCTCCAGCATGGTGCCGACTGTACGGTCGGCGACCGTCAAGGGAGTTATTCGCTCTCGGTGGGAGCGAGCAGCTGCACTTCCTCGAGGTCCATCTCATTCTGCAGCTCACGCAGGACGATGTCGTCGATGAGATTTTGGTTCCGAAGTGCGGTGATTGCCCGGCGCTTGCTGTCCAGGACGCGAAGTCGCACCTGCCGCACCTGATCCTTGTGCTCGGCCAGGTGGCTATGCGTCGTGCCGTCTTCGGTGGCCAGGACCAGCTTGGCTTTTTCTTCGTATTCCTTTTGCAGGCGTCCCAGCAACTCCCCGCTGAGACCGACCTCATTGGCGGCCTCCGGCAAAGCCTCGAGGGCGGCGTGGACACCGCGGGTGTGGGCCAGCTGAAGTTCGTCGGCGTGGGCGACGTCGTCGGGCATCCGGGCCCAGCGGACCACGGCGGGCAGTGTGGTCCCTTGCACCAGGACGGTCACCAGAATGACCACGCTCACGATGAAGACGAGCAGGTTGCGGTCCGGGAATGGCGCGCCGCTGAGCGTGGTCGTCGGGACGGCCAGCGCCGCCGCAAGCGATACGGCGCCGCGAAATCCCGCCCAGGCGGTGACGAAACGCGTACGCCAGTTGATGCGGCGGGTGCGCTGCACCTCGCGGCGGTCGATGAGACGAATCAAGGCGGTGGTGGCTTCTCCCCAGAAGATCCGGGACACGATGATGGTGCCGGTGACGGCGAGAGCGATGTAGGCGGTGTGGCGCAGTCCGCCGTCGACGTTGGCTATGCCGCGCAGCGCGTTCGGGATCTGGATTCCGACAAACACCCACAACGACCCGTTGAGCAGGAACGTGGCGATGTCCCAGAAGGCATAGGCGTGCAGGCGGGAACGAGCCCGGATCACCACCGGTCCGGCATAAGCGAGCACCAGTGCCGAGACCATGACCGCGACCACACCGCTGCACTGCATCGTGTCGGCCAACAAGAACGCCGCAAACGGTGTCAGCAAGCTCAGAGCGCCTTCCTCTTGGGGCGCGTCGATTCGTTTGCGCGCCAGGGTCACCAATCCGCCGACCAGCAACCCGGCGGCGATGCCACCGAGGTAGGACCCGACGAACCGGGCCACCAAATCGGTCGGACCGATCTGGGCGCCGCCAACCGCGACGTGGACGGTGACGGCGAACAGCACCAGCGCGGTGCCGTCGTTGATGAGGCTCTCGGCTTTCAGCACGGTGACCGACCGGCGCGGCAACTGTTTCGCCAGACCGGCCACCGCGGCGGCGTCGGTGGGGGAGAGCACGGCACCGAGGACCGCCGCCGCATGCGGTTCCATGCCCAGGGCCCGCGCCGTCCACGACACGGCCACCGCGGTGGCGATCACCAGGGCGACACTGAGGAAAACAATGATGCGGAGGTTTGCGCGAATCTCGCGAAAGCTTGTGTTCAGGCCCTCCCAGTAGAGGATCGCCGGCAGGAACAGCAGCAACACGATGTCGCCGTTGATCCGAACGTCACCGAACTCGGGGACCAGACCCAGCAGCGCGCCCAGCACGATGAGCAGCACCGGGGGACCCACGCGGTAGCGCCGGCCGATGATCGTCCCCACAATGACGGTGGAGACGAGCGCGACGATGAGCACAAGGCCAAACACTCGCCCATCCTGCCGGACCCGCCCGGTCCACGCGGCTTGGGTTGGACGCCGGACCGGAGTCGGCACCCTCGGAGGGCTGCCAAGCGAATTTCGAAAGCGGTAGCGCGTCGTTGAGCCGCTGACGGCAGGGCCGGATGATGCCGAGCATGCGCCGCAGCTGCCCAATCATCAGCAAACCAGGAGCCGGAACGGCGGCGCTGTGGTGGCGCCGCTGTGACGACGAACTCAGTTCGCGTCGGCACCGCGATAGGATTGCCGCC
>CAYNLB010000103.1:3263-16461 GCA_964397935.1 uncultured Mycobacterium sp.
GCGCCGCTGTGACGACGAACTCAGTTCGCGTCGGCACCGCGATAGGATTGCCGCCGCAACGCCGGGTACACCGAATTTCAACACCGCCCACCGCACGCCGCCGCGGCCGGCCGGCTCCGGTTGGGTGGCGACAGCGAACAGCGTCGTCGGCGCTCATCTGCGTCCGGATCCCGACCTGGAATATTAGGCTCCGGAGCGGAACCGAAGGGGGATCGTTGTGAAGATCAGGCTGCTGGTAGCAGTCATCCTGCTCGTTTCGTCTGCGGTTTCGGGCTGCCATTTCGGGTCCAGGAATCCGCCGTCGACCAAAACCCTCCAGGTCTCCATGGATGCCGTGCTGAAGCACAAGGTCATCACGCAGAACATCACCATGTCCGTGGGCAACACGCTGATAGTCAAGCTGGGCTCGAATTACACCACCCCGTACCGGTGGGCGCCCGACACGAAGATCGGCGATCCGGCGATCATCAAGCAGACCAGTCACGAGTTCGTCCAGCCGACCTCTGATGCGCTGGGAGCGCCCGGCACCGAGATGTGGAAGTTCACGGCGCTGAAACCCGGGAGCACGACGATCACCACGTCCTACACCAGCTTCGTGGGCAACAACACCGAGCCGGCGTGCAAGTACACGGCGAACGTGACGGTGCAGTAATCCTCATCGGGCCCACCACGACACTGCGCTTTCCGGTGGAGCCGTACTTTGGGTATCGCGCCGCCGGCGTACAGCCCTTGTCCTGGCCCGGTTCCCGGTCAGGCGCGCTCAGGCCACCTCTGCCTGGCGCTGTGTTGTGTAAACCTCGGCCAGGAATTGCTCGACGGCGACCGCCGTGTGCGCTGCGCGGGCCGAGCCGAAGATGTCGAAAGCGTGCTGGGTGAACGGCAATTCCGCGTACACGACGGGCTGTGTGCTGGCTTCTCGCAGCCGCGTGACGAAGCCACGTGCCTGCTCGACGGGAACCAGCGAGTCGTTGCGGCCGTGCAATACGAAGAAGGGGGGAGCGTCGGCGCAGACATGGTTGACCGGTGACGCTTCGACATAGGTCTGCAGGTTCGTCGACGGCCGTTGTTTGACGACCGATTTCACGAGAAGTGCCGGCATCATCGGATGCATCGCGTCCTCGAAACGGGTGAAGTCATAGACGCCGTAGAACGGCACTGCCGCCTGCACCCGCGTGTCGGCATCTTCGAATCCGGGCTGGAACCGCGGGTCATTGGGCGTGAGCGCGGCCAGCGACGACAGATGGCCGCCGGCCGAGCCGCCGGTAATGGCAACGAAATCGGGGTCGCCACCGTACTCGGCGATGTGCGCCTTGACCCACGCGAGGGCGCGCTTGACATCGACGATGTGGGCGGGCCAGGTGTTGCGCGGGCTGTGCCGGTAGTTGATCGCCACGCAGATCCAGCCCAACTCCGCCAGGTGGCTCATCAGCGGATGGGCCTGTCCGCGTTTGTTGCCCGTCGTCCAGGCGCCGCCGGGGATCTGGAAAAGCACCGGCGCCTTCGCGGCCGGGTCGAGATCGGGCCTTCGCCAGATGTCGAGGTGGTTGGCGCTGCCGTATTCGCCGTAGCTGATATTCGAGTCGTGAGCGTAGTCACGGTAGATCCGCAGCATCCGCAGCAGTCCCGGCGTCTTGGCGGTGCCACTGCCGGTCGGCCGGCACCACAGACCAGCTGAGTCGGTGCGGCGAGAGGTTCCCAGACCAGCGTCCAACGCCGCTGTCAGGGGCACGTTGGCTGTATGACCGGCGCGATTGAAGTTCAACAAGCCCAGCGCCGAGACCCCGGCCACCAGCCACGCGAGCGTCCGCACTGGCCGGTCTAGTCGGCGGGCCGTCAGCGCCAGCCCGCCGAGCTGGCTCGCCAGCGTTTGCAGCGGCAACTCGGTGACAACCAGGCCGAACATCCAGGAGAACATCGACGGATACCCACTGCGCGCCAAGGGTCGATATGCGTTGAGGGTGGCCGCGGCAGTCACTGCCGTTACTGCCAACGACCCTATCTGCCGGATGATGTGGATGATTCGAGTCTCCCGCATGCGGGTCACCTTACGAGGCGAGCAAGGTTCATGTCGCACCTGCTTGCCGCCCAGAACCTGTCAGACCGCCGACTGCGGTGCACTCCCGGTCTCAGTTGGCGAGGCGTATCTGGACTCGTGGAGTCGTCCGCGGCGCAACACCTTGTCCCTGCGAGAGCTGATCGGTTTCGCGAACGCTGCTGCCGCTATGCCGAATTGGTCAAGCCCAAAATGCGAGACCCACCGTTGGATGCCATCGCGCCGGCAGCACTTGGGGAGCCGAGAACTCATTGCCAACTCACGGGTGGCCGTAAGCGACGGTGCGGATCCCGGGGATACCGTCGTGCCCGGCCTATTGCGGCGTCGAAGTTATCCGCGATCCAGCGGTCATCGAGGAGTGCGCGACTCTTCACGCCTTATGCGAACACCGTCTTCGGCATCACCGTGGGCTTGAACCCGTACCGCGGCCCACTGAAGCCGAGACCCTTGCCGGCCGCGGCCATCGCCGGCATCCCGGCCGGCACGGCGGTCACCGGTGCCGCTTCCTCCGGCGCGACGGCCCAGCCCGAACCCTCCAACGCCGACGCGCCGGAGTCCATCGCCGGAGCGGCCGACGACCAGCTGGCCGGTACCGACAATCCGCCCACCGCGGATGCCCGGCCCATGCCCACCAGCATGGGCGCCCTGGCCCCGCCGGCCATGCCGGCCTCTCCGGCCAGGGTGGCTCCTCCCAGCCCGCCGGGAACCGCGGCCCCGGCGGCTCCGGCGCCAGCCGCAGGGCCGGCGTTGGCGAGGGTGTGGTTCAGCGATACCGCGGTCGGGATGGTGTTCATGGAAAACCAGGCCGCGGTGTTCACGGCGCCATTGATGGCGTTTGCCACGAATGGGACGTCGAAGATACTGCTCGCCGGCGTCGCGGCGAATGGGGTGGCGAATCCCGCGACCGTGCCGGGACCGGCTGAGATCAGCTGCGTGAGCCCGGCCTGTGTGCCGGTTGCGGCACCGGCTTGGGTGACCGCGGCGGCTTGACGCGCTATGCCGGCCGGGTTGGCTATCGGCGCAGGCGGGGACATCGGGGTCAACGTTGCGGCAGTCGCCGACGAGGCGGCGTAGCCGTACATGGCGGCGGCGTCCTGGGCCCACATCTCGGCGTATTGGGCCTCGGTGGCCATGATCGCCGGCGTGTTGATGCCCATGAAGTTCGTCGCGACCAGCGCCGCCAGCTGAGCCCTGTTGGCCGTGATCTCCGGCGGGGGAACCGTCATCGCGAACGCCATTTCGAACGCAGCCGCCGACGCCGCGGCCTGGGCGGCCGCGTGCTGAGCCTGCGCGGCGGTGGTGTTGAGCCAGGCCACATAGGGCTGGACCGCCGCGGCCGCCGATGCCGATGCCGGACCCATCCATTGCTCGCCGGTCAGCTCTGCGATCACCGACTCGTAGCCGGCCGCGGTGATGCTCAACTCGGCGGCCAGGCTGTTCCACGCCGCCGCGGCGGCCATCATCGGTGCGGCACCGGCACCGGCGTACATGCGTGCGGAGTTGATTTCCGGGGGTAGGGCCGCGAAATCCATGTTGTCTGTGCTCCTTTGCTGAGACTTGGCTATCTGTTCAGAGGTTTTGTGGCCGCTAGGCGCCGGGGGGGCGTCCCATGACGCGGGGCTTGGCGCCGTAGCGCGGCGCACCCAGGCCGCCGGTTTTGCCGGCCGTGGCCATCGCCGGCATCCCGGCCGGCACCGTCGTCACCGACGGGTTTTCCGGTGCCGCGGCGGTCCAGCCGGCCAGCGTCGGACCGGTTGAGGTTGTCGCCGGGGCGCCCGGCCCCGCGGCCCAGCTGGGCGGCACCGACATGCGACCGACGGAGGTGGCCTGCCCGAGACCCGCCGATATCGGGTTCGCGTCCAGACCCGCGGGCCCCGGCGCGCCGGCCAAGGCCGCGGCCGGGCCGGCTGCCAGGCCCGCCGCCGCACCGGTCTCGGTGCCGAGGCCACCTGCTTCGGGAGGAAGGAGGTGGCCGCCGGCCATCCCGAGCAGGTCCGATGCGGCGGAGGACCAGTTCCCGGCCCCGATGTTGACGATGTTGGCGAAGCCGCCCGACAGCACGTCGGGCAGGGCTGCCGGGGTCGCCGCATTGGCCACCCCCGAGCCTCCCGCCAGGGGCAAAGCGGCTCCGGCGGAGTTGATGGCCTCGGTGGTCGCATACGAGCCGGCACTGGTGCCCAGGGTGCTGACAAATTGCTCGTGGGCGGCCGCGGCCTGGGCGCTGACCGACTGGTACAGGCTGCCGTATGCCGAGAAAATCGCCGCTTGCAGCGCGGATACTTCGTCAGCGGCGGCCGGTGCCAGGCCGGTGGTCGGGGCTGCCGCGGCCGCGCTTTCGGCTGTCAGTGCAGAGCCCAGAGTCTGCAGCTTGCCGGCCGCGTAGGTCAACGCTTCGGGATATGTGGTCACAAAGGACATCGGTGTCTCCTTATGGCTTGTGTCGGGTTCATGTGAATACCTCGACTGTTGACGGCTGAAAACCGCCGATCTCATTTGACGTCGTCCGAACACGCAAGGGGCGGAAACGGCGCGACGCGTTTCTGAGCGCCGGATGCTTTTCCGCTGCAGCGTGATTCCGGCAGATGCTTAGGCCGTCTTGCCGCGTGAGGTGCCGTGTGCAACGGAGTTTGCTGCCCCGCCACCCACGCCTCGAGGAGTGGCGACCTGCGATGGCGAGCATCTCGTCGGGTCGCGGTTGGCCCGATGGCTTGGTTCAGCCGGACAGGACCGTTCGGTCAGAAGACGCCGCGCAGCACCAACAGACCGGCTGAGCCCAGGATCGCCGCGGAGGGCAGGGTGATGACCCATGCCAGCGCGATCGGCTTCATCAGGCCCCAGTTGGTCGACCGGTTCACCATGCCGACGCCGAGGACGGCGCCGATGAGAATGTGCGTGCTGGAAACGGGAAGGCCCAAGACCGTGGCGCCCATGACCACACTGGCCGCCGACAACTCGGCGGCGAACCCCGAGGCCGGGTGCATCTCGGTGAGGTTGTGCCCCACGGTCGCAATCACCCTGCGTCCGATGAACCACAGCCCCGCGATCAAGGCGGCGCCGAACGTGAGCATGGCCGCGGCGGGTACCGCCGCGCTGCCTTCGATGCTGTTGGTGCGCAGGACATCCAGAACCGCCGCGAACGGGCCGATGGCGTTGGCGATGTCGTTGCTGCCGTGGCTGAACGCGAACCCGGAGGCGGTGAACACCTGCATCCAGCTGAACATCAAAAAGGTCGACCGCTCCAGCGATTCGCCCCGAAGCGTCTTGGCGAGGATGAAGGTGGCCATCCACACCGTGGCGCCGACCATCCCCATGATGAAGTAGTTATTCATGGTGGTCAGACCCAAATTCATGTGCTTGAAGCCCTTGAACAACAGCATCGCGGCAATGATCATCGATCCGCCGGCGGCGACCACCGGTACCCAGTTCTGCAGGGCCCGGAACGCATCGACCAACGATGTCCTGGTGTCGATTTCGTGCAGTTCGCGGTAATACTCGGATTCCAGCTCGTCGGGATCGAAGTCCTTGCGGTTGGCTGAGACAGCGTCGCGCGCCAGGGCGCCGGTGTAGGCGATCTGCTGGATCTCGCTGAGGCGTTCGAACGCCTCCTTGTGGCGCTCGCGGTGCGCGATGCGCTCTTTTTTGATTTCCTTCAACTGCTCTTCGGCGCGTTCGTTGTACAGCAGGATGCGGCGTTTGATCGTGCCGTAGAGCAGGTATGAGACCGCGCCGCCCAACACCGGCGAGAGCACCCACGAGATCGCGATCTGGCCGATTTGGGCCCACTGCACCATCCCCAGGGCGGCGCTGCCCTGTCCGCCGACGATGCCCACCGTGATCGCGGCGCCGACGATGCCGCCGATGATCGAGTGCGTGGTCGACACCGGGTATCCCATCCGGTTGGCGAACAGCAGCCACAGCGCCGCGGACAACAACGCCGACATCATGATGTTCATGAAGTCGGTGGGATTGACCGCTACTTTGGAAAGGTCGACGATGCCGCTGCGGATGGTCTCGGTGACGTCGCCGCCGGCGATCACCGCGCCGCTGACCTCGAAGATGGCCGCGACCAGCAGCGCCTGTTTCATGGTCAGGGTGCCGGCGCCGACGCTGGTGCCGAAGGAGTTGGCAACGTCATTGCCCCCGACGTTGAAGGCCATGAACATGCCGACGATGGTGGCCAGCACCAAGATGACCTTGTTCCCGGTGGACCCCACGTAGTCGAATGCCCACACCGAGAACAACGCGAACGACCCCGCCAGCAGCACACCGAACGAGAGATGCCACTGTCGATCCGGCCCGAGAAATCGCCCGGGTTCTGGCGCCGGCGTTGTCCGATCCTGGAGTCCGCTTGTCACGAAATGCCCGTCTCTGTGCTGTTTTCGCTGGCCTAAGCGCCAGCACCGTACGGCACAGCAACTAGCAGCGGGTAAACGCCGGATGAACAACGAGGATTGCACAACCGACGACTGCACCGGCCTCTGACGACGCTGTCAGAGGCCGGTGCAGTCGCCCGTTCCTACGTCGCCTCGGCCCTGCTCTCCAGGCTCTTGACCGCGGCGGGGTCGTTTTCGGTCAGCCCGACCTTCGACGCGCCACCGGGTGACCCGAGCTCGGCGAAAAAGTCGGCGTTGATCTGGGTGTACTCGCTGTATTCGGCGGGCAGGTCGTCTTCGTAGTAGATGGACTCGACCGGGCACACCGGCTCACAGGCACCGCAGTCGACGCACTCGTCGGGGTGGATGTAGAGCATCCGTGCGCCCTCGTAGATGCAGTCCACGGGGCATTCCTCGATGCAGGCCTTGTCTTTGATGTCGACGCAGGGTTCGGCGATCACGTAGGTCACGAGTGTTTCTTCCTTTCTTGGCTTGCCGGCTGTCGCGGGTCAGCCGTGGGCGATCCGCAGTAGCTCGGTCAGGCTGGCCACTTTGGCGCGGGGGCGCCCGTGCGGCTCACCGGCTTCCCGTTCGAAGCGGTCGATGGCCTGCCAGTGCGCGGCGGTGACCAGGTGGGGCTGGCGCGAGGCCAGCCACTCGGCGAGTTCGGCGCCGTAGTCCTGAAAAGAACCCGCGCGTTCGAACTCGGAGTCCGGCACCGCGGCCAGGTCGTCGAGCAGGGTGTCGACGCTTTCCTGGGAACATTTCTTGTTGGTGCCGATGACGCCGGAGGGGCCGCGTTTGATCCAGCCGGCCACGTATTCGTTGTGACGGCCCTCGATCCGGCCCTCGGAGTGCGGGATGGTCCCGGGCTTGTCGTCGAACGGCAGTCCCGGGGTGGGCACCCCGCGGTAGCCGACCGAGCGCACCACCAGCTGGACGGGCAGTTCCTCGCGGGCTCCGGTGTCTTTGGCCACCATCCGGCCGCTGGCGTCGGTGACCAGCTCGTTGCGGCCCAGCACGATGCTTTCGACCTGGTCCCCGTCTTTGTTGCTCTTGATCTCGATCGGAGAGGTGAAGAACCGCAACACGATTCGACGATTTCCGGGCCGGGGGCTGCGGCCGGCGTATTCGCGGAGAATCTTGATGTTGTTCTTGGTGATCTTGCCCGCGGCGGCCGCGTCCTCGTCGGTGATGTTTTCCAGGTCGGCCGGATCGACCACCACGTCGACGCCCTCGAGCTCGCCGAGCTCGCGCAACTCCACCGTCGTGAAGGCGGCTTCCAGGGGGCCGCGGCGACCGACGAGCATCACTTCCTGGACCCCGCGGGGCCGCAGGGTTTCCAGCGCGTGATCGGCGACGTCGGTGAGCGCGAGCACATCAGGGTCGGTCACCAGCATGCGGGCGACGTCGACGGCCACGTTGCCGTTGCCCACCACGACGGCGCGGGCACACGACAGGTCAGGGGCCATCTGCTCGAAGTGCGGATGCGCGTTGTACCAGCCGACGAAATCGACCGCGGCGACACTGCCGGGCAGTTCTTCGCCGGGAATGTTGAGGGCACGGTCGGATTGGGCGCCGACGGCGTAGAGCACCGCGTCGTAGCGCTCGGCGAGTTCGGCGGCTGAAACTTGTTCACCGACCTTGATATTGCCGAAGAAGCGGAAACGGGGATCCGCGGCGGTCTTCTCGAACTGCGCGCTGACGGACTTGATCTTGGGGTGGTCGGGCGCAACGCCGGATCGCACCAGCCCCCATGGCGTCGGCAGCATCTCGAGCATGTCGACCGCGACGTCCATCTGGTCGGCGCTATCAGCGGCTTTCAGCAGTGACGCGGCCGCGAAGAAGCCCGACGGACCGGAACCCACGATCGCAACGTGGTATTGACGCACATGGCCTCCCTCTGTGGGTGTCTGTACCTCGTTGGCTGGACGGGTCATGACTCCTATGGTTGTCGTCCCCGCACGTCCTGAGTAGGGGTTTTGGTGTTGTGGTGTCACAAGCTATCGTTGTGTCACACGACTTGATTGTGATGTGATCAACCATGCCGCTCAGCCCCCGGATGCCCGAACTCGCCTCGTTCGAAGTTTTTTTGGCGATCGCGGAGACGGGAAGTCTGGGCCGCGCCGCCCGCGAACTCGGATTGACGCAGCAAGCCATCTCACGGCGGCTCGCGTCGATGGAGGCCCAGGTCGGGGTCACGCTGGCCGTCCGGACGACGCGCGGCTCGCAACTCACACCCGCGGGCCTGATCGTCGCGGATTGGGCGGCCCGGTTGCTGGACGTGGCCGGCGAGATCGATGCCGGGATGGGCGCGCTGCGCAAGGAAGGCCGTGAGCGGATCAAGGTGGCGGCCAGCCAGACGATTTCCGAACAGCTCATGCCGCACTGGCTGCTTTCCCTGCAGGCCGAGGCCACGCGGCGGGGCGGCGGCGCCCCCCAGGTGATCCTGACCGCCACTAACAGTGAGCATGCCATCGCATCGGTCCGCGACGGCACCGTCGATCTGGGGTTCGTGGAAAACCCCGGTACGCCCAAGGGATTGGGTAGCTGTGTGGTCGGGCAGGACGAATTGGTGATCGTGGTGCCGCCAAACCACAAGTGGGCGCGAAAGTCACGGGAGGTGACCGCTCGTGAACTCGCGCAAACTCCTCTGGTTGCCCGCGAACCCCATTCGGGCATCCGCGATTCGCTGACCGAGGCGCTGCGCCAGGTATTGGGGGAAGACATGCAGCAAGCACCGCCCGTATTGGAATTGACGTCGGCGGCGGCGATGCGCGCGGCCGTCCTTGCCGGCGCGGGACCGGCGGCCATGAGCCGACTGGCGGTGGCCGACGACCTCGCCGTCGGCCGGCTGCAGGCGATCACCATCCCGGAGTTGGACTTAAGGCGAAAGTTTCGGGCTATCTGGGTCGGGGGGCGCACTCCACCGGCGGGAGCGGTACGGGATTTGTTGAGCCACATCATCAGTCGCGCAGCAGCGGTCAAATAGCGACGCCGTCAACGGCTTTAGGCCGCGGCGTGTTCGACCAGCGCTTGGTCGTAGCGGTCCAGCACGGTTTCGGCCACCAGCCGGTGGGCGCCCAGCGGCGACGCCATCGGAATGTCATTGTTCCGCGCGAAGGTCGCGACGCCGTCGGTGATGCGTCCCGGCGCCAAGAACCACGGCGCGATGACGAGCCGGCGGGCGCCTTGGCGGCGCAATTGTCCGGCGGCGCGGGCCACCGACCGTTCGGGGCGGGTGGCGAAGGCCGTCGTGGCCCCGGCCCAGCTCGTCCCCTCGGCCAGCCGGATTGCCACTTTCGCGGTGCGGGCGTTCGCGGCGGTGTTCGACGAGCCGATCGCGACCACCATCACCCCGACCTCGTCATCGAGCGGGGAGATTTGGAGGTCGGCGAGGCGTTCGCGCAGCACCGACAGCAGCCGTTCGTCTTCGCCGAGCACGTCGGCCTGCCGCACGCCGTGCGCGCCGGCGTGCACGATCTGTTTGGGGATGTCCAGGCGTGCGTGATAGGCGCTGGCCAGCAGCAGGGGAGTGACCACCGCGCGGCGGCTGTCCGGCAATCCGGCGAGCACGTCGACGAAGTTGGGCTCGTCGAGCTCCAGGAACGCCAGTCGCACGTCGAGCTCCGGGCGCATGCACCTGAGCCGCTCGGCCACGGCGCGGGCGTTGGCGCCCGACCGTGGATCTCGGCTGCCGTGCGCGGTGAGTACCAGGGTGCTCATGGCGCGTGCAACCCGCATTCGGTCTTGTTGCGGCCCTGCCAGCGTCCGCTGCGCGGGTCTTCGCCCTCGGCCGGCTTGACCGTGCACGGGGCGCAGCCAATCGAGGGGTAACCCTCGTCGACGAGCGGGTTGACCAGCACGCCGTTCTTTTCGATGTAGTCGTGCACGTCCTGGTCGGTCCACGCCACTATCGGGTTGACCTTCACCAGCCCGAACGACTCGTCGTAGCTGATCACCGGGGCGTTGGCGCGGGTGGGCGCCTCCACGCGGCGCAGCCCGGTCACCCAGGCCGCGTACCCGCTCAGCGCTTTGCGCAGGGGGACGACCTTGCGCAGCCGACAGCATTCGTTGGGTTCGCGGGCGAACAGGTCCTTGCCCCGCATCTCGTCTTGCTCTTCCACCGTGTGCTCGGGGGTGATGTTGAGCAGGTGGATGTCGTAGACGGACTCGACGGCGTCGCGTGTTCCGAGGGTTTCGGCGAAGTGGTAGCCGGTGTCGAGGAAGAGTATGGGCACGCCCGGCCGCGCGTCCGCCGCCAGAGCGACAAGCAACGCGTCTTGCATGTTGCAGGCCACCACGTACTTGCAGGTGGCCCAGTCACGCGGTCCGGCGGGGCCACCGAAGTGCTCGTCGGTCCAGCGCAGAATGTCGGTCGCTTCGGCGCCCTCCATCTCGGCATTGCCCCGCTCGGCCAGCTCACGCAGGTATTCCTCGGTGAAGTCGGTCACCGCTTCGGTCATCTCGTCGTCCCCAGTCGTAACGTCAGCGCTTCGTTGGTGGTGTCGGGCGAGGCTTATCGCAGATCGTCCTCTTCGGCCCGCAACGCCCAGTTCGCGAAACGCTCGCCGTTCTGCCGCTGCTCGAGGAACTTGCGAGTCACCCGGTCGATGTAGTCGCCGAGTTCGTTGGTGGTGACCTTGTGCTTGCGCAGCTTTCGGCCGAATCCGCTTTCCTCACCCAGGCCGCCACCGAGGTGAACCTGGAAGCCTTCGACCGAATGGCCCTCGCCGTCGTCGATCCACTGGCCCTTGAATCCGATGTCGGCGACCTGGATTCGCGCGCACGAGTTCGGGCATCCGTTGACGTGGACGCTGATCGGCACGTCGATTTGCGAGTTGACGTCGGCCAGGCGCTCTTCCAGCTCGGGGACCAAAGTCTGTGCGCGGACGCGGGTTTCGGCGAAGGAGAGCTTGCAGAACTCGATGCCGGTGCAGGCCATCATGTTCTTGCGCCAAATCGACGGTTTCGACGGCAGGCCAAGCTCGTCGAGGCCGGCAACCAACTCGTCGACCTTGTCGTCGGGCACGTCGAGGATGATCAGTTTCTGGAAGGGGCTGAACCGGGCCCGGTCGGAGCCGACCTTCTCCATCAGGTCGGCCACCGCCTGAAGCTGGGTGCCCGAGACGCGCCCGGTAATGGCGGCGACGCCGACGGCGTTGAGCCCGTTCTTGATCTTCTGCACGCCGACGTGGTCGATCGGGTGCTTGGCCGGCTCGGGGGCCGGGCCGTCGATCATCTTGCGGTTGAGGTATTCGGTCTCCATGACCTCGCGGAATTTCTCGACGCCCCAGTCCTTGACCAGGAACTTGATCCGGGCCTTGGCGCGCAGCCGCCGGTAGCCGTAGTCGCGGAACACTCCGGTGACGGCTTCCCAGACGTCGGGAACCTCCTCGAGCGGAATCCACACGCCGACCCGCTGGGCCATCATCGGGTTGGTCGACAGGCCGCCGCCGATCCACAGGTCCATGCCGGGGCCGTGCTCGGGGTGGTTGACGCCGACGAACGCGACGTCGTGGGTCTCGTGGGAGACGTCCTGCAGGCCCGAGATCGCGGTCTTGTACTTGCGGGGGAGGTTGGCGTAGTCGGGGTTGCCCAGGAAGCGCTTGATGATCTCGTCGATCGCCGGCGAAGCGTCGAGCACCTCGTCGAGCGAGTCGCCGGCCAGCGGGCTGCCGTGAATGCCGCGGGGGCAGTCACCGCAGGCCTCGATGCTGGAAAGGCCGACGGATTCCAGCCGGCGCCAGACCTCGGGAACGTCCTCGATCTTGAGCCAGTGGAACTGCACGTTCTCCCGGTCGCCGATGTCGGCGGTGTCACGGGCGAACTCGGTCGACACCTGCCCCAGGACACGCATCGTCTGGGCCGACATCGGCTTGCCGTCGGAACGCACGCGCATCATGAAGTACTTGGCTTCGAGCTTGTCGATGTTCTCGTCACCGGTCCAGCTGCCGTCGTAACCCTGCTCGCGCTGGGTGTACAAGCCCATCCATTTGAAGCGCAGTCGCAGATCGGTCTTCTCGATGCTCTCGAAGCCCTCTTTGGCGTATTTGTTGATGATTCGGTCGCGCACGTTCAGCGGCCCGTCGTCATGCTTGGTCTGCTCGGTGTCGTTGAGCGGTTCGCGGCTTCCCAGCGCCCACTGGCCCTCGTCGCGAGTCTTGGCGGGACGTGCTGTGGTCATGTGGTGCTCTCCTTCGCGAACGTTGCTGGGTGCCGGTCCCGGACCGCTTCGCCGGTAATGTCCTCGCGGCGGTTCAGATCGGCCGGCACGCGGCCGCAAGGCTGGGCTGCTGGGCCGCTACATCAACGATGATGTTGTCAGTAGGAGGTTCCCGCGGGCGCTCCGTTGCGCCCACGGGCCATGGCTTCATAGTGCATCTCCTGCCATAAGGTTAGTAGAGGCAACAATGTTGTGAGGACACAACCATTGGTTGTGTGCGCTGGTTCACGTTTGGACGGTGCTGATCACGTTGCAGGCCAGAGCAATTCCGGCTTTTGGTGATTTCACGAGATTGGTAATCCTGGGTTGTCTAGTAACCTTAACGTGCATGGGTGTATTTGGAATACGTTGTGCAAGAGTATATTTCGATAACGGCGACCCGAGAGCTTGTGTACCGAGCGGTCGACGGTCCCGCCCGGGCGCTGGGTGCCGACACGGCGGGGCGATCGAATGGCAGTAGTCTGGCCCCTGTGCTGATGCAGGCCCTGGCTGAAAGGTTTCTATGACCGCCGACACGCTGCATGACGTCATCGTCATTGGTTCGGG
>CAYNLB010000104.1:0-16296 GCA_964397935.1 uncultured Mycobacterium sp.
TTTCTATGAGCTTGACGACAATTACGTGTGTTCCTTGCAAGAATGTACGAGCATGACCGTGATGTCGGGGAACGCAGGCAGTCAGCGCCCACGCCAGGCGATTCTTGGCCAGCTGCCCAGGATCTACCGTGCCGACGGATCACCGATCCGCGTTTTGCTGGTCGATGACGAGCCCGCGCTGACCAACCTGGTCAAGATGGCGCTGCACTATGAAGGCTGGGTGGTCGACATCGCCCACAACGGGCGCGAGGCCATGGCCAAATTCGACAAGGCCCGCCCCGACGTGCTCGTTCTCGACATCATGCTTCCCGACGTGGACGGGCTGCGAATTCTGGAGCGGGTCCGCGAATCGGATGCCTACACCCCCACACTGTTCCTCACCGCGCGCGATTCGGTCATGGACCGGGTGACCGGCCTCACCGCCGGCGCCGACGACTACATGACCAAACCGTTCAGCCTCGAGGAACTGGTCGCGCGGCTGCGCGGATTGTTGCGCCGCTCCGGTCAGCAGACGCCGCCGGCGACCGAAACCCTCAAAGTCGGCGACCTACGAGTCGACAGCGCCAGCCGCGAAGTCACCCGGGGCGGCACGCAGGTATCGCTGTCCTCCACCGAGTTCGAACTACTGCGGTTCCTCATGCGCAATCCGCGACGCGCGCTGAGCCGCACCGAGATACTCGACCGCGTCTGGAATTACGACTTCGCCGGGCGCACCAGCATCGTGGATCTATACATCTCCTATTTGCGGAAGAAGATCGACTCCGGCAGAGAACCGATGATCCATACCGTCCGCGGTGTCGGATACATGCTGCGGCCGCCGGAATGACCGGCGATCGCGACTCGTCATCCAGGGACGTTCCACGGTGGCTTCCACGCTCGTTGCGCCGCCAGTTGCTGTTGGGCGTATTGGCCGTCGTCAGCGTGGTCCTGATGACGGTCGGCATCGTCTCCGTGCTGAGCCTGCGCGGCTATGTCACCGCGATGAGCGATGCCGATGTCGCCGAATCCCTGGACGCCCTGGGCAATTCGTACACCAGATACGGCGACGCCGCACATGGTTCGACCGATGCCGACACTCCGCCGGTAGCACAGGCGATGCTGCAGTTCACGGACCAGACGCCGGGAAACTTGATCGTCGTGCTGCATGATGGTGCCGTCATCGGCTCAGCGGTCTTCTCCGAAGCCGAAGCGCACCCCGCACCGGCGGACGTGGTGCGCGCCATCGAAGAGCAGACGTGGACTGACGCCAAGCCACGGACCGAAGACCTGGGCAGCCTGGGTTCTTACCGGGTCAAAAGCCGCGTCGACGGATCCCACGTGCTGGTCGCAGGGGTGTCGCTGAACCTCGCCGACCGGATCATCGCCCGCAAACAGGTCACCATCGCGGTGCTGATCGCGGTAGCTCTGGTGGTCACCGCCGGGCTCACCGTCTGGGTCGTCGGTTATACCCTTCGCCCGTTGCGCCGGCTCGCGGCAACCGCCGCGGAAGTCGCCGCGATGCCACTCACTGGCGACGATCATCGGATCAGCGCCCGGGTGCGGCAGCAGGATACCGACCCGGACAATGAAGTCGGGATCGTCGGCCACACGCTGAACCGGTTGCTGGACAACGTGGATAGCGCGCTGGCGTATCGAGTCGAATCCGACCTGCGCATGCGGCAATTCATCACCGACGCCAGCCACGAGCTGCGCACACCCCTGGCGGCGATCCAGGGATACGCCGAGCTGACCCGCCAGGACAGCTCGGAACTGCCGCCGACCACCGAGTACGCGTTGGCCCGCATAGAGTCCGAGGCGCGGCGCATGACCTTGCTGGTCGACGAGCTGCTCCTGCTGTCCCGCCTGGGCGAGGGCCAAGACCTGCAAACCGAAGACGTCGATCTGGCCGAAATCGTCATCAATGCGGTCAACGACGTGTCAGTTGCGGCGCCAACACACCACTGGGTCAAAGATCTCCCCGACGGGCCGGTGTGGATCCGGGGGGACCATGCCCGGCTGCACCAACTGGTCAGCAATCTGCTCAGCAATGCCAAGGTACACACACCGCCCGGAGTCACCGTGACGACCGGAATCACCTGCCACCGCAGCGGCCCCCAGGGGCCCTATGCGGAGTTGACCGTCACCGACGACGGCCCGGGCATCGATGCGGACCTTCTCGCGCGGTTGTTCGAGCGGTTCGTACGGGCCGACAAGTCGAGGTCCAACGGTTCAGGCAGCGGGCTGGGTCTGGCCATCGTCAGCTCGATCGTCAAGGCTCATCGGGGCTCGGTTACCGCCGAATCGGCCGAGGGCCGAACGGTTTTTCGGGTGCGACTGCCGCTGTTCGACGATCCTGTCGCCGGTAACGTCTAGCCCTACCGGCCGACCGCGGGCGCGGTATCGTCAGCGGTCTCGATCCCCGGTCCATGCCGAACTGCAGGTCACGCGCGTCGCCAGGGTCCGGCACGTCAGCCCGGCGCAGATGCCTACGGTCGTGGTTTCCTCGGTCCAACCGTGCGTCAATGTGTTGGAACTCAACCTGCAGCTCGAGCACACATATCCGGTCAAGGGCTGATCCCCAGGGGGATGATGGTTGACGTGAGCGACGTGAGCTTCCGGGACCACCGCGCCAAACGCGGCGAACTGCGCATTTACCTTGGCGCGGCGCCCGGCGTCGGCAAGACCTACGCGATGCTCGGCGAGGCGCATCGACGGGTGGAGCGCGGCACCGACGTAGTGGCGGGCGTGATCGAGACGCACGGACGGACGAAAATCGCTGAGCTGCTTAAAGGCATCGAGGCTATTCCACCGCACTACATCGAATACCGCGGCGGCAGCTTTCCCGAACTCGACGTGCCGGCGGTCCTGGCGCGTGATCCCGAAGTCGTCCTGGTCGACGAGCTCGCGCACACCAATACCCCGGGCAGCAAGAACGCCAAACGGTGGCAGGATGTCGAGGAACTGCTCGACGCCGGGATAACAGTGATCTCCACCGTCAACGTCCAGCACCTGGACAGCCTCAAAGATGTCGTCGCCGCGATCACCGGAATCGAACAGACAGAGACGATACCCGATTGGATCTTACGGCAGGCTTCGCAGGTCGAGCTCATCGATATCACTCCAGAGGCTCTGCGCCGCAGGCTTTCTCACGGCAACATCTACGCGCCGGAGCAGGTCGATGCCGCGCTGTCCAACTATTTCCGCCACGGAAATCTCGCTGCGCTCAGGGAATTGGCGCTGTTGTGGCTGGCTGACCGGGTGGATACTGCGCTGGCCAAGTACCGGGCCGAAAACAGGATCACCGCTACCTGGGAGGCGCGTGAGCGGGTCGTGGTGGCGGTTACCGGTGGGGCGGAATCGGAGATGCTGGTGCGAAGGGCATCGCGGATCGCGTCGAAGTCCAGCGCCGAGCTCATAATCGTGCACGTCATCCGCGGCGTCGGGCCGGCCGGCCTCTCCGAGTCCCGGATGAGCAAGATCCGCGAGCTGGCGAACAGCCTCGACGTCTCTCTGCATACCGTGGTGGGTGACGATGTGCCCACGGCCCTACTGGATTTCGCCCGGGAGATGAACGCCACTCAGTTGGTGATCGGCACCTCACGCCGCTCCCGGTGGGCGCGCCTCTTCGCGGAGGGCATCGCGCCGACGATCGTCGAGCGGTCCGGAAGGATCGACGTGCACCTCGTCACCCATGAGGAATCCAAGCGCGGCTTTGGGGCGACGTCGCCCTCGACCCGGGAGCGGCGGGTCGCTTCCTGGCTGGCGGCTTTCATTGTGCCGTCGCTCATTTGCGCCGTCGCCGTGATGCTGTTGGACCGATACCTGGGGTCCAGCGGAGATACGGCACTCTTCTTTGTTGGAGTCGTGGTGGTGGCACTTTTGGGCGGCGTTGCCCCGGCAGCCGTTTCGGCGGTGTTGTCCAGTCTGTTGTTGAACTACTTCCTGACGACTCCCCGGCACACCTTCACCATCGCCGAACCCGATGCGGCCGTCACCGAGGTGGTCCTCCTATTGGTGGCTCTGGCAGTCGCGGTGCTGGTCGACGGTGCGACCAAACGCACCCGCGAAGCCCGACGCGCCTCGCAAGAAGCCGAGTTGCTGACGCTGTTCGCAGGCTCGGTGCTGCGCGGCGCTGATCTCGAGACGCTGCTGGAGCGGGTGCGGGAGACCTACTCACAACGCGCGGTCAGCATGCTGCGCGAAGCCGGCGACCAAAACGGCGCCGGCGGGAAGAATAACTACATCGTCGCCTACGTGGGCAAAGACCCTTGCCAGAGCATTGATTCCGCGAGTACCGCGATCGACGTAGGCGACGATGAGTTCTGGATGCTGCTTGCCGGCAGAAAGCTCTCCGCCCGTGACCGCCGAGTGCTGAGCGCGGTGGCCAAGCAGGCCGCGGGTCTGATCAGGCAACGGGAGCTGGCCGAAGAAGCCAGCCGGACCGAGGCGATCGTGCGCGCCGACGAGCTACGGCGGTCCCTGCTCTCGGCGGTCAGCCACGACCTGCGCACGCCACTGGCGGCGGCCAAGGTCGCGGTGTCCAGCTTGCGCGCCGCGGACGTGGCCTTCTCCCCTACGGATACGGCGGAATTGCTGGCGACCGTCGAAGAGTCGATCGACCAGCTGACTGCGCTGGTCGGAAACCTGCTCGATTCCTCACGTCTGGCCGTCGGCGCGGTCCACCCGGACCTGCGCCGGGCGTATCTGGAGGAAACGGTGCAACGGGCGCTGGTCAGTATAGGCAAGGGCGCCACCGGCTTCTATCGACCCGCCATCGATCGGGTCAAGGTCGACGTGGACGACGCCGTGGTGCTGGCCGACACCGGGCTGTTGGAAAGAGTCCTTGCCAACCTCATCGACAATGCGCTGCGATACGCACCCAATTGTGTGGTGCGGGTGAACGCGCGGCGGGTGGGCGATCGCGTGCTGATCAATGTCATCGACGACGGCCCCGGCATTCCGCACGGGACCGAGGGCCAGATCTTCGAAGCATTTCAGCGGCTCGGCGATCACGACAACACCACCGGGGTAGGTCTGGGTATGTCAGTGGCGCGCGGCTTCGTCGAAGCGATGGGCGGAACCATCACGGCCACCGACACCCCCGGCGGCGGACTCACCGTCATGGTGGATCTCGCCGCACCACAGGACGGTTCCCCATGACCCGGGTACTGGTGATCGACGACGAACCGCAGCTCCTGCGTGCGATGCGCATCAACCTGTCGGTGCGCGGCTACGAGGTCATCACCGCGTCGACCGGTGCCGGCGCGTTGCGCGCCGCCGCCGAGCACAGACCTGACGTGGTGGTCCTTGACCTCGGCCTTCCCGACATTTCCGGTATCGACGTGCTCGCCGGCCTCCGGGGTTGGTTGACCGCACCGGTGATCGTGTTGTCGGCACGTACCGATTCGTCCGACAAGGTTGAGGCGCTCGACGCCGGCGCCGACGACTACGTCACGAAACCCTTTGGAATGGATGAATTCCTGGCCCGGCTGCGCGCGGCGGTCCGGCGCAATACCACCGCGTCGGAAATCGAGCAGCCGGTGATCGAAACGGATTCCTTCACCGTCGACCTCGCCGCCAAGAAGGTCACCAAAAACGGAACCGAAGTCCATCTCACCCCCACCGAGTGGGGCATGCTCGAAATGCTGGTCCGCAATCGCGGCAAGCTGGTCGGCCGGGAGGAACTCCTCAAAGAGGTGTGGGGCCCGGCCTATGCCACCGAAACCCATTACCTACGTGTCTATTTGGCGCAGCTGCGGCGCAAGCTTGAAGATGACCCGTCACACCCCAAGCATTTGCTGACGGAATCGGGCATGGGCTACCGGTTCGAGGCGTGAACCACATCTGCCACAGCAGCCTCTCAAAATGGCGGCACACTTTTTGCCCGCCTCAGAGCGACAACGTGGCCGCCTCCCGCAGTGCGAGCACCCGTTGGTGGATTCGGTATTCGGTGGAGCGCGGGATGTGGCCCGGTCCGTAGAGGCCGCGCCGGAGCCGGCGTACCCGGTCGCGGCTGGTCTCCCAGCGTAGGGCATCCGAGATGGCCTTCGATGCCCTGCCGCGGAGGCGAAAGCCCTGTCCGCTCAGCGCATCGACCATCTGCGCGACCGTCGCCCGTCCATTTTGGGCAATGTGCATCGTGAGCACGTAACGCAGCTCGATCCCGTGCAGCTCCATTGCCGAACTGTCGCATAGGGGTGTGACACCTCAGTTGTCGCTCTGAGGCGGGCAATAAGTGTGCCGCCTTTTCCAGAGACGCGTGCGACTGGAGTGACTCAGCCGGCGATCGACAACGCGATGCCGTCGAGGATGTCATGCTCGCTGACCGTCAGCTCCTCGATGCCGGCGCGGGCACGCAGCTCACGCGCCAATTCCTCGACCACGATCGCGCCGCCGCCGATCACGTCGGCCCGTCCCTCATGCATCGGCGGCAGGGCGGCGCGGCGGGCTCGAGTCATGCCGATCAACCGCTCGCACACCGCCAACAGGTCGCTACCGGCCACCCGCGAAAGATGAATGGCCGCAGAGTCATACGTCGTCATGTTGTGAGCCAGCGCCGACAGCGTGGTCATCGTTCCGGCCAGCCCGACCCAGGTCCGCGCCCCTTCGACGGGCACCACGCCCAGGGCGACTTCGAGCCGCTCGCGCACCACCTGGCGGGCCGTCGACACCTCTTCGGGCGTCGGCGGGTCCGAATGCAAGCAGCGTTCGGTCAGGCGGACACAGCCGATGTCCGCCGAGTAGCTGGCCGCTACGGCTTCCCCGCCGAGCACGATCTCGGTAGAACCGCCGCCCAGGTCGACGACGACGAAAGGGCCAGCCGCGCTATCCAATTCGCCGACAGCACCACGGAAGGACAGCTCGGCCTCTTCGGCACCGCTGATCACCTCCGCACCCGCCCCGGGGAGTACGGCACCCAGCACGTCGGCCGTCATCGCGAAGAATACCTCCCGATTGGCGACGTCCCGGGCGGCCGACGTGGCCACCATCCGCACCCGGTCGACACCGTGCGCTTTCAGCAAAACCGCGTAATCGGCGAGCGCGGCCCGGGTACGGGCAATGGCATCGGCAGCGAACTCACCGGTCGCATCCACACCCTGACCCAGCCGCACGATCCGCGTCTCGCGATGCACATCCCGCAACCGGTCATCACCGAAATCGGCGATGAGCAACCGGATTGAGTTGGTGCCGCAGTCGATAGCGGCGACCCTGTTCACCATTGGCCGGCCACCAGGACCTGGGCCATCGCGGGCTCGGCGGCCAGCAACGCCAGCGCCTCATCGCCGAGCGGGTTGCACCCGGGTCCCTTCGCCAGCGAGTGCGCGATCAGCACGTGCAGGCATTTGACCCGGTCCGGCATGCCTCCGGCGGAGAATGTTGTTCCCAACGACTCGATCGCGTCCCGTTCGGCTAGATACGATTCGTGCGCCCGCCGGTACGCGGCCGCCAATCCGGGGTCCTGACGTAGTCGCGCGGTCATCTCGCGCATCAATCCCGTCGTCTCCAGCCTGCTCGCGGCTGCGGTCAGCACCGGATGCGTTAGGTAATACAACGTCGGAAACGGGGTGCCGTCAGGCAATTTCGGCGCGGTCTTCACCACGCCTGGCTCACCGTTGGGACAACGGTAGGAAATCTCCAGCACGCCGCGCGGCTCACGCCCGAGCTGACGCGCGACGGCCTCCAGATCGGCCGGATCAACCACCGGGTGGCGCGGAATTCGGTGCGGCCGGCGGCACGCGATCGGGCGGTTCCGAGCCCGCCGGGGCGGGCGGAGCTTCCGACGGAAGCACGTTGGCCGGCGGGAGATGCGGGGTGTCGGCGATGGTATGCCACAGCGAGGTGTACCACGGGTCGTTGTTGGGCGGTTTCGCCGTCTGGGATCCCGGCTCCGGGGATGTCGCCGCGGTATGCGGAAGCTGCACTTGGAACGGGATGTCGCCGGGCATCACGAAGCCGAGGCGTTCGCGGGCCTGCGCCGCAATGTAGGCCGGGTCAGCGAGCTTGGCCTTCTTCTGCTCCAGCTCGGCGATCTGACGGCGCAGCGCGGCTTCGCTCGCAGTCAACTGCTGCATCTCAGTGCGCTGCGCAAAGTAGGTGCGCACCGGGCCGGCGATGGTCAGCGTCAGCACGCAGACAACGGCCGCCAGCACCGCCGCCCGCCGCGCGGTGAAACCCAGCCGCTGGTCGGACCGCTGCTCGAGGGATTCGGCGGCCTGTCGTTTGATGGGTTCGACGACATGCTCAAGGACCGGCCGCGTGGTGGCGTGGGTGACGGTTCGGGTCGGCTTCGAGGACGGCTTGGCCGAGCGACGGCGCCGCCCCGAATCGCCGGCCTTCCCCGGTCGTGATGCCGGGGAGCGCCGTTTCGGATCCGGCTTGGCCGGCAAGCTATTTCGCCTCCGGACTGTATCGCGGAAACGCCAGGTCGCCGGCGTAGCGGGCGGCGTCGCCGAGCGCCTCCTCGATCCGCAGCAGCTGATTGTATTTGGCGACGCGCTCGGTGCGGGCCGGTGCACCGGTCTTGATCTGCCCGCTGCCGACGGCCACTGCCAGGTCAGCGATCGTAGTGTCTTCGGTCTCGCCGCTGCGGTGGCTGATCATGGTGCGGTACCCGCTGTGATGAGCGAGCGCGACGGCATCGAGCGTCTCGGTGAGCGTACCGATCTGGTTCACCTTGACCAGCAACGCATTTGCCACACCCTTTTCGATGCCTTCCTCGAGCCGCTCGGGATTGGTGACGAAAATGTCGTCGCCGACGATTTGCACCCGGTCGCCGATCGACGCCGTCAGGGCCGACCAACCACCCCAGTCGCCTTCGAACAGCGGATCCTCGAGAGACACCAGCGGATAAGAGCCCAGCAGGCCGGCGTAGAACTCAGTCATCTGCTCGGCGGTTCGCTTCGTGCCCTCGAAGGTGTATCCGGTGCCCTCGGAGTAGAACTCGTTGGCCGCCGCATCGAGGGCCAATGCCACATCGGTACCCAGCTTGAAGCCCGCCGACTCGACGGCCGAGCTGATCAGGTCCAGCGCTGCGGTGGTACCGGCCACGTCGGGGGCGAAGCCGCCCTCGTCGCCCAGGCCGGTGCTCAACCCCTGCTTTTTCAGCACCGATTTCAGCGAGTGGTACACCTCGGCGCCCCAGCGCAGCGCCTCACCGAAGCTGGGAGCGCCGATCGGCGCCACCATGAACTCCTGAATGTCGACGGCGGTGTCGGCGTGCGCGCCGCCGTTCAGGATGTTCATCATCGGCACCGGCAGGATGTGGGCGTTGGGTCCACCGACATAGCGGAACAGGGGGAGTTCGGCGGAGTCGGCGGCCGCCTTGGCGACGGCCAGCGAGACGCCCATGATCGCGTTGGCGCCCAGGCGCGACTTGTCCGGGGTGCCGTCGAGGTCCACCAGCGCCTGGTCCACCAACCGCTGCTCGTCGGCGTTGAGTCCGATCACCGCCGGACCGATCTCGTCGAGAACCGCTTGGACCGCCTTGTGTACGCCTTTGCCGCCGTAACGCCTACCGCCGTCACGCAACTCGACGGCCTCGTGCTCACCGGTCGACGCACCGGACGGCACGGCTGCGCGGGCAAACGTCCCGTCGATCAGAGCTATCTCGACCTCGACCGTCGGGTTGCCGCGGGAATCGAGGATCTCGCGGGCCCCGACCTGCTCGATAATCGGCACTGGGTTCTCCTTGTGTCGTATCCGGTGGGTACACGTCGTTGTAGCGTTCGCCGACCTGGCTTGCCGTGGCAAGCTTCAGCGTTGTGACCCCAGCCGTCCTTAGCGTACGGCCTGGGTCAGCGATACATCCTGCTACAGCGGGTGACCCGCCGCATAGGCGGTCGCCCAGTCCCGGACCGCCCGCGCGTAAACAACCGAATTGTTGTAAGCGCGCAGCGCGGTTATCCAGCCGCGCGGCGTCGCCAGATCTTTTCCGCGCCAACACAGATAACCGGCCGCCGCAAGCGCCGCATCATCGATGTTGTCGGGGCTGACGCGGCCGTCGTTGTGGGCGTCGACGCCGTACAAGCGCCATGTCTCCGGAATGAACTGCATCGGTCCCATCGCGCGCGCCACTCCGTCGTCCGTCGAGATTGCCTCGCTGTCGATGATGCGCAGGTTGCCGCCGGTGCCGTCCAGGCGAACGCCCCGAATGGGGGGACTCACGTCTCCATTGGCCGCCAGCGTCGCGCCGCGGTAGGTGCCGTGGTGGCTCTCGACCTGCCCGATGCCCGCCAGCGTGGTCCACGCGATGTGACACCTCGGGTTCTCAACCTCGGCGACGCGCGCCGCGTACGCGTAGGCCTCCAGCGCGATGACGGGGATCTCCAGCGCCGCCGACCGCTGTTCTGCCCATTCACGCAGCTGGTTTGCGGGTCGTCCGCTGGCGTGGGTGTCCACCGCCGGCACCGGATCCCCGGCCGGCGGCGGGACGCCTTCGGGGATGAACAGGCTGAGCTGCCAAGTGCAGCTGGAGGCCAGCAGCATGGCGGTCGCGCCAATCACGGCGGCCGCGCGTAACCAACGCCTCGGCGACACCAATTTCCCCAAACTCCCTACGCCAACTTCCGCCACAATCATCGTCGCATGGGTTTCCTGACTTACCAGGCCGTGTCAGGGTCCCGGCGCCCGAAAATGGTGCCCATTTCAGCTACTCATCGATTAGCTGAAGACGACTTTGGCAATCGCACTAGTGACAATACCTACCGATGAACGACCACAATGGCAAACATTACGGTGATCGCTGTCGCGAAAACCGCAACCGCCGGAAATAATTCCGTCCATGGCTGCTACAGACACCGTTCGCCAGGCGTCGGAGGTCACGGCGGCGGGGCTTGCCTACTCACCGGATGGCCAGTGCTCCCGCCACTCCTCCTCGGAGACTTCACCGAGGGGGGCCAAGTCGAACTCCTCCGGAACGCCGGCGCCGCGGCGGGCGGCCGCGATCGCCCGCTCCACCGTGCGGACCCTTTCGACGAACTCCAAAACGGCTGTTCGCAGCGCACTTTCCGCATCCCCATCGGCCGCCACAGAAATCGACGTGATCTCGGCGGGAATCAGGTCGGCAGGCAGCCCGGCCCTATCGGCACGCGCAATCACTTTCTGCGCCAGCGCCAACGCTGGTTGACCGGTGTGTACTTCGTCCATCACCGAGTTACGCGGCTTTTCGGCCGCCTTGCGCTCCTCCCACTGGGCCAGCTGCTCTTCGAGCGAAATGGACTGACCGGCAAGGACTCCCGGCACCCGATTGCCCAGCTTCCGCAGTAGTGCGACGGCGACGTCGTCGATGGTGAAGGGGAATTGCGGTGCGTCCTCTGCGATGCGGGCGTGAAAGAGCACCTGCAACAACACGTCGCCGAGTTCTTCGCGCAGCTGGTCGACGTTGCCGCTGCGGACCGCGTCCAGCAGCTCGTAGGTCTCCTCCAGCAAGAATCTGCGCAACGAATCGTGGGTTTGCTCGCTTTCCCACGGCCCGGCGGTGCGCAGTTTGTCCATCATCGCGACGGCGTCGACGAGTCGTTCGCCGCGCGGGGTTTCCGGTGCCGAGATCAGCCGGGCCCCGGCCGCCAATCGTGCGATGACGGCCGGGTGGTCGGGGTCGGACGACAGCAGCACCGGCGCATCGTCGCCGGAATGCACCGGCCGGGCCGCGGGCAGCGACCACGGCACCGCCACCGGCATCTCTTCGGTGTACTGCACCTCTCCGCTGAGAAATTCGATGGCTTCGACGGGCACCAGCGACGGACGGCGGGGGTCGAACAAGACGACGATCATCAGCGCCGCTCCTCCTCATCGCTTCGTCCCCCGCAAGCGGGCGGTGCCCCCACTGCATCGTCGCCGACGCGGATCATCGCGCCCGTCGCTCCTCACTGGAGATCGCTGCAGGTGGACTGGTTATACCAATGTCTTTCTGTGGTTCACCTTGCAACGCGGTCACCAGATTCGCCACCATCTGCACCAACTCGACATCGCGGATCCGCGGCGCGCCGACGCCGCCGGCCCGCGGGATGGGAACCTGCACCGTGGAGGTCGTGGCGCGGTAGTGCGCGGCCGGATACATCCGCTTGAGCCGCACCTGAGCCGAATCCGGCAGCGTGATCGGCGACAACCGCACGGTCGCCGCCGACGGTGCCGATACCTCGGTGATGCCGGCGGCGCGGCACACCAGCCGCAACCGCGCCACCGCCACCAGCCGCAGGGCCGGTTCGGGCAGTGCGCCGTAACGGTCGATGAGTTCCTCGACGACGGCGTCGATGTCGCCATCGGAGGCCGCCGCGGCCAGCCGCCGGTACGCCTCGAGCCGAAGCCGGTCGCTGGCGATGTAGTCCGGCGGCAGGTGCGCATCCACCGGCAGGTCGATGCGCACATCCTTGGGCTCCTCGGCGGTGGTGACCGTCTGGCCGTCCGCTGCGGCCCGATAGGCCTCGACGGCCTCGCCCACCAACCGGACGTACAGGTCGAACCCGACGCCGGCGACGTGCCCGGACTGTTCGACACCCAGCACGTTGCCGGCGCCGCGGATTTCCAGGTCTTTCAGCGCGACCGCCATGCCCGCGCCCAGCTCGTTGTTCTGCGCGATGGTCGCCAACCGGTCATAGGCCGTCTCTGTCAGCGGCGTATTGGGCGGATACAGGAAGTAGGCGTAACCGCGCTCGCGGCTGCGGCCGACCCGGCCGCGCAGCTGGTGCAGCTGCGAGAGCCCGAAGGTGTCGGCGCGCTCGACGATCAGTGTGTTGGCGTTGGAGATGTCCAGCCCGGTCTCCACGATCGTGGTGCACACCAGGATGTCGTATTCGCGATTCCAGAAGCCCTGCACCGTGCGTTCCAGCCGCTCTTCGGGCATCTGCCCGTGCGCGACGACGACCCGCGCCTCGGGCACCAGCTCCCGCACCCGGGCCGCCGTCCGGTCGATCGAGCTGACCCGGTTATGCACATAGAAGGCCTGCCCGTCGCGCATCAGTTCGCGCCTCAGCGCGGCCGCGACCTGCTTGTCGTCGTGCGGGCCGACGTAGGTCAGCACGGGGTAGCGGTCTTCGGGTGGGGTCAGGATCGTCGACATCTCGCGAATCCCGGCCAGGCTCATCTCCAAGGTGCGCGGGATGGGGGTGGCGCTCATGGTCAGCACGTCGACATGGGTGCGCAGCGATTTGATGTGTTCCTTGTGCTCGACGCCGAAACGCTGCTCCTCGTCGACCACGACCAGGCCCAGATCCTTCCAGCGCACACCGGTCTGTAGCAGCCGGTGCGTGCCGATCACGATGTCCACCGAACCGTCGGCCAGGCCGTCGATCACGGCGCGGGACTCGGCGGCGTCGGTGAACCGCGACAGCCCCTTGACCGTCACCGGGAAGCCGGCCATCCGGTCGGCGAAGGTCTGCAGATGCTGGTCCGCCAACAATGTGGTCGGCACCAGCACCGCAACCTGCTTGCCGTCCTGAACCGCCTTGAATGCCGCCCGCACCGCGATCTCGGTCTTGCCGTAGCCGACGTCGCCGCAGATCACCCGGTCCATCGGGATCGGCTTTTCCATGTCGGCCTTGACCTCGGTGATGGCGGTGAGCTGGTCGACGGTCTCGGTGAAACCGAACGCGTCTTCCATCTCGGTCTGCCACGGGCTGTCCGGCCCGAACACGTGTCCGGGGCTGGCCTGCCGTTTGGCGTACAGCGACACCAGCTCGCCGGCGATCTCGCGCACCGCGCGGCGCGCCTTGGTCTTGGTGTTGGCCCAGTCGCTGCCGCCGAGGCGGCTGAGCGCGGGCGCCTGTCCGCCGACATACCGCGACAACTGATCCAGGGAGTCCATCGGGACGTAGAGCTTGTCGGAACCTCCCCCGCGCTTGCTCGACGCGTACTCCAGCACCAAATACTCGCGCCGGGCCCCGCCGACGGTGCGCTCGACCATCTCGACGAACCGCCCGATGCCGTGCTGATCGTGCACCACCAGGTCGCCGGCCGTCAGCGCCAACGGGTCGACGGTGTTGCGGCGCTTGGCCGCCAGCCGCTTGCCCTCGACCGACGTCACCCGGCTGCCGGTCAGATCCGTTTCGGTGATCACCACCAGGTTGGCGCCCGGTATGACGACGCCGTCGTGCAGCGGACCCTTGAGCACGCCGACTACGCCTTGTTTGGGCGAAGCACCCGATTCCAGCATGGCGGCCGGGGCGTCGAAGTCAGCCAGCCGCTCCACCACCCGATGTGCGGTTCCGGTTCCAGGCGCAACCACCACGGCGTAGCCGCCGGTCGTGACGTGCGCGCGCAGCATCGCGAAGATGCCGTCGACGTCATTCTGATGCCCACGAGCCGACGGCGACGCCCGGATCTCGAGTTCCATCGCCGACTCGTCGGACAGCTGGCTCAAGGTCCACCAGGGATGACCGGACCGGTCCGCCGCAGCCTGCACTTCGTCCAGCTCGGCGAACCCCGATCCGCCCAGTTCCTCGACGTCGACGGGCGCATCCGCGCCCAGGGCCGCGACCGACCACGATGCCTCCAGGAATTCGCGGCCCGTCTTGATCAGATCGGCGGCCCGGCTACGAATTTTTTCCGGGTCACAGAGCAATACCGGCGTCCCCGGTGCCAGTTGGTCGGTCAGCAGTACGTGTTCGTCGGGCCGAAGCACCGGGAGCAGCGCTTCCATGCCGTCGACCGGGATACCCTCGGCCAGTTTGGCGAGCATGTCTGCAACACTGCCGGTGATGGCGGGTTTTGCCGCGGGATGCCGGGCGGCCAGCTGGGCGGCCCGCTCCCGGACCTCGTCTGTCAGCAGCAGTTCCCGGCAGGCGACCGCGGTGAGGGTGTCGACCTCGATCTCCGGAATGGAGCGCTGATCGGCGACCGAGAACATCCGCATCTCGCTGACCTCGTCGCCCCAGAACTCGATGCGCACCGGGTGCTCGGCGGTCGGCGGGAAGACGTCCAGGATGCCGCCGCGGACGGCGAACTCGCCGCGCCGGCCCACCATGTCGACCCGGGTGTAGGCCAGCTCGACCAGCCGGGAGATAACGTCTTCGAACGCCATCTCCCGGCCGACGCTCAACATGACCGGTTCGACCAGGCCCAGCTGCGGCGTCATCGGCTGCAGCAGCGAGCGCACCGCGGTCACCACCACCTGCAACGGCGGGCCCAGCCGCGTGTCGTCGGGATGGGCCAGCCGCCGCAGCACCATCAATCGGGCGCCCACGGTGTCAACGCCGGGCGAAAGGCGCTCGTGCGGCAGCGTCTCCCAGGACGGGAAGGCCGCCACCGCGTCACCCAAGACGCCCCGCAGCTCAGCGGTCAGCTCGTCGGCTTCGCGGCCCGTCGCGGTGACTACCAGCAACGGGCCCAGCCGCGCCAGCGCACTGGCGACGAACAGCCGTGCGCTGGCCGGACCCACCAGGCTCAACTCGGCCGGCCGCGCCGCCGCGCTTTCGATCAGCTCCTGGAAGGTCGGCGCGGTGAGTGCCCATTCAACGAGCCCCGCGATCGGGGTTTCTGGACGAAGAGGCCCCGGTGCGGTCATGATGTTGCCATTCTAGGGGCCTCCGGAGGCGCCGAATTTCGTCGATATCGGGCCCAGCGCCGCCCCGGGACCGCGGTCGACCGCTATCTATTCGTCTTGCAGCCGGGGGTCGGCTTCCAGGTGGGTCAGGCCATTCCACATCAGGTTGACCAGGTGCGCGGCGACCACTTCTTTCTTGGGCTCCCGCGTATCGAGCCACCACTGCGCCGTCATCGACACCGAGCCCACCAATGCCTGGGCGTACAGCGGCGCCAGCTCCGGATCCAGGCCGCGCCGGGCGAAGTCACCGGCCAGGATCGAGCTGACCTGGCTGACAGCATCGTTGAGCAGGCTGGAATAGGTGCCCGAGCTGATCGACGCCGGAGAATCGCGAATCATGATCCGGAAGCCGTCGGTGCGTTCTTCGACGTAGGTGAGCAACGCCAGCGCGACCCGCTCCACCCGCACCCGCGACCGGTTGTTGGTCAACGACGAGGTGATGCCGTCGAGCAGCGCCGACATCTCGCGGTCCACCACCACGGCATACAAACCCTCTTTACCGCCGAAATGTTCGTAGACCACCGGCTTGGAGACGTTGGCCCGCAGCGCGATCTCTTCGATCGAGGTGCCCTCGTAACCGCGTTCGGCAAACAATGAGCGTGCAATGCCGATGAGTTGCTGCCGGCGCTCACTACCGGTCATCCGGGCGCGCGGCGCACGTGCCTCTTTGTCCGGCTCTTTATCCAGCACAGCCACGCAATCAGCGTATCGGTTCGCAGGAGTGACCGAACCGTACCCGAGTCCCTCGGGCCGCAAGCGGCCCGCATCGTCGTCAGACT
>CAYNLB010000105.1:0-16281 GCA_964397935.1 uncultured Mycobacterium sp.
TCCCGATCATGGCCTACAACAACCCGGCCACCAGCGGCGTGGACATGCGCCCCGAACTGCTGGTCAGCATGTTCGAAACGATCGACAACGTCACCATGGTCAAGGAATCCACCGGTGACCTGTCCCGGATGCGGCGCATCGACGAACTGTCCGGCGGTCGGCTTCCGTTCTACAACGGCAGCAACCCGCTGGTGCTCGACGCGCTGCGGGCCGGCGCCTCCGGATGGTGCACGGCCGCACCGTGTTTGCGGCCCCAGCCATGCATCGACCTGTACGAGGCGGTGCGCGCGCACGATTTCGAGAAGGCGCAGATCCTTTACGACGGCCTCAAGCCCTTGCTGCAGTTCATCGTCGCCGGGGGACTGGCCACCACCGTGAAAGCGGGTCTGGATCTGCTTGGATTCCCGGCCGGGGATCCGCGTCCCCCGCTGTTGCCGCTTGACGAGCAAGGGCGCGCCCAACTGCAGGAGCTGCTGGCGGGCGCTTAGGTGTCAGAACACTCGCAGCCGGCGCACGCTCTCAAGGGCGGCCGGGTCACCCTCGGTGCGCACGCCCAGCTCTTCCCACGCGCCGCGTTGCGTGACCCACCGCACGAATGCGTCGGCGTAGCACGTGATGCGGGCGCCGACGCAGGCGCCGCCGACCCGCAACGTCCGGCGGCAAGGTCCGGTGAGGTCGATCTCGACCGCCTTGTTCATGCCGTCGAGGACGTTAGCATTTTGCTGCGGCAGCGCGGCTTCGATCCAGTCGAGCGTCGGTGCGATCCTCGGCTCGTCGGAAGGGGGCGCTTCCGCCGGGACGGGGCCGGCCGGGGCCAACAGATCGAAACGGATGTGTACGTAGTGTTCGAAGGCGAAAGCGGTTGGCACCATCGACGCGGGAAAGGTCCCGACGTCCCCGAGCGGCACATCGACGTCTTGGCCGCCCAGTGCACGCAGCACCTCAAGCCCGCGCGCGCTGACCGATTCGTAGTCGGCCACAATCTGATTCGGGGTCATTGAACGACGCGATTCGACATATAAGTCCGCTGCCCGTTCGGCGGGCAGGCCGGCCGGATCGGGCAACCTCGACGGGTCGACGGCCAACCAGAAACTGCATGCCATGTGCGACACGACATCTTGCACCGACCAGCCCGGGCATCCGCTGCCTTGCACCCAGACGGAGTCTGGCATGTCGGCACAAAAGGTCAAGAGCGCCTTCCTGTCTGCCGCGATAGCCGCCACCGCGGAGCTCTCGTGATTCCCGGCGTGGACGTGGGGTAGTGACATCACAATCCTTCCTTTGACCTTGCTCGGCGAGCCCGAGCGGATTAGCCCCGGCCAATCGACCGCATCTCATCGCGACCGCCGCACGACCACAGCCAGTTCCCAGTCGGGGAATGCCGCGTAGCGCCAGGCGGCGCAGCGGCCGTCGGCGCTGGGCGAGCCAAGCTGTCGCCAGGGGTGATTGTCGGCATCGCTGGTTTCCTTCGGCTTCTCCGGCAGCAGGACGACTATCGGCGATGATTGAAGCTCTCGAGGTACCATCCACATCGACCTACATACGGTATGTACGTAACATACATACCGTATGTACGAAAGGCAAGGGCTGATGGACCGGATTCGCCGCACCCAAGCTGAGCGCGCCGCGGAAACGCGGGAGGCGCTGATCGCGGCGGCGCGGCCGCTGTTCGCCAGGCACGGTTTCAGCGAGGTGGCTCTGGAGACGATCGTGCGGGCGGCTGGCGTGACACGCGGCGCGCTGTATCACCACTTCGCTGACAAGACCGAGTTGTTCGCCGCGGTGTTCGAGCGAGTCGAGGGCGAGGTGGCCGCGCGGATGGGGGAGGCGATCGCGGCAGCAAACCAGACCGACCCCGTGGAGATCATGCGGCTGGGCGCTGGATTTTGGCTGGATGCCTGCTCGGAGCCGGAGGTTCAGCGCATCGTGCTGGTGGACGCCCCGGCCGTGCTGGGCTGGACGCGGTGGACCGAGATCGGAAACCGCTACAACATCGGAATGGTGCGGGCGCTGCTCACCGACGCTGTCGAAAATGGCCGTATCCCGCCTCAGCCGATAGAAGCGACGGCGTTAACGATTCTGGGGGCCATGCGTGAGGCGACCCTCTACGTGGCACGCGCGGAAGATCACCAACAGGCCCGCAGGGAGGCCGGTGAGGTGATGAACCGACTGATCCTGGCTCTCAGCGCCGGTGCTTAGAGGTTGGTGGCGTCGAACGTGTCGCAGTTGTTCGGGTCGCCGGTCTGGTACCCGACGGTGAACCAATGCTGCCGTTGCGCCGACGAGCCATGCGTCCAGGACTCGGGGTTGACCCGCCCGGTCGCTTCCTTCTGGATGCGGTCATCGCCCACCGACGCCGCGGCCGACAGCGCGTCGGCAATGTCCCTGTCGCTCAACGGCTCCAGATATGGCACGCCGGTGCTCTTCTGCTTGACGGTCGACGCGTAGTGCGCCCAGATGCCGGCGTAGCAGTCCGCCTGTAACTCCGTGCGGACCCCGTTGCCTCCCGCGCCCTGGGCGCCTTGCTGGGAGCGCCCGAGCACGCCTTGTAGTTGTTGCACGTGATGGCCGTATTCGTGCGCCACGACGTACTCCTGCGCGAACGGCCCCCCGCTGGAACCGAATTTATCGACCAGCTCCTGGAAGAAGTCGGTGTCGAAGTAGGCGGTCTGGTCCACCGGGCAGTAGAACGGCCCGACCGCGGTGGTCGCCGGCCCGCAGCCGGTGTTGACCGATCCGGTGAACAGCCGCAGGCGTGGGCGGGTGTAACTGGGCATCAGCTGATGCCACACCGCGTCCACGGAGTTACCGGTGGCAATTACGCGACATTGCACGTACTTGTTGGCGTCGGCGCCGGTCTTGCACAGGCTGAGGTCGAAACCGGGCGCTACGTCGTCGCGGGTGTCCATCGGCTGCTGGCTCACCACGCCGCCGGGATCGATGCCGAGGAACATCGCGACCACCAGGATCAGCAGCCCGCCGACGCCGCCCCCGATGGCCATCCGCATCCCGCCGCCGCCGGACGACGACGCGGTGCTGGTGTCGATCTGCATGCCCTCGTTGAAGGTCATCGCACGCTCCTAACTGCGCTGGCCGGCGGCGAACCGGGTGTCGGTATAGCTGCGCAGGTTGCGCAGGAACCGGCGCAGGGCCAGGTTCAGCAGCGGCGCAACCACGGGCATCGCCAGCCGCGCCGGTCCGGCGGGCTTTTGCGCCATCGTCCAGGTAAGGCGGCAGCCGCCGGGGATCACCTCGACCCGGTAATCTTCGGCGAACGCGGCCACGGACTGTGTCGAGCACTCGTTGAACCGGAATGCCATGTGGGTGAAGGGTTCCCACGCGAGGAACTCTTCGTTGCCGACGATGCCGCCGCGCATCTCGACGACGCGGGTGGTCCCGATGCCGCGAGGCTCGGGACTGGTCCAGGTCACCTTGGTGATCACCGACGCCCAACGCGGCCAGGACTCGGCGTCGGCAAGCACTTCGAACAGCTGCTCGGGCGTGATGGCCAGGTCGACGCCATTGCGGAACCGGAATGGTGCGGTGTCGACGAAGCTGACGTCGACGCGCTCGGTGGGGAACATGGCTTGAATCTAGCCCGACGACGATGCGCGCCGCGCAACGGCGCGGGGTGGGGGTACCGCCCGGCTGCGGGGGAGAGCCGGGCAATCAGATCTAGCCGGGGCCGTCGCTGGCCGCGGCCAGAAGCGGCACCAGCACGTCGCTGATCGGGGTGGGCAGGCCGTGAACGCGGGCTTTGCGGATGATCACCCCGTTGCGGATGTCCCATTCCAGCAGCCGGTGGTTTTCCCGATCGGCCAGTATCGAGGTGCCCATGTCTTCGGGAGCCTGCCGGAAAAGGCCGACCAACTCGTCGACCGCGTTGTCGCCGAGCCGAGCGCCTTCGGCGCGCGCCACCTCCAGACACTCGGCGACGTAGCGACGGGACAGCTCCGCGACATCGTCGCGGCGGAACATGCCGGAGCGCCGCCCGGACAGCGCCATGAACCCGGCGAGCGCATTGGTGAGTAGCTTGCGCCAGGCCGCCGTGAGGAAGTCGGGGTCGCAGTCCACCCGGCAGCCGGCGCCGCGCAGCAACTCGGCGATCGTCTGCGCCGAGGGTCCGCTGGGCAGCACCAGGGCGGGTTCGGTGCGCAACCGCACCCACCCGGCAGGCTGGGTCTCGGCGCCGTACCACACGATCCCGGGGACCACCGGCGACGACGGGCAGTACGGCCGCACCTGTTCGACCTGCTCGACGCCGTTCTGTAAGACCAGGACGATGGTGTGTTCGTCGCACAGCCGGGCCAGCCAACCGCTCGCGTCGTCGTTCTGGGTGGCTTTGACCGCCAGGATGACGATGTCGACCGGCGCGCTCACCTCGTCGGGCTCGGTGTGCACCGGACCGGGAACCACGATCGGGTCTGCATCGTCGGGGCGCAATTCGATGCTGTCGCGGGGCGTGTGGCCGCACACCAGGATCGAATGCCCCGCCCGGTGCAGCAGCGCGGCCACCGTCGTGCCGACGGCGCCGGGACCGACGAGGGCGATGTGTGTGGCGATAGGACCGAAGTTACCTCCTCTAGACTGGGCATTCATTCCAACCATGTGAGGGGGAGTGTTTGTGCTGCGCAGCCATGCCGCCGGGTCGCTGAGACGTAGCGACGCCGGGCAGCAGGTGACGTTGGCCGGCTGGGTGGCCCGCCGCCGTGACCACGGTGGCGTCATCTTCATCGACCTGCGCGACGCCTCGGGCATCGCGCAGGTGGTGTTCCACGACCCCGACGCCCAGGCGCACCGGCTGCGCGCCGAGTTCTGCATCGCGGTCTCCGGCGTCGTCGAGATCCGCCCGGAAGGCAACGCCAACCCGGAGATCGCCACCGGAGAGATCGAGGTCAACGCCGCCTCGTTGACCGTGCTCGGGGAGAGCGCGCCACTGCCGTTCCAGCTCGACGAGCCCGCCGGCGAGGAGCTGCGGCTGAAGTACCGCTACCTCGACCTTCGCCGCGACGGCCCGGCCGCGGCAATTCGCTTGCGCTCCAAGGTGAATGCCGCCGCCCGTTCGGTGCTGGCGCGACATGACTTCGTCGAGATCGAGACGCCGACCATCACCCGCTCGACACCGGAAGGGGCGCGCGACTTTCTGGTGCCCGCCCGGCTGCACCCCGGGTCGTTCTACGCCCTGCCGCAGAGCCCGCAGCTGTTCAAGCAGTTGCTGATGGTGGCCGGGATGGAGCGCTACTACCAAATCGCCCGCTGCTACCGCGACGAGGATTTCCGCGCCGACCGCCAACCCGAATTCACCCAGCTCGACATGGAGTTGAGCTTCGTCGACGCCGAGGACGTCATCGCGGTCTCCGAGGAGATCCTGGCCGCGCTGTGGGCGTTGATCGGCTACCAGATTCCGACGCCCATCCCGCGGATCAGCTACGCCGACGCAATGCGACGTTTCGGCACCGACAAGCCCGATATGCGGTTCGCGCTCGAGCTTGTCGAGTGCACAGAGTTCTTCAAGGACACCACATTCCGGGTCTTCCAGGCGCCGTATGTCGGTGCGGTGGTGATGCCCGGCGGCGCGTCGCAACCGCGGCGCACGCTGGACGGCTGGCAGGAGTGGGCCAAGCAGCGGGGACACCGGGGGCTGGCCTACGTGTTGGTCGGCGATGACGGCACCCTGAGTGGTCCGGTGGCCAAGAACCTGAGTGACGCCGAACGTTCTCACCTGGCCACGCACGTCGGAGCCGAGCCCGGGGATTGCATCTTCTTCTCGGCGGGCCCGCCGAAGTCGTCGCGGGCCCTGCTGGGGGCGGCCCGCGGTGAGATCGCCGACCGGCTGGGCCTGATCGATCCCGATGTGTGGGCCTTCGTCTGGGTGGTGGACCCGCCGTTGTTCGAGCCCGCCGCCGAGGCGACCGCCGCCGGTGACGTGGCCGTCGGCTCGGGCGCGTGGACCGCGGTGCATCACGCGTTCACCGCACCCAGGCCCGAGTACGAGGCCGTCCTGGGCGCTGCAGACACCGATCCCGGCAGCGTGCTGGCCGATGCGTACGACATCGTCTGCAACGGCAACGAAATCGGCGGCGGTTCGATTCGTATCCACCGCCGCGACATCCAGGAACGGGTGTTCGCCATCATGGGCCTGGACAAAGCCGAGGCCGAAGAGAAGTTCGGATTCCTGTTGGAGGCTTTCACCTTTGGCGCACCCCCGCACGGCGGAATCGCGTTCGGGTGGGACCGGATCAACGCGCTGCTGTCCGGGGTGGACTCCATTCGCGAGGTGATCGCCTTCCCCAAGACCGGCGGTGGCGTCGACCCCCTCACCGAGGCGCCCGCGCCCATCACCGCCCAACAGCGCAAGGACTCCGGAATAGACGCCAAACCCGAGAAAGTTGACGAGGCATGAGCATGCGCCGGCGACGATGCAGAGCGCAGCGATGAGGAGGAGCGGCGCCAATGAGTGAGATGCCCGACAGCCAAACCATCAACGCGTTCAACAAGAGCATCGTCGACGAATTCCACGCCAACGCCGGGAAGGTCGGTGGCCAGTTCGCCGACGCCGACCTGCTGCTGCTGACCACGACGGGCGCCAAGTCCGGCCAGCCCCGGGTGTCGCCGCTGGCCTATTTCCGCATCGACGGCAAGCTGATCATCATCGGGTCGTTCGCCGGCGCCCCCGTCAGCCCGGCCTGGGTGCACAACCTGCGGGCCAACCCGCAAGCGCGCGTCGAGGTCGGCGCCCCAACGGGCGTTCGGGCGTTCGACGTCACCGCGCGCGAACTGCCGTCGGCGGAGCGTGACGAGATCTTCCCGAAAGTCACGGCTGCGGCGCCGGGCTTCGCCGAATATCAGTCCAAGACCAGCCGGGTGATTCCGCTGTTCGAGTTGCAGCCCGCCTAGGGTCGTGGGCGCCCCGCTGCTGACCCTGCCATCGGCGGCATCCGCCGCCGCGCGTGCCGGCTTCGACCGGCTGCGGGGAGTGTGGTTCACGCTGTTGCAGGCTTCGGTGGCCTCGGGCCTGGCCTGGTATATCGCACGCGATGTGCTCGATCACCCCCAGCCGTTCTTTGCGCCGATCGCCGCCGCGGTGTCCGTGTCGATCAGCAACGTGCTGCGCACCCAACGCGCCATCCAGATGATGATCGGTGTGACCCTGGGAATCGGGGTGGGGACGCTGGTGCAGTCGTTGCTCGGACCCGGGGCCGTCGCCATCGCGGTCGCTGCGATGCTTGCCCTGTCGGTTGCGGTGTTCATCGGTCACGGCTACATCGGGCAAGGGATGATGTTCGCCAACCAGACCGCCGTGTCCGCGATCCTGGTGCTGGCGTTGTACCGCAGTAACGTTGGTTCAGAACGTATCGCCGACGCGCTGATCGGTGGGTTCCTGGCCATCGTATTCGCCATCGTGCTGTTTCCGGCCGACCCGGTGAAGGTGCTGGGTCAGGCGCGCATGGGGGTGCTGGGCGCTCTGCAAGGTGTCGTGTCGCGGACTGCCAGTGTCGCAGCAGGCGGCGAGGCCCCACCCGACTGGCCGCATTCCGCCGTCGATCGACTCCACGAACAGCTCGGCGGGCTTATCGAGGCCCGCACCACCGCCCGTCAGGTCGTTCTGTTGGCGCCGCGGCGCTGGCGGCTGCGCAATGCCGTTCGAGCTGCCGATCACCAGGCCTTGCATGTGGCGCTGCTGGCCGGTTCGGTGCTGCAACTGGCCCGTTCCGTCGCGCCCGCCGCTGATGGCTACCGTGGCGTACTTCCGCAATCCATTTGCGCCGTGCTGACCGACCTCGCCAAGGCGACATCGCTTGCCGACTCCGATCCCGCCGCGGCAACCGCACAGATCGCCGTCACCGGACAGCACGCGTCGGAGCTGCAGTCGGGCGCCCAAGACAAGACCGAAGTGGTGCTCGCCAACGTCATTGCCGCCTGCGTCGACGATCTGCAACGCGTGGTCGAGCTACGCCAGTTATGACCCCAACCGTGACCGGCTCACAGCGAGTCGGCCAAAAATTCCTGGACCAACTTCTTCGGCGCCTGTAGTAGCCAAGCCTCGGTGATCAGGTCCTCCAGGTCGCGGACCGAGATCGCGGCCAGGTTGACCAGCACCGCCGCGTAGCCGTCGAAATGTGGGGTGGTGAAGTAGACCGTCGGCTCGTCGGCGATCAACGCGAACTTGACGCCCTCGTCGGACACCCGCACACCAAGGATGTCGCCCTCCGGGGGCTGTGTCCCGCTGCGCGCCAGCGCCTCGCGATCGGACGGGCGTAACGGCCGCTCCCATGCCAGCAACTTCTTGCCGACCCGCCAGTCATGCGGTGACGGCTCCGAGGTGAGTGCCAGCTCACCGACGATGTGGGCGACGTCGTCCCACGTGGCCACACCCTGATTGTGCGCCCGCAACGGCACACATGGCGCCGTATTGGCAAAGGGCCCAGAACCGGGCGCCGCACAAAACCGGTCGGCGTGTGATGTGATCAGCGTTGTGCCGGACGCCTTGCCAGAAGAAGCAGCCACGGTCGCCCATCGCCACCGAGTCACACACCGCACCGAGTACCAGTACTCCGACGTTGTGACCAGCTCTTATGGCCGTGGTTTCCTGACGCCGCGGGACTCGCTGCGGCAGCGTTGTGTCGCGCATCGGCTGACCGTCGACCCGGCTCCCGCCGACAGTTCCACCAGCCGCGACGTCTACGGCAACGTCAGCTCCTATTTCCACATCACCGAGCCGCACCGCAGTCTGACCATCACCAGCGACTCCATCGTGGACGTGTATCCGCCGGCGCCGGGGCTCTACACCAGCGGGCCGGCGCTGGAACCATGGGAGAATGCCCGCCCGGCCGGACCCAAGGGGGCGTTTGCGGCGGAATTCACCCTGGATCTGAATCCGCCCGAGATCACCGATGCGGTGCGCGAGTACGCGGCACCCAGCTTCTCCCCGCAGCGCCCGCTGGTGGACGTGTTACGCGATCTCGTGTCGCGGATCTTCACCGACTTCACCTACCGTTCGGGGTCGACGACGATTTCCACCGGGGTCAATGAGGTTCTGGCGGCCCGAGAAGGGGTATGCCAGGACTTTGCAAGGCTGGCGATCGCCTGCCTGCGCGCCAACGGTCTCGCGGCCAGCTACGTGTCCGGTTATCTGGCCACCGACCCGCCACCCGGAAAGGATCGGATGATCGGCATCGACGCCACCCACGCCTGGGCCGCAGTGTGGACTCCGCAGGACACTGGCCGGTTCGAGTGGCTGGGGCTGGATCCCACCAACGACCAGATGGTCGACCAGCGCTACATCATCGTGGGCCGCGGCCGCGACTACGCGGACGTGCCGCCCCTGCGCGGCATCATCTACACGGACTCAGAACACAGCGTGATCGACGTCGCCGTGGACGTGGTGCCGTTCGAAGGTGACGTGCTTCATGCGTGATTTCCACTGTCCCAACTGCGGCCAGCGCCTGACGTTCGAGAACTCGGCGTGCCTGTCCTGCGGCAGCCCGCTGGGGTTTTCCCTCAACCAGATGGCCCTGCTGGTGATCACCGAGGGTGACGATGGCGAGCACGCCGGCGCCGTGGACGCCGAGGAGTATCAGCTGTGCGCCAATCTGTACCTCGCCGAATGCAATTGGCTGGTCCCCAAAAATGATCACGGCCTACTGTGCGAGTCGTGCTCGCTGACCACCGTGCGGCCGAACGATGCCAATACCGCCGGCCTGGCGGCGTTTGCCCGGGCGGAGGGGGCCAAGCGGCGACTGATCGCCGAGCTGCACGAGCTCAAGCTGCCGATCGTCGGGCGCGATCAGGATCCCGACCACGGACTGGCCTTCCGCCTGCTGTCCAGCGCGCACGAGAACGTGATGACCGGACACGAGAACGGGATCATCACAATGGATCTGGCCGAAGGCGACGACGTGCACCGCGAACAGCTGCGGGTCGAGATGGATGAGCCGTACCGCACCTTGCTGGGGCACTTCCGGCACGAGATCGGGCACTACTACTTCTACCGGCTGATCGCCCCGTCCGGCGAGTACCTGGCCCGGTTCAACGAGCTGTTCGGCGACCCCGACGCCGACTACTCCGAGGCGCTGGACCGGCACTACGGTGAGGGCCCGCCCGAGGATTGGCAGGAGAACTTCGTGTCGTCGTATGCCACCATGCACCCCGCCGAGGACTGGGCCGAGACGTTCGCCCACTACCTGCACATCCGGGACACCCTGGACACCTCGGCATGGTGCGGGCTGGCGCCGGCGTCGGCGACGTTCGACCGGCCGGCATTGGGCCCCAGCGCTTTCCAGACCATCATCGACATGTGGCTGCCGTTGTCCTGGTCACTGAACATGGTGAACCGGTCGATGGGACACGACGACCTGTACCCGTTCGTGTTGCCGGTCACGGTGCTGGACAAGATGCGGTTCATCCACGCCGTGATCGACGAGGCCACGTCGGAGTCGAGAGGACCCGCCGCGATCGCGGGCTAGACCAGGACGCTTCGGCAGGAACAACGCGGGCAGAGCGGTCGCCGCGATCAAGGTCATGGCAACCTCGAATACCCCGGCGTAGGCGTGTGACAACTCACCGGGAACGGTGATCCTGCCGGTGAGTAGCACCGACATCAACCCGGCGCCGACGGATGACGCCGTATTGTGGTTGACGTTGAACAACGTTGAGCCGTGGGCAACTTGGCTCGCATCCAGTGTGTGCACGGCCGACCAGGCGACGGGGGTCATCATGCAGCCGCTGCCAACGCCGAACATCGCAAGGCCGGCCATCAGCACCGACGGGTCCAAGTGATCGCGCCCGATGCCATGTACGAAAACGCCCATGCCGGCGACGGTCAGCGCCGCGCCGAACAGCACGACGTCGCGCGGTCCGCGTTGTTCCATCAGCCGACCGACGATCGGCATCGCGGCCGCGGCGCCCAGTGTCTGCGGAATCAGATATAGCGCGGACTCCAGCGGCGTCTTGCCCAGCACCTGCTGGAAGTACGCCGGAAGCAGCAGACAGCTCCCGAAAAACGCGGCGGCGAACAGAAATCGGATCGCGTTGGCCGCTGCGACTTCCCGGTGCCGCAGCAGCCGCAGGTCGATGAGTGCCCGGTCGGCCCGGCGCGGGGCGCGGAGCACGAAGGCGCCGATCAGCATCAGCCCTGCGGCGACGGGCACCCACACGCGGGGGTCGCCGACCGTGCCGCGCTGCGGCAGCAGCGAGGCACCGTAGAACAACAGCACCAGCCCCGGCGACAGCAGCAGCATGCCAACGGCATCGAGCGGACCGGCGGTGACCCGAACATCCTGGGGAAGAACCAATCCGGCCAGAATCAGTGTCGCCAGTCCGATGGGCAGGTTGATCAGGAAAATCCACCGCCAGCCGAGGGTGTCGATCAGCCAGCCGCCGAGGATGGGGCCACAAATCGGGGCGAGCAACACGGGGACCATGCTCAGTGTCAGCACCCGGCCCAGCCGCCCGGGGCCGGCGGCGCGCGCCAGGATGATCAGTTGCAGCGGCATGAGCATTCCGCCGCCCAGGCCTTGAAAGGCGCGAAATGCCACCAGCGCAACGATGTTCGGCGACATGGCGCACAGCAGAGATCCCAACGAGAACAACAGGACCGATCCTAGGACGAGCCGTTTGGTCCCCAACCGGCCGGCGGCCCAGCCGGTGAGCGGGATGACCGCCGCCAACGCCAAGGTGTAGGCGGTCACGGTCCAGGCCACGACGGCCTGCGTTGACGAAAACGCGTTGACGAAGGTGCGCTGCGCCACGTTGACGACGGTGCTGTCCAGGGTGACCATCACGGGGAGCAGCACGCACGCCGCGGTGATCAGCACTAGCCTGGTGTCCAGCGCGGCCGGATTTTCCGCAAGCCGCGGTCGTTCCAGCGTGGCTGCGGCAGTCATCCGCGCATCCCGGCGACGACCCGGTCGATGGTGTCGGCGCTCAGCCAAGGTCCGTCGGTGTTCGCCGCGATTTCGCGAATGACGCGGGACACCGAAAGGTCGGCCGTTGCCGCCGATTTACGGATGTGCTCGAGCTGGGTCGAGTCCAGGCCGTGGAATCCGAACGAGATCTCCCACGGGTCGATGCCGTAGCTCTCCGGCGCCCTGCCGAGCATGTCCGATCGCGCCGCATCGAAGATGCGGTCCAGGTCGACCCCCGACAGGTGCCCGCGCCGTTGCAGGGCGGCGATCAGGGACTCGGTCTGGCAGTTCCCCGCGCCGCGGCCGAATCCCATCAGCGTGCCGTCCAGGAAGTCGGCGCCGGCCTCGAAGGCTTCCAGAGTGTTGGCGACGGCCATGCCGAGGTTGTTGTGCCCGTGGTAGCCGACCGTCACATCGGCTGCGTCGCGGATGGTTTCGACGTAGCGCCGCACGTCCTCCGGCAGGAAAGTGCCGGTGGTGTCCACCACGTAGACGATGCGAACGCCCATGTCTCCGGCCTGCTTGGCGGCGCGGGCCAGGAACTCCGGCTCGAACAGGTGGGACTTCACCAGCTGGATCGAGACCTCGAGACCGTGTGAGTGTGCCCGTTCGACAAACGGTGCGACCGTTTCGAGTTCGGTGGCGATGACGCACATGCGCAGGAAGTCCAGGTAACCGCCGGCCAGGTTTACCGTTTCGATCGGGGCGAGGGCCGGAACTATCACGGCGCCGAGCTTCGCGCTTTGCACCACGGAGCGGGCGGTGCGGAAGTATTCCTCGTCGGTGTGGGCCGCCCGGCCCTGCGCCGCGGTGGCGCCGATGGTGACGCCGTGCCCGATCTCGATGTAGGGGATTCCCGCACCGTCGAGGTCACCGATGATCGCGTGGAGATCGTCGCTGGTGTACTGGAAGTTCACGGCGTAGCTGCCGTCGCGGATGGTGGTGTCGAGAATGACCGGTTCTCTGTCGGCCGAGGTGGTGAACATTGGTGTCTCCGTTCGTCGGTTCGGTGTCTGTTGGAAAGCGTCCTCTGCCGCCCTTGCCGGATTCTTGCCGGATTCTTGGCGGCGGCCTTTACTTGCCCACTCCGATCTCGGGTTTGTTGATCTGCGGGTCGATCGCGATGTCCAGCACGCAGGGGCCGCCTGCGCCGAGCGCTTTTTCCAGGCCGGCGCGAAGTTCGGAGCGGGTTTCGACGCGAACGCCCTCCGCGCCGAGCGCACCGGCCATGGCGGCCAGGTCGCTCGCGGGGATCTTCGCGACTGACGACGGATCCATCCGTCCCCGAATCGGGCCGGTGGTCGCGCTCAGCTGTCCGTCGTTGAGCACGATCCAGGTCACCGGGATGCCCTGCGCGACGGCGGTGGAGACCTCCGTGCCGTGCATCAGGAAGGCCCCGTCCCCGGCGATGCAGACGACACGCTCGTCGGGGCGGGCCAGGGCCACACCGATGGCTCCGGCGATGCCGCAGCCCATGGGGGCGAAGTCGATGGTGGCGAAAAAGGAGCCGGGCCGGCGCACCGGCAATCCTTGGAACGCCCAGAAGATGCAGGTTCCGGAATCCGTGCACAGCGTGGCGTTCGACGGCAGCAACGCATCCAAGATCCACATCACCTCGAGGGGATGGATGGTGTCGTCTTCGGTTTCGGGTACGGCGGGCCGCGCGGGCGGAGCGGGCAGCCCGGCCCGGCCGAGCCGCGGCGGCTGCGGCGGCCGCGCGGAGTTCAGCGACTCGACGAATGCGCGGCTGGATGCGGTGATACCGAGCGACGTGGCGACCAGACGGCCGAACGCCGACGTATCCGGATCGATCTGCACCACTTCGGCTTTCAGGCCGTTCCACCGCGGCGAGAACGAGCGGGTGACCAGGCCGTCGAAGGAGACGCCGACGGCGATCAACAGATCGCACGGGGTGTCGAAGAGATACTGTTCGGCCCGGCCGTCGCCGAACAACCCCAGCACGCCCAGAGAAAGGGGGTGCGTCTCGGGCACGACCCCGCGCCCGTTGGGGGTGGTCGCGTAGGGCAACCCGGCTTTCTCGCAGAACGCGATGATCTCCTCATGGATGCCGTCCATCCGGCACCCGTTTCCCAGCAACAGCATGGGCGCGGTCGCGCGCTCCAGCCTGCCGATAACCTCGTCGGCGACCTCAAGGCATCGCGGGACGACGATTTCCGCTACGACCGGCCCGGTTGCCGCGGTCCCGAGCTGATACGCCGGCAGGACCTCGTCGACCAGGTCACGGGGCAGGGCGATGTGCACCGGCCCGCTCGGCGTGTTCCCCAGGGCGCGAAACGCCCGGTCGATCTTGCTCTGCGCGTTGGCGACCGATTCGATCGACACCGAGATGCGGCACAACCGGCGGAAGGTCGTGCCCAGCCCCAACCCGTCGTCGCTGGTGTCCTGCTGCGAATGCAGCCCGAATTCGGGCACCGACACCTCTGCGGTGACGACCAGCATGGGCACGTGGTTGACGGACGCGTTCGCGACGGCGCTGAGGACATTGGTCGCACCGGGGCCCGCCGCAAAGACCGCCGCGGGCTGACCGGACGCTCGGGCGAATCCGTCGGCGAGGTAGCCGGCGGCGCCCTCGTGGCGTGCCAGCACGATCTGAAAGCCGGGTTCCCGGGAAACGCGCACCAGCAACGAGTCGAGCCGGGAGGTCGGCAGCCCGCAGAGGACAGAGATGCCGGCCTCGCGCATCCTGGCGACCAGGTGGTCTCCGACCGTGGTCATGAGCGGGCCCCGGTCAGGAGAGGGGCGCCTTCCGGCTGGTCGCATTCGCGGACGTAAGCCGGTCCGCAGGCGCAAAGGAACGTCAGCGGGGTGCGACGTAGGTTGCGGATCCGCTGCGGAACGCCGGCTGGTATCCACACCGCGTCGCCCGGCCCCACTTCCCGGGTTTCGGCGCCTACGGAAACGAGCCCGTGTCCGGAGAGAATGAAGTAGATCTCATCGGTGCCGCGCAACCGATGCCACGCGGTTTCGGCGTCCGCGGCCACCGTTGCATGGGCCAGGCTGACCGAAGAGATGGCCGCGTTGGCCCGGTCGACCAGGAGCCGGATCTCCGACAGGTCTGCTGCCACAAAGGGTTCTGCGTCCTCAACACTGCGTATGAACATGCAAGGAGGCTCCGCCCGTACCCTTGTCGGATCCTTGTCGGATTCTTGGCGCGGCCGGGCGCGCCGTTTCAAGAATTCGTCAAGGATTCTCAGAGTCCACGCGCAGACCCTTGTCCCAACGCCAACGGGTACCGACCTAAGGGGACACGGATGCATTCCACTTTGAGAAGCTGCACGGGCGTGCGGTCCATCTCGCATCTTTCGCGGGTGGACGGCGCCGCGCCGGCGACCGGCGAAGGCCGGCGGGGGATGCGCGCGCTGGTCACCGGCAGCGCCGGGCACCTCGGAGAGGCGATGGTGCGCACGCTGCGCGCGGGCGGCGCCGACGTCGTCGGCCTGGACATACGACCTACGCCGTTCACCGATGTTGTTGGCTCCGTGGCTGATCCAGAGCTGATGCGTGAGGCGATGGCCGGCGTCGACGTGGTGTTCCACATGGCCGCCCTGCACAAGCCGCAGCTGGCCTTCGTGCCGGGCAAGGCGTTCGTGGACACCAACATCGGCGGAACCCACACGGTGCTCGACGCGGCGGTCGCCGCCGGCGTCCGTGCGTTCGTGATGACCTCGTCGACAACGGTGTTCGGGGACGCGCTGATTCCGCCGCCGGACCGGCCCGCGGCCTGGATCGACGAGTCCGTCGCGCTGGTCCCCAAGAACCTCTACGGCGTCACCAAAGCCGGCGCCGAGGACCTCTGCCAGTTGGCGCATCGCAACGACGGCTTGGCGTGCATCGTGCTGCGCACGTCCCGGTTCTTCGTCGAGGGAGATGACATGCCCGGCCTTTACGATGGACGCAGTGACGACAACATCAAGGCCAACGAGTATGCCTACCGGCGGGTGGCGCTCGAAGACGCCGTTGATGCGCACCTCAAAGCGGCCGCGCAGGCCCCCCGGATCGGGTTCGGGCGGTACATCGTTTCTGCCACCACGCCGTTCACCCGTGCCGACTTAGCGCAACTCCGCGATGACGCGGCAGCCGTGTACGCGCGCCGGGCACCGCTGGCCGCGGCCGCCTGGAAAGAGCGCGGGTGGCGGTTTCCCGATCGCCTGGACCGCGTGTATGTCAACGCCCGCGCCCGGCGCGACCTGGGCTGGCGCCCGCGATTCGACCTGAACGCGATCGCCGCCCGCGTCGTGGTCGGCGAGTCGGTGCAAACACCGTTGTCTCAACTGGTGGGTGCCAAGGAGTATCCCGGCAGCTCGTATCACCTCAACGTTTTCCATCCGACGGACGCCGGAGCTCGTCTGCCCGC
>CAYNLB010000106.1:0-16120 GCA_964397935.1 uncultured Mycobacterium sp.
CACCGCCGAGCCGATCAAGATCGGCTACCTGATGGATTTTCTGCTCCCGGAGGGCCTGGCTCAACGCCGTCATGTGGAACGCGTTCATGGGCTGGACCGGCGTCGACCAGTACGACGAGGGCAACACGGTCGGGCAGCGATTCCTCGACGAATACCACGAGGCCTACGGCCGGCGACCGGAATGGTGTGTGCCGGTGGTCAATAGGGATGTCGCCTGCAGCCTGCTGCGGGCGCTGTCCGGCGCGCACCCGCTGAGCCCGCGGGGGGTGAAGGAGGCGCTCGAGCGCGTCAAGATGATGCCGGCCGCCTCGGGCGCCCCCGGGACACGGGTGTCCTTCGGCAACTGGACCCGCCGGGCGTGGATGGGCGCGGGCTATCTGGTCGCGCGCCGACTCGACGCCGACGGCGTCAATTCACATCTCGTCGATCGCTTCGGCGAGGAGTAGCGCTCACCCGAGCGCCTCGGGCAGCACGACCTCGCCGACGCGCTTGAGATACGGCCACGCGACGTCGGGTGGAAGCCCGCCGCACAACGGGGACAGGTTGAGGACCTGGCTGGCACGGACCCGCGAAATCGCCTCCGGCACAGAGATGATGACATGTGAACTTGGCGCGGCACGCAGCTCGTCGACCGTGTTCACGTGCGAGAAGCCGGCCGTCGTCTCGTCGCCGGGATTCCACGCGGCATAGGTTCGCACGTCGTGCAGCAGATGCTCACCGAGCTCTTTCCACGCCTGGTCTATGTCGTCGGCGACGAACACGACCGAGGGCGTGTCGCGGCCGGGAAACATCGTGGGCCCGGGCTGATGGCCGTGTTTGCGGCAGGCGGCCTCTTAGGCCTGCTGCATGCCGGGCGCATTGGCGTTGCCCAGCATGCCCAGGCCGTAGCGGCCGGCCCGCCGCGCCGCGGCCACCGTGCCGCCGCCCCACAGCATCGACGGCCCGCCGTCGGTCTGCGGCCGTGGTGTCACCGTGATCCGGCGCGCGTCTTCGATCACACCCCGCAGATTAACCCAAGATTTGTTCGTTAGGATAGTACTTACTCTCTTAACCCCTTGACCGTGCGGCTCGCAGCTGTTAGCTTCCGAATCGAACGTTGGGTAACTGTCGGCGTAAAGGCAACGGCCGCCTCAGCTTTCATCGCGCATGCATCTGAGGAGGAACGAGATGACGGCTCAGCGCGTAGTTGTGTGGGCGACGGGCGGAATCGGTTCGATCGCCATCCGGGCCATCCAGAGGCGACCCGATCTGGACCTGGTCGGGGTGTGGGTGCACTCGGACGAAAAGGTCGGCAAGGACGCCGGCGAACTCGCCAACGGGGAGCCGATCGGCCTTGCCGCCACCAATGACGCCGACGCACTGATTGCCCTACAGCCCGACTGCGTGATCTACGCGGCCAGCGGCCCGGAACGCGACGCGCTGGCCATTCCGGACTACGTCAAGTTGCTCGAAGCCGGCATCAACGTCGTCACCACCAGCACCACCCGTCTGGTCAATCCCCACGCCTACCAGCCCGCCGAGTGGCGCGACCAATTGGTCGCCGCGGCCAAGCAAGGCCAGGTCTCGCTGTACGCGTCGGGGATCGAGCCGGGTTTCGCCGCGGACTATCTGCCGCTGGTGCTTTGCACCCAGTCGTCGTCCATCGAAAAGATCCACGCGCTCGAGATCGCCCTGTACGACGACTACGGGGTTCCCGACATCATGATCGATGCGTTGGGCTTCGGCCGCCCGCTCGATTACCAACCCTGGATCAGCTATCCCGGCGCGATCGCGGGCGAATGGCAAGGGCAGATCCGGTTGATCGCCGAAGCGCTCGGGGTCGAGGTTCAGGAGGTCCGTGAGACGTTCGACCGCACGGTCACCAACCGGACGCTGGAGGTCGCGATAGGCACCGTCAAGGCGGGGACGTGCGGGGCGCTGCGAATGCAGGCCATCGGGGTGGTCGACGGCCGCGAAGCCATCATCATCGAGCACGTCACCAGGCTCGCGCACGACGTCGCCCCCGACTGGCCGACCGGAATGGGCGATCTGTCCTATCGCATCATGATCACCGGCGACCCCGACATCGACTGCGCCATGGCGGCGACGCTGAAGGATCCCCGCCAGGCCGGGATCGCGGGAATGACCTCTGGCGCCGGCGCAATGGTCGCCACCGCCATGCGCGTCGTCAACGCCGTGCCGTATGTCGTTGCCGCACAACCCGGATTGCTGAGTTCGGTCGACTTGCCGTTGACCATCCCGAAACATGCATTCGTCACCCGATGAGGTGGCCGAGCCGCCGCGCCTTAGTCTGCCGGGGTGACGTTTAATCCACTAGAGGAACTCACGCTGCAACAACTGCAGCTCCGCACGAGCATGAAGTGGCGTGCGTATCCGGTCGACGTCCTGCCGTTGTGGGTCGCCGAGATGGACGTCATGCTCGCGCCGACCGTGGCAGCGGCGCTCCGCAGGGCCATCGACAACGGCGATACCGGGTATCCGTGCGGCACGGCGTTCGCGGAGGCGGTCAGTCAATTCGCGTCGCAGCGCTGGCAATGGCATGACCTGGAGGTGAGCCGCACCGCGATCGTTCCCGACGTCATGCTCGGTATCGTTGAGACGCTACGTCTGGTCACCGACCGCGGCGACGCCGTCGTCGTGAACCCGCCGGTGTACGCCCCGTTTTACGCATTCGTGTCCCACGACGGCCGCCGAGTCATCGAAGCGCCGCTTGACGTCGACGGCCGAATCGATCTGAGCAACTTGGAGGAAGCGTTCGCGCGTGCCCGTGCGTGGGGCGGCAAGGTCGCGTACCTGTTGTGCAATCCGCACAACCCGACGGGTGCGGTGCATACCGTTGACGAACTGCGCGGGATCGCCGACCTTGCCCGCCGGTTCGGCGTTCGGGTGGTCTCGGACGAGATCCACGCGCCCGTCATCTTGCCGGGATCGCAGTTCACCCCGTTCCTGACCGTCCCCGGCGCGGAAAACGCCTTCGCCCTGACGTCTGCCTCCAAGGCCTGGAACCTTTCCGGGCTCAAGGCGGCCCTGGCCATCGCCGGCCCGGAGGCGGCCGCGGACCTGGACCGAATGCCGGAGGAGGTCAGCCACGGGCCGAGTCACCTGGGGGTCATCGCGCACGCCGAGGCCTTCCGCACCGGCGGGGACTGGCTCGACATGCTGCTACAGGGCCTCGACGGTAACCGGACGCTGCTCGGCGAACTGGTCGCCGAGCACCTTCCCGAGGTGAAATATCAAGGGCCACAAGGCACTTACCTGGCATGGCTCGATTGCCGAGAACTCGGCTTCGCCGAAGAGGCCACCGACGGCCTCCCGGTGGTCGCTGACCTGTCCGGCCCGGCCCGCTGGTTCCTCGACCACGCCAAGGTGGCCCTCAGTTCCGGCCACGTCTTCGGCACCGGCGGAGCGGGGCACGTGCGATTGAACTTCGCCACCTCCCGAGCCATCCTCGCCGAGGCCCTGTCGAGAATGGGCCGGGCCCTCGCCGACGTCGGATAGCGGATCCGCCTCGGGCACTGAGCTTTTGGAGCTATGCGGGAATCCCCCGTCGCCACGGCCCAGGTTGCGTACTGTTCGCGCGGCTGCACCGCAACGCGCGACACCGCGAGGTCGATGTCAACCGCTCACGCCGCGCGCGGAACGACTGGCGCATCCGTGGGCGCGGAACGCCACCACCACCTCGGTGTCGCTGGCGGGCGCCCAGAAGAACGCGGCGTCAGCCCGCGGCTTGGGCCGACTTCAGGCCTGTCGGCGTCGATGAGGAATTCCAGCAGCCGTGCCACTCCGGTTCCGCTGCATGTAATTAACGTATCCGCTGATATCGACGATGAGCTGGACCGCGCGCCCAATCGCCATGAATAGAAAACCTTGGTGGCTGGCCGATATCCGGCTCAATCAAATCTCCCACTAGACGAATTCGCGCCGCCGCGAGAGGCTAACAGAGGTGCCCGCTCACCGGAGGAGCTGAATATGCACGTGCTGCAAACCCCAGACTCCCGATTCGAAAACCTGGAAGGCTATCCGTTCGTAGCGAACTACCTGAACGTCGTGGCAAGCGACACCCAGCCGCTGCGGATGCACTACCTGGACGAAGGCCCGGCCGAGGGGCCGCCGATCGTGCTGCTGCATGGCGAGCCCACCTGGAGCTACCTGTATCGCACGATGATCCCGCCGCTGTCTGACGCCGGGAACCGGGTGCTCGCGCCCGACCTGATCGGCTTCGGCCGTTCGGACAAGCCCAGCCGGATCGAGGACTACAGCTACCAACGCCACGTCGAATGGGTGACCTCATGGTTTGAGCGCCTCAACTTGAAGGATGTCACGCTGTTCGTCCAGGACTGGGGCTCGCTGATCGGACTGCGCATCGCCGCCGAGCAGGGTGACCGCATCGCCCGGCTGGTGGTGGCGAACGGTTTTCTTCCCACCGCGCAGCGACGTACCCCGCCCGCCTTGCACCTCTGGCGGGCCTTCGCGCGCTACTCCCCGGTGCTGCCCGCCGGTCGCCTGGTCGCGGCCGCGACCGTCCGCCGGGTTCCGCCCAAAGTGCGGGCCGGTTACGACGCCCCTTTTCCCGACAAAACGTATCAAGCCGGGGCCCGCGCGTTCCCCCAGTTGGTGCCGACCTCACCCGAGGATCCGGCCGTCCCGGCCAACAGGGCGGCGTGGGACGCCCTCGGCCGCTGGGAGAAGCCCTTCCTCGCCATCTTCGGCGCTCGCGACCCCCTCCTCGGGCAAGCGGATCGCCCGCTGATCAACCACATTCCCGGCGCTGCGGGCCAGCCGCACGCCCGCATCAACGCCGGTCACTTCATCCAGGAAGATCGCGGACCGGAACTGGCCGAACGCATCGTCTCCTGGCAGCAGGCGCTGCTATGAGCGCACCTCACCGAGTGTCGACCAGCCTGCGGCCGGCGTGAATTCGTCGAGAAATAAATGAGCGCGACTCTCCTCGGCGCGTCGTCGCAACTGGTTATGTGTCGCGAAAAGCCGGAGTGGATCGAGGCGAAGCGCCGTCGCCGGCCGCAAGGCACGCGGTGGCGAGACGCATTTGACAGCACTACACTCGCTGTATGATCAGCCGGTTCCACTCCGAACAGCGTTAGGTCCGTCAGGCATGGGCAGAAAAGGGTGGGGTGGAGCACCGCCGGCGGACGACGAAGAGGCGCGCAAGCGCATCATCGACGCGGCCATCCACAGCATGGAGCGACGGGGAACGCAAGGGACAAGTCTGTCCGTCATTGCGGGGGATCTTGGCATCACCCGCCCCACCGTCTACCGCTACTTCGCCACCATCGACGAGTTGGTGACGACGGCCGGCGACGTCGCCCTCGGGGGCTGGACCGCCCGGATCGCCGATCTCACCGCGGGCATCGAGGACCCGGTCGATCTGCTGGTGGAGGCCGTCGCCTACCTTGTCGAACGACTACCGGAAGAACCCTTGTTGATGGCGTTGCTGGAAACCGAGCGAACACGCTTCATGAGCCGGCAGATGGTGCTGGGAGAATCGATCGCAAGATCGCGGGTAATGCTGGAGCGCACCGACATCGACTGGGCCGCTTGGGGTTACAGCGGCAAGGACTTCGACGATCTGGTCGAGTACCTGCTTCGCATCATTGCGTCCATGGTTCTGGTTCCCTCGGAGCCGCCGCGGTCTGCCGGCGAGTTGCGGACCGTGCTGAGGCATTGGATCGGACCGGTGATGATGACTTCGCCCAGGCCGAGGCGACAAGGGGCCCGGAACCGCCGTTAGACCACCTCGCGGGGCGCTTCGCCGGCCGCAACCACCGCCGTGGCAGGCCGCTCTGGCAACTCGTCGGCGTGAAACCAGCGGAATGACACGTGCTTGCGGTGCGAACTGGAGTGCTGCGCCTCTTGCCGCAGAAAGGCCGTGGCTTCCGCCGCCACATCGACTTGGGTCATCCGCGGCTTCGCTTCTTGCACCGCCGCAACGATCATCTGCTCGAAACAAATCGCGATGATCGACGTCGCGTTCATGAAGAAGGAGAAGGCGGGATTGCGCGGGTGCCATACCCAGGGAACGCCGTCCGTGAAATCGAACTTCGGTCGACGAACCTCGAGATGGGTCACCGTCGACTCCCCGGGACGTAATAATACAGCTTTACGTTTAGTGTAATATCTGATTGTTGCCGCCCCATGAGGATGAGTCAAGGCCTCATGAGGCGGCAAACAACCACTTAGCGGCTTAGCGGCGCGTCAGCCCGTGGCCGCCAGCACGGCCTCGGCCAGTTCGGGACGGCAGACCACCAGATCCGGCAACTTCGGGTCAGGCTGGTTGTAGGCCAGCGCCGAGCCGTCGATGCGGGAAGTATGCAAACCGGCCGCTCGGGCCACTGCCACCGGGGCGGCCGAGTCCCATTCAAACTGGCCGCCCGCATGCACGTACACATCGGACAAACCCTGCACGATCGACGCCACCTTGGCTCCGGCAGAACCCATTTCGACCAGGACGCCGTCCAACGCGTCGCGAACGTTCAACGCGATCGCCGGCGGCCGGGTGCGCGACACCACGATGCGCGGCTTACCCGGTGCGGCGGGAGGCGGGTCGACCTGCGGGGTCGCCAAGGTGCGGCCCTGCGCCGGCAGTGCCACCGCACCGGCGACGAGCTCACCGGCCTGCCAGAGCGCCACATGCACCGCCCAGTCGTCGCGGCCCAGCTCGGAGAACTCCCGCGTCCCGTCCAGCGGATCGACAATCCACACTCGCTCGGAGCGCAACCGCACCGGATTATCGGCGCCCTCCTCGGACAGCACCGCGTCATCGGGCCGCTCGGCCGCGAGGGCCTCCATCAAGAAGTCGTGAGATCGCTTGTCTCCCGCAGCCTTCCGCTCACTCGCGTCGGCCTCGGCGAACTCCTCCCGCACCCCCAGCAACAGCCGGCCCGCTTCGGTGGCCAGCCGCGCAGCCAGTTCGTGATCATTCATGACAATCCCCAATATGTTGGTAGCGTTGACCAACTTTACCGTGCGACGAAGCCGTCCGCAGACACCACCCCGGGCATGAGGTTCCGACCGTAGTCTGTTCAACGTGAGCGGCAACGTCTCCTCATCGAGCCGGTTGCGGCGCATTCCGCGGGGGCGCCCGATCGTGGCCGGTATTGCCGTGGCCATCGTGCTGGCCGGTGCACTCACCTTCGTCGGTGTGTGGCTGGCCCAGGGCCACCGCGCCACTGCGCCGCCCACTGTCCAACCGCCCCCGCCACCGGAGAGCTTCGCCATTCCGGGTTGCTACAACCCGTCCGTTCCGCCGGTCGAGCGTCCGAAGAAGCTGAGCATTCTGGGCTGCGCAAGTGTAGCCGTTGCGCTGCAAAACATGTCGTGGAGCTCATGGGGACCGCGGGGTGCCGACGGGAACGGCACCGCGGTGTTCAACATCTGCGACCCGAATTGCGCAGCCGGGTACCAGATCACCAAACCGGTCGTGGTGCATGCGTGGAATCCCCGGCCCCCACGGTCCGAGGCTATCTGCGAGGTCGGCCTCAAAATCTTTTCTGACCTGGTGTTGGCCTTCCCCAAAGGTGTCCCCCCGGCCACCGCGCAGAAAATGGACACGCAGTACGACGGGATACCGGCGGTGCACTACGTCAACTACGCAGGCGCCGATAACCGGGACACCCAATTCATCGGGTACACGTTCTGCAACTGACGCGCCGCTATACCTGATGGCGGCGACCAGCCGCTGGACCTCGCGATCGCCGCTAGACCTCGATCACGACGGCGCCGCCCTGGCCGCCGCCGGCGCACATCGCCGCCACGCCGATGCCGCCGCCGCGCCGGACCAGTTCATAGGTCAACGTGGTGACCATGCGCGCGCCCGAAGCCGCGATGGGGTGGCCGAGGCTGCAGCCGCTGCCGGAGAAGTTCACCTTCTCCTCATCGATGCCGTATTCGCGGCATGCCGCGATCGGCACCGAGGCGAACGCCTCGTTGATCTCCCACAGCGCCACATCGCCGGCCGACAAACCTGCCCGCTGCAGCACTTTTCCAATGACCTTGACGGCGCCCAGACCGGTATCCCTCGGCGGCACGCCCGCCGCCGCCCAGGCCTTGACCGTGCCCATCACGTTGAGTTTCTCGGCGGCAGCGTAGTCGCGGTCAACGAGCGCCACCGCCGCGGCGGCATCGTTGGTGCCGCTGCTGTTGCCCGCCGTGATCGAGAACCCCTCGATCTCGGGGTGAAGCACTTTGAGCCCGGCGAGTTTCTCGACGGTGGTGTCGCGACGCGGGTGCTCATCGACGGAGAACTCCGTCACCGAACCGTCTGGTTGGGTGATTTTCAGCGGAATGATCTCGTCGAGGAACTTGCCCGCGTCCATGGCCGCGATGGCGCGCTGGTGTGACCGCGCCGCCCAGGCATCCATTTCCTCGCGGCTGATGCCGACCTTTTGGGCGGTGTTCCAGCCGACCGTGATCGACATGTCCCGGCTGGGCGCATCGGGCGTCTCGACGTGTGTCGGCGGCATCCACTGCTCCTGGAACTTCAGTTCGGGGCCCGGAATCCGCCAGTTGGTCAGCGGCGTCATCGACAACGACTGCACGCCGCCGGCCATGAGCACGCGCTCCATCCCCGAGCCGATCTGGGCGGCGGCGTTGCCGATGGCGGTGAGGCTGCCCGCGCAATGCCGGTTCACCGACTGGCCGGGAATGTCCTCCATGCCGGTCGCAGTGGCCGCATATCGTGCCAAATCCCCTCCACCGTAATGCGATTCGGCGAAGATGATGTCGTCAATCGCGGACGGGTCGACGCCGGACCTGCGCACCACCTCCGGAAGCACCGCGGTGATCAGGGTCTCGGGCGGTGTGTTGACGAGCGTCCCCTTGAAGGAGCGGCCGATCGCCGTCCGCACGGCTCCGACGATTACGGGAGTAGCCATGTTCTCAACCTCGAACGGTCTTGCTGCGGTCGGCAGCACGGGTGGGTCTGCGGTCAAGCGCCGCGACGCGAATCGTATCAAATACCGTATGGGCAATAGTAATGGGCTAAGTTCAGCGACGGGGCTGGGCAACGAGACGGAGGCCACACGTTGAAGACCAAAGGCGCCTTGGTCTGGGACTTGAACCAACCGTGGGCGGTCGACGAGATCGAGATCGGCGATCCCCGGCACGGCGAGGTGACCGTTCAGCTGGAGACCGCCGGTTTGTGCCACTCCGACCACCATCTGCTGACCGGTGACTTTCCCATTCCCAGCTTTCCGGTCCTCGGTGGCCACGAGGGCGCCGGAGTCATCACCGAGGTCGGAGCAGGCGTCGAAGGTCTGGCGGTGGGCGATCACGTGGTCATGTCGTTCATCCCGTCGTGCGGCAAGTGCATTCCATGCCAAGTCGGATTGCGCAATCTGTGCGACCTGGGTATGGGCCTGCTGTCGGGCGCATCGGTTTCCGACGGGTCCTTCCGGGTGACGGCCAGGGGACGCGATGTCGTTCCGATGTCGCTGCTGGGGACATTCGCGCCCTATGTGGTCGTGCATCAGACTTCGGTGGTCAAGATCGACCCCACCATCCCCTTTGACGTGGCATGCCTGGTGGGCTGCGGAGTGACCACCGGCTACGGCTCGGCGGTGCGCAGTGCGGCGGTGGAACCCGGCGACGACGTCACGGTCGTCGGCGTCGGCGGTGTCGGTGTCGCCGCGATACAGGGTGCTCGAATAGCCGGAGCCCGGCGCGTCTTCGCGGTCGACCCGTTCGAGTGGAAGCGTGATCAGGCATTGAAATTCGGGGCGACCGAAGCCTTCGCCGATGTTCCCAGTGCCACCGCCGGCATAGCCGAAATCACCTGGGGTGCAATGTGTCGAAAGGTAATCGTCACGGTAGGCCACTGCGACGGCCGCGACGTCGAGGGATGGATGGGGCTGACCGCAAAGGGAGGCACGTGCGTCCTCACCGCCATGGGCAACGTGATGGCCACCGACGCCACACTCAACCTCGCGGGGTTGACACTGCTGCAGAAGAGCCTGCAGGGAAGCCTGTTCGGCGGCGGCAACCCACAGCACGATATTCCCGCAATTCTCGAGCTGTACCGGCTGGGGCAACTCAACCTCGACGACATGGTGACGCGCGAGTACACGCTCGAGCAGATCAACGACGGCTACCGAGACATGCTCGAGGGACGCAATATCCGCGGCATCATCCGCTACACCGACGCCGACCGCGCATAGCCCGCACGGTCACGACACAATGAATCCATGACCACAGCCGTTGCCCAGCCTGACGCCACCCGGACAGCCGCATATCGAGTCGCGGCGATGCTGCTGGGCGTGGGCACACTGCACTTCGTCGCGCCCAAACCGTTCGACGACATCGTCCCCGCCGAACTACCCGGGAGCGCGCGGCTCTACACCTACGGCTCGGGAGTGGCCGAGGTGGCGATCGGAGCGCTGTTGCTGCCGCGACGCACCCGGCGCCCGGCCGCCCTGGCCGCCGCCGCGCTGTTCGTCGGAGTGTTCCCGGCCAACGTCAACATGGTCCGGTTGTGGTGGGACAAGCCTTGGCCGATGCGCATTGCCGCCCTGGCCCGGCTGCCGCTGCAGATTCCGATGATCACCACTGCGCTCAAAATCAGGCGCAACAGCTAGTCGACTGCGCCCGCCAGCCAGGCAGCACCGGGCGCCGGTTTCGTTGGGGCGAGCCATGATCGGCTGTGGCCGGGCGTCACCCGTGCGTGGGAGCAGCATCGGGCATCGGGAGACGTGCGTCGGCGACCGTGCCCACCAGCACTCAACCGCGGCTGTCGACCGAGCGCCCCAAATAGGCCATGAGCCGGGCGGTCGGCGTCGAATCCTTCGGTGCCGATTGGGCCGGTCCGAAGCCACCCGGTCGCCGCAACATGTTCTCGGGCACCGACTCCACCAGCACACGGCACAGCGCCAGCAGGTCCTCGGGTAGCTCGATCGACCGTCCCTGCGAGTGGTGCACATCCCAGCTGTGCAGGGCCAGGTCCGAAACCGGATAGGTCAGTGCCCGGCGCAACGGAACCTCGCCCTCCGGCGACGCCCGCATCGCCTCGAGATCGGCGACGGGCAGGGCGTCTTGCAGCCGCCCAGCCAGCTCGCGAAGCCGTGCCACCTGGTCGTCGCACACCCAGTCGGCCGGCTCGGAGGGCCGGTCCCAGACCTCCCCGTTCTCCACGAGCGTCACGATTTTGGCTGCGCTGCCCGTGGCGTGACCCACCAGGTCACGCAAGCTCCAGCCCTCGAGGTTGGACGGCCGGTCCCAGCTCTCCGGTGGAATCTGGTGGACGGCGTCGATGAACAGGGCGATCGCCTCGATAGCCATCGTGCCGATCCGTGCCGTTGCATCGCTCACGACGCCTGTCTCCTTCCGATTCGACCCGTCGTTCACCCGCCATCGTGTCCAATCGACAATTAGCACACACTATTTGCCGCATGGCGGCGTCAGCACCGGACAAACGGGGACGGTTACATAGTGCTGTCCGGCAGCACCCGCGAACAATGGCCGGCTTCGTAGTTCCGGCCATCGGACGTCATGATTAACCGTTCCACTACGCCGGTCGATCACGCAGGAGGTCCGGGTGGGCAGAACTGACATCGCGGCGCTGTTCGCGGTGGCCGCTGCCCTGATGGTCGGGATAGGCGATGTTCTCCAACAGCGATCCGCCCAACGGGTTACCGACAAACCGGTCGGCACCCTCGCCCTGTTTGGCCGGCTACTCCGCGATCGCCGATGGTGGGCAGGCAGCCTCGTCGCCGGTGCCGGGTTCGGACTACAGGCCGTGGCGCTCGGCCTGGGTTCCGTGGTGCTCGTCCAAGCGCTGCTGGTGACCTCGCTGCTGTTCGCGTTACTGATCAGCGCAAGAATAACCCACCGTAAAATCACTGGCCGGCAAGCAATCTGGGCCATCTTGCTCGCCGTCGCCGTTACGGTGGTGGTCACGGTCGGCGATCCGCAGGCCGGAACCCCCCGGGGGTCGGTCCAGGCGTGGGCCATTGTGGCCGTCATCATGGCCCCGGCACTGATCCTCTGCGTGCTGGGTGCTCGCATGTCCTCAGGATCGGTGCGGGCATCGCTGCTGGGCCTGGTGTCCGGTTCGCTGTGGGGCCTGTTCTCGGTCTTGACCAAGGGGGTGGTCGACCAGCTCGACCACGGCATCCCGGTGTTGCTGCGCGTGCCCGAGGTATACGTGTGGGCGGTGGTCGCGGTGGCCGCCACGGCTTGGGAGCAATCGGCGTTCCGGTCCGGCCCACTCACCGCGTCACTACCCGCGGCGACTGTCTCCGAACCCATCGTCGGTTCGGCGCTCGGCCTCGCCGTGCTGGGTGAGACGCTGAGCACCAACGACGCCGGCCTGCTCGCACTGGGCTTTTCGGTCGCGATAATGGCCGCCGCCACGGTGGCGCTGGCCCGTAGCCAGGCCGCTGCCGTCCGGGAGAGCGGCGAGGTGCCCGGCTAACAACGCTCTGCCACTGGTTTCTTCGTTGCACGGCCTTACCCGGTCGGGGTCGCGCTTGCGGCCCCACTGACGGCCGGGTTGGCCGCCGATCCTGCTGCCGACAAGGGACCTTGCGCTCGCGTACATCCGCTCATTGCTCTGAGCCGCAGCGACGTTCACCCGGCAGCTTAACGGCAGCAGTCTGTCAGCGTTGCATGCGGCGGGCTACCTCGCCATACCGCTCGAAGCGCTCCTGATCGCCGATCGCGTTGTACAACACCAGGCGGGTGGCCCTTCCGGCGTATTTGTCGCTCAGCGCGCCGGCCAAACCGTCCCAGGTCGACTCGGTGGCGAAGACGGCAATGTGCTCGTCGGTGACCTGGGCCGCCATTCCCGCCATGTCGCCGGCCTTCTGTTTCTCACGAATCCGCGCCGTCGTGCCCTCGAACCCGGCCTCGTCCCAGATGAACGCATAGTTGGGCGTGCTTCCGTAGAAGGCCATGCTTGCCCGCACGAGCTCGCGTTGCTTGTCGCGCTCTTCGTCGCTGTCGCCCACGATCGTCATCACTGGCACGATCACGGCGATGCCCGCCGGCGAGCGTCCTGCCTTCGCCGCCCCTTCGGCGACGTTCGGCACGACGTGGCGGGCGATATAGCCGGGCTCACCGATCGGATGGACGTGTACGCCGTCGGCCACTTCGCCGGCCATTCGCAGCATCCACGGATTCACCGCCGCGATATCCACTTTGGGGTCGGGCGCATCGATGGGGCCGGGGCTCCATTGCGGGGTGATGAAATCGAGGTCGTAGAAGTCGCCGTGGTGGTCGAGTGTCCCGGTCCGAAACGCCGCGAAGCATGCCTTCACGGCGTGGATGTAGTCGCGTAGCCGCGGCCCGGGCCGTTCGAAGGCCATGCCGTAGCGCCGCACCACGTGCGTGCGCACCTGTGTGCCCAGACCCAGCCGGAACTTCCCGGCGGTTGCTTCCTGAAGCTCCCACGCCGCGGCCGCCGTGACAAAGGGACTACGCGGGAAGGCCACCGCGACACCGGTGGACAACTCCAGGCCGGGCGCGGCCTGCGAGGCCACGGCGGCGTTGAGGTAGGCCGTGCGGCCCGTCTCGGTGAACAACAGACCGGAGAACCCGGCGGACTTGGTTCGTCGGGCAAGGTCACCGATCTGGCTTAGTGGCTGCGGAATCGTCATCGCGTCGACGTGCATGGTGGGAGCGTACGTCCCGCCCGGGCGGCGGCTTCGACGCATCCCGCGTGCGGACGGCGCACGTCCCCCGTGCCGATCGACCGGCAGGCGATGCCGCATGAACTACTCGGCGCACCCGGAGCCAACTTTCCACGAGCGCGAAAGATACACAGTGAGCGGAGTTTTCCGCGCCGCACGCGTCGAGTCACTCCGGGGTGTCGCCGACACCTACCAGCTCATCGGACCACGACCGTACACCGTTCACTGCCCACCAGATCGGACTCGCCGCGGCACACAGCATTGTCGATGTTGGCAACACTTGCTCCACTACCGATTCACGGTGTTAGCTCGGTAATCGTCAGCAACGCACGCCGTTTTGCTCGCGCCGGCGTCACCCGCGCAGTGTGCCGCTGAGAACGGATGCCGAACGCGATGCGATTGATTGCCATCCTCGCGATGGCGTGTACCTGGCTCACCGCCTGCGGGCCGCAGCAGGCGGCGCAACCCAACGCCTCCGCTGGAAGCTCGACCAGCCCATCGGCGGGCACCCGCACGAGCGTTCCGCAAAACACGGCCGCCGGCACGACGCCTTCGTCGATCGCGCCCAGCGGCACGCCACCGTGCATCGGATTGTCGATATGCCCGCCACCCCCGCCGGACGCTGAGGGCAATCCACCGTGTTACTACGCCGACGGCTGGCGAGCCAATGACTCTGGCGCCGGGATCGAAGTCTGGTACTTCCACGAACCGCAGAACATGTCGAAACCCGACAAGATCACGGTGATGGTTCGCAAGAAAGACGGCACCAGCGAGTCCCAGGACGCCAACATCGATGCCGGCCAACAGGTGCATCGCCTCGAATTTCCCACCGTCGAGCAGTCCTCCGTTGACGAAGTGCTGCTGACCTCGGGGAGCGGCCGTTGTTTCGTGATCGGGCCGGGCAACTGACGCGCGCCTCCGGACGGCGGTGTCCTCGAGGCGAAACCCTTCTCAGACGTTGCGGCGCTGCGGCTGCGCGGGCGGTGCGGAGCGCACTCTGCCCGATCCCGGGCGGCGGCTGAGCGGGGCGGTGAAGCCCTCGGTGTCATCGAAGAAAGCCCACTGGCCGTCGTCGTTGACCTCCATGCGCCAACCCAGCTCCGCATCATCGGCGCGGGCGTCGACAAACCATGCGTGTGCGGCCTCTGCGCTGGGAAAATCCTTTAACGCGACGACGCGACCGCGCGGGTCGAGAACGCGAAACTCAACCATGCCATGTGATTATCCTCACCAGCCGACTTTTAATCACGTGAGCATTTGCCGACGTGTGAGGCGACGGCTGACCGGCTGGCCGTACGGCCCTGTCCGGGGTGGCTACACTGTGCGGGCCAACCGGCCGGCAAGTAGCTCGGCGAACCTCGCGGGATCCTCCAGTGCACCGCCTTCCGCGAGAAGCGCGGTGCCATAGAGTAATTCGGCGGTCTCAGCGACCTCGGCGAGCTTGGCCGCGTCGTCGCCGTGATCCTTGTGCGCTTGGCGCAGACCGGTGACGAGCGGATGATCCGGATTGAGCTCGAGAATCCGTTTCCCAACGGGAACCGGCTGCCCGGACGCCTTGTACATGCGCGCGAGCGCAGGTGTCATCCCGAAAGCATCGGTAATGAGGCAGGCCGGCGACTCGGTCAGACGGGTGGACAGCCGGACTTCCTTGACGTGATCGCTCAACGTGTCCTTCATCCAGGCCAGCAGGTCGGCGAAGTCCTTTTGCTGCTCTTCTCGCTCTGCCTCGCTCGTGCCCTCCTCGGAGTCCAGGTCTACCTCGCCCTTGGCGACCGACTGCAACGGTTTGCCGTCGAACTCGGGCACGTTGCCCACCCAGACCTCGTCGACCGGGTCGGTGAGCAGCAGGACTTCGTAGCCCTTGGCTTTGAACGCTTCGAGGTGCGGGGACTTCAGGATCTGCTGACGCGACTCGCCGGTGGCGTAGAAGATCTGCGTCTGCCCCTCCTTCATGCGCTGCACGTATTCGGCGAGGGTGGTGGCTTCCTCCTCGCTGTGCGTCGAGGCGAATGAGGAAACCTCCAGCAAGGTTTCCCGGTTGTCCAAGTCCGACATCAGGCCCTCTTTGAGGACCCTGCCGAACTGAGTCCAGAAGGTGCGATAGTCCTCCGGCCGCTCGGACTGCAGCTCCTTGATCGTGGAGAGGACCTTTTTGGTCAGACGGCGACGGATCGCGTTGATCTGGCGATCCTGCTGCAGGATTTCCCGGGACACGTTGAGCGACATGTCCTGCGCATCGACGACACCCTTGATGAAGCGCAGGTACTCGGGCATGAGCTGGTCGCAGTCGCCCATGATGAACACCCGCTTGACGTACAGCTGGATCCCGGTGCTGGCGTCGCGGTTGAACAGGTCGAACGGGGCGTGCGACGGGATGAACAGCAGGGCCTGGTACTCGAAGGTGCCCTCGGCCTTCATCACGATGACCTCGAGCGGGTCGTCCCAGGCGTGCGCGATGTGTTTGTAGAACTCCTTGTACT
>CAYNLB010000107.1:0-16031 GCA_964397935.1 uncultured Mycobacterium sp.
AGGCCGCCAGCAACGCCTGCGCCTCGATCGGATCACCCAGCGTCGTCCCGGTGCCATGACCCTCGACCACGTCCACCTCGGCCGCCGAGAGCCCCGCATTGGCCAACGCCGCCCGCACCACCCGCTGCTGAGAAGGACCATTGGGCGCGGTCAACCCATTCGACGCCCCATCCTGATTGACCGCCGAACCCCGCACCACCGCCAACACCGGATGACCCAACCGCTGCGCATCCGAGAGCCGCTCCACCACCAACATCGCGCCGCCCTCGGACCAGCCGACTCCGTCGGCCGCTCCGGCGTAGGCCTTACACCGGCCATCCGGCGCCAGACCGCGGTGCCGGCTGAATTCCACGAAGACCGTGGGTGTGGCGTTCACGGTCGCGCCGCCGACCAACGCCAGGTCACATTCGCCGGAATGCAACGCTTGCACCGCCATATGCAACGCCACCAACGACGACGAACACGCCGTATCCACCGACACCGCCGGGCCCTCCAACCCCAGCACATACGACACCCGCCCCGAGGCGACGCTGGAGGTCATTCCGGTCAGCCGGTATCCCTCGATCTCCTCGGCCAACATGCCGTAGCCCTGGACGATGAGTCCGGCGTACACCCCGGTCGCGCTTCCGCGCAGGCCGCCGGGATCAATCCCGGCCCGCTCCAATGCCTCCCACGACAGTTCCAGCAACATTCGATGCTGCGGGTCCATCGCCAAGGCCTCACTCGGCGCAATGCCAAAGAACGCCGGATCGAAATCGGCGACGCCATCGACGAAACCGCCGGTCCGGACGTAGGACTTGTGGCGTGCGTCGGGATCGGGGTCGAACAATCCGGCCAGGTCCCATCCCCGGTCGGTGGGAAACTCCGACATCACATCGCGGCCGTCGGCCACCATCTGCCACAGGCCCTCCGGGGTATCGACCCCACCCGGGAAGCGACAGGACATACCGACGATCGCGATCGGCTCGCTCGACCGCTCCAGCAGGGCACGGTTGGTGCGCTTCAGGCGCTCAACCTGGACCAGCGCTTTGCGCAACGCTTCGGTCGCATGCTGGAGTTGATCAACCATCACTAACCTCGCCTAACCCTCACCTAACGTTTGGCCGTCTAACCGCCGGGTGCGGCTCTCGCCCAGTCGCGGAATTTGCTGCACGAAGCGGTGCCGCCGTTTTTCGACCAGCGTCGTGCTGCTCTCCGACCCAAGAATGTCGCTGGTGAGTATGGCCAACTCCGACAGGATTTCAAAACGTCCGATACTTCCGGCCTCTACGGGAGGACCGCATTCAACATGTGCAACGCCGTGTCCGCAGAAGACCTGACGCGGCGCACCCGACGCGCACGCTAGACACCGGCGCCTCGTACGCCTGGCTCGTCGTCCATGGCGCGACTGTACCCCGGCCATCCATCGGTGGTGCTCAGACGCATGTCGTAAAAGGCTCGGTGTGAGTGAGGTCGGGGGGTCAGGCCGCGAACGTCGTGGTCAGACACCCGCTCGGCGCCAGCCATCGGCAGCCCGGGCCGCCCGGACCAACTCGTCGCATAGTTGGCGCAGTTCGGTTGCCCCGGCCCCTTCTTCGAGCGCTGTGGCGACATCCTCGGCCGCGCATCGCACCTGGTAGACGCGATCCGAGAGGTCGGCCGCGTCGTCAGCCGTCAACACCACCGCATCGGCGGGCAGGGCCAGCGAATCCCCCGCACCGCCGCGGTTCAGCGAGGCGCGTTGCTCGTATGCCCGCTGCCGGCAAGACTGCCGGCAGTACTGGCGACGGCGGCCCATCCCGGCGTCGGACACGTCTCGACCGCACCAACGGCAGGGCTGGGGACGGGGACGGCGCGCCACGACTGCCGACTTTAGTCGGGGGTCCGTGGCGATCCCGGTATCATTGATGGTCGCGTCGCGTACACCAGCCGTCGGCCTGGGAACTACACCCGGGAACTACACGGAGTGCCCTGACGTTTGCCAAACGGAGAAGAATTGCCCTACCCGAGCCTGAGCGCTCAGTGGACCAGAAGGAACAGCACACATGGCTGATCGCGTCCTGAGAGGCAGTCGCCTCGGAGCCGTGAGCTACGAGACCGACCGCAACCACGACCTGGCGCCACGTCAGATCGCGAAATATCGCACCGACAACGGCGAGGAGTTCGAGGTGCCCTTCGCCGATGACGCCGAAATCCCCGGCACCTGGCTGTGCCGCAACGGCATGGAAGGCACCCTGATCGAGGGTGACCTGCCCGAGGCGAAGAAGGTCAAGCCGCCGCGGACGCACTGGGACATGTTGCTGGAGCGCCGCAGCGTCGAAGAACTTGACGAGCTGCTCAAGGAGCGCCTGGACATCATCCGGTCACGGCGCCGCGGCTGACCGATTAGGTGCGGTTGTCGGCGCCCGCGGCTCGGGCGCGCGCACCCCGCGTCAGTCGCCCCTGGACGCCCCATCGAGTGACCTTGACCAGCGCCTCGGCGATGTTGGATCCGCTCATTTTGGAGACGCCGAGTTCTCGCTCGGTGAAGGTGATCGGGACCTCGGCGATGGTGAAACCATTGCAGACGGTGCGCCAGGTCAGATCGATCTGGAAGCAGTAACCCTTGGAGTCCACACCGTCGAGATCGATCGCTTCGAGGACTTCGCGACGGTAGGCGCGGTATCCGGCGGTGATGTCATGGACACCGATCCCGAGCGCCAACCGTGAGTAGGTGTTGGCCGTCTTCGACAACGCCAGCCGTCGCCAGGGCCAGTTCCGTACCGTCCCGCCTTCGACATAGCGCGAACCGATGGCCAGATCGGCTCCGGCGTCGACGGCATCCAGTAGCCGGTGCAGCTGTTCCGGCGCGTGACTGCCGTCGGCGTCCATCTCGACGAGCACCGAGTAGTCGCGGCTCAAACCCCAGGCGAAACCGGCCAGGTACGCCGCACCCAGGCCGCCCTTGGCGGTGCGGTGCATGACGTGGGTGCGGCCGGGATCGGCCGCCGCCAGTTCATCGGCGAGTTCGCCAGTGCCGTCGGGGCTGCTGTCATCGACGATCAGCAGATGCACATGAGGGCAGGCATCTTTTAGCCGCCGATGGATCACCGGCAGGTTCTCTCGCTCGTTGAAGGTGGGAATGATCACCAGGACGTGCTGGCTGGGACGATCGCCCGGAACCCTGGGCGCCGGCTGGCCGGTGGTCATGTTGCTCCTCTGTCTCGCCCGAAATCAAAAGACTGTTGGCCGCCCTCGTGGGGCGGAGCTTCGTCACCACCATCATCTGGCGGCGTGCGGTCCCCGCCCTCACCGAGCGAAGCGTCTACGTCGCCCTGGTCGGGAGGAGGTTCGCCCGGGGGCGCACCGGCGCCTTCCGATTCACCCGAGGGCCTGGACCTGAGACGAATCGGACGCGGGGACCACCCATTGTGCCGTATCCCGGCCAGAATGGCCGCTCCGGCCGCCGCGACCAAAACCCATTGCACCAGCGGACCCCAGCGCGTTGCCGGCGTCAGCTTCGTCTTCAGCCGCACCTGGATATCCAAATACGCGGGCTCGAAGAAATCCGTGCGTACCAGCTCGGCGCCGTCTGGCGCGATCATGGCACTGATCCCGGTGGTGCCGGCGACCACCACATACCGGTCATGCTCGACCGCCCTGACTTTGGCGATCGCCAGCTGTTGCTCACTCATCCTCTTGTTGAAGGTGGCGTTGTTGCTTGGCACCGCCAGTAACTGGGCACCGCCCAGGACGGCTTTTCGCGGGGCACGGTCGAAGATCACTTCCCAGCAGGTGGCCACGCCGACCGGCACCCCGGCGATGTGCACCACGTCGCTGCTGGTGCCGGGCACCATGTGTCCCGCCCGGTCGGCATACCCCGAGAGGTGCTTGAACAGCCACGGCATCGGCAGGTACTCGCCGAATGGTTGCACGATTTCCTTGTCATGGCGGTCGGCCGGTCCGGTCGACGGATTCCACACGACCATGGTGTTGGTATACGTGTCTCGCGCGCCCGGGCTGTCGAGCACGCTGCCGATCAAGATCGGCGCGCCGATCGCCGCGGCGGCTCGCGCTATTTGTTCGCCAGCGTCGGTGTTGACGAGGGGGTCGATGTCCGACGAGTCTTCCGGCCAGATCACGAATTGAGGCTGTGGGGCGAGCCCCGCCCGCACGTCCTCGGCCAGCCGCAACGTCTCCCGGACGTGGTTGTCCAGCACCTCGCGGCGCTGCGCATTGAAATCCAGGCCCAGCCGGGGCACATTGCCTTGCACCACCGCGACGGTGACCGTGGGTTCGCCGCCAGACCCGGCACCGGCGTGCCGCACCTGCGGCCACACGATGACCGATGCGAGCAACACCAGGCAAATACAGATACCGGGCAGCAGCACGGCAGGGGGCGCAGAGTCCGATCCCGGGGGACCCTCAACACTCGAGCCGCCACCGCGGCCACCCGCCCGGCTACCGGCCCGCCACCACTTCACGATCTCCAACGCAATGGCCGTCGCACTGAAGCCCACCAGCATGATCGCCGCGGAGAGCAGCGCAACGCCGCCGAGCTGGACCAACGGCAGGAACGGGCCGTCCGTTTGGCCGTAGGCCACCGCTCCCCAGGGAAAACCGCCGAACGGAAAAATCGACTTCAACCACTCCTGGGCCGCCCACAGCAACGCGAACCAGATCGGCCAGCCGGGCAATCGACGTACCGTGACGGCGAACAGACCGAAGAGGCCGGGAAACAACGCTGACACCGTCCCCAACACCAGCCAGGGGATGGCACCGACCAGGCTGCTGATCCACGGCAGCAGCGGCAGATAGAACGCCAGCCCGAACACGAATGCGTAGCCCGCACCGCCCGCCGGTGTCGTCGCGGGATGCATCAGTACCCAGGCCAGCAACGCGGCAGCCACGACGGCGGCCCACCACCAGCTCAGCGACGGAAAGCTGGCGCAAAGCAGCAAGCCGCCCACGACGGCGCACACCAACCGTGTCAGGCGTGGCAGCATCGCGGCGCGGACGGCGGGTAACCGCGCCGTCGCCGCCGCGCCAAGCCTCGTCAGGGCCCACCGTGCGGCGGCCCCCACCCGATCGGCCGGGCGTTCGGTGGCGTTTTCCGGTTCCGGGTCGCCGACTCGGACCGCGGCGGGATCTTCGTCCCGGTCCGCCTCGACTTCGTCGCTCATCGGGTCGTCGCCGGGGGGACTTGCGAGGTCGTCGTCCACCGGGTCGATCCCGACTGGCTGGTCGGGCTTCTTTCGGCCGAACCATTGCCTAGCCATAGATGACAGCGCCTCGATGCACCGTCCGCCGGCACCGCGGCGAGGCGTCGGTCGGGCCCAGGCGCGGCAGTGCCGGTACCCGGGAACGCGGGTCGGTGGACCAGCGCTGGACGCCGTCGCGAGGTACGTGGACGTCCAGGGCGCCGGCGTCCCAGACCGCGTAGGAAGCCGGCGCGCCGGGCACCAGCTGCCCCGCCTTGTCGTCGCGGACACCCGCCGCCCGCCACCCTCCGCGGGTGGCGGCGGCGAAGGCGGCCCGTGCCGAGACCGCGCTGCCCGGGGTGTGATGATTGATCGCCGCGCGCACGCTCGCCCACGGGTCAAGGCCCGTGACCGGGGCGTCGGAACCTAGCGCGAGGGGCACGCCTTGGGATGCTAACAGCGCAAGTGGGTTGAGTTGACTGCCTCGTTGGGCGCCGAGCCGTCGTGCGTACATGCCGTCGGCGCCGCCCCACAGCGCATCAAAATTGGGCTGCACACTGGCGATGACGCCCCATTGGCCCAGTTTGGCGGCCTGATCGGCGGTGACCATCTCGACGTGCTCCAGGCGGTGCCCGCAGCGGGCGACGGCAACTACCCCGAGCGCTGCGACGACCCGCTCGAAGGCCGCGACCACCGCCGAGACCGCGGCATCGCCGATGACATGGAAGCCGGCGGTCACCTCGGCTTCGGTACATGCGCGCACATGGGCCTCGATGACGTCGGGCTCCAGGTAGCAGGTGCCGATACGGTCCGGGGCGTCGGTGTAGGGCTCGTGCAGCCAGGCAGTGCGCGACCCGAGCGCCCCGTCGACGAACAAATCGCCGGCCAGGCCGCGGGCTCCGGTCTCGGCGATGAGCGCACGGGCCTGCGCGGCGGTGGTCACCGCCTCGCCCCAGTAGCCGATCACCTCGACGCCGTGCTCGAGCTGCCGCAGCTGCAGCCAGTCATCGAGCCCGCCGATCTGCGGCCCGGCGCATTCGTGCACCGCAACGACGCCGGCCGCGGCGAATTCCCGCAGCGCCGCGGCACGGGCTTCGGCCAGCTGGTCAGCCGTCAGCAGGTCACGGGCGAGGGCGCGGATCAGGTGGTGGGCGTCGCCGATCAGCGGCAGCTCGGCGGTGAAACCGGCTGCGGCCGGCAAGTCCGGAACGAGCCGTCGCAGCCCGGACGAGGCCAGCGCGGAATGGACATCGACACGGGCCAGGTAGGCGGGCCGGTCACCCAGCACCGCATCGAGGTCGCCGGTGCTCGGTGGCGTGTTTTCGGGCCAGGACGATTCGTCCCAGCCATGCCCCCACACCGGCTGGCCCGGATGGGCGGCCGCATAGTCGGCGATCATCTGGATGCACTGCGCGCGCGAGCTTGCCGGGCGCAAGTCCAGCCCGCTGAGCGTCAGGCCGGTCGCGCTCAGGTGGATATGGCTGTCCACGAAACCCGGTGTCACCAAGTTCCCGTCCAGGTCTTCGACCTCGGCGGCCGGGAACTGGCTGCGACCGACGTCGTCGCTGCCCAGCCACGCGACGACAGCGCCACGGACGGCCATGGCGGTCGCGTCGGGGTGAGTCGGGCTGTGCACCCGGCCGTTGACCAGCAGGGTCGTGGCTGCGTCGGTCACAGGGAGAAACTACGCGTGACGGCGGCCGGGCGATCAATCCCAGTCCGGCCGCCCGGGGAATCCGCCGCGCACCGCGTCGCTCGGCGCGGCGGGCCGCCGGAAGTCTTGGACGTCTACGACCTCGCCGTCGATGTAGTCGCGGTCTTCGGCCGAATCGAAATCGGTGCGGAAAGCGGTCGCGTAGCTGATCCCCGGTACCCGCCGCTGGAAGCGGCGCACCGCGACGGCGGTCAGCCCCGGGCCGGCGACGGACCGGACCGGGGGCAGGAGCAGCAACACACCGAACGCGGTACTCACCACCCCGGGGATGAGGACGAGAACCGTGGCCAGCGTGACCAGCGCGCCATCGCTTGCCGCGTCCCCCGCAAGCGGGCGGTGCCCCCGGCGTGGGTCGGTCAGGCCCGAGCGCAACCTCCCGATCCGGTCGATGAGTTGCGAACCGGCCAGCGGGGCCAAGACGCCCCATCCGAGCAGGAAGGTCGCCAGCAACACCAGCAGGGTCCAACCCCACCCGATGGTCGACACCAGCGCAAAGATCACCGCGACTTCGACCACGGCGTAGATCAGCAACAGCCTCGACAACATATGACGCCAACGCCTGTGGCCCACGCCCAAGTTCCCGTGGTGCTGCCTATCGCGGTTGCAGTTAGATGACGCTATGACGACGATTCAGATCGACACCCCCGACGGACCGATCGATGCGTTACTGAGCACACCCCCGGGAGAGGGCCGATGGCCGGGTGTGGTGGTGATCCACGATGCATTCGGCTACGGCCCGGACAAGGAGTCGACCAACGACCGCATCGCCCGAGCGGGCTACGTGGCGCTCACCCCGAACATGTACGCGCGCGGTGGCCGCATCCGATGCATCTCCCGAGTCATGCGAGAGCTGATGACCCAGCGGGGCCGCGCCCTCGACGACATCCTGGCCGCCCGCGATCACCTGAAAGCCATGCCGCAATGTTCCGGCCAGGTGGGCATCGCGGGTTTCTGCATGGGCGGCCAGTTCGCCCTGGTGATGTCGCCCAAGGGTTTCGGTGCCTCAGCGCCGTTCTATGGCACTCCCCTGCCGCGCAACCTCAGCAGGACGCTGGACGGCGCCTGCCCGATCGTGGCCAGCTTCGGCAGCCGTGACCCGCTCGGTAGAGGCGCCCCCGAGCGACTTCGCGAAACGGTCGCAGAAAAGAACATCACCGCCGATATCAAGGTCTATCCCGGCGCCGGGCACAGCTTCGCCAACGAACTCCCGGCCCAGCCACTACTGCGGATCACGGGTTTCGGCTACGACGAGGCTGCGACCGAGGACGCATGGAGCCGCGTCTTCGCATTCTTCGGCGAGCACCTGGCAAGCTAGGCGCCCGCATTCGGCACGGTGGCCAAATCGGGCGGACATGCCACCCCTCCCGGGGCGCGCTACGCCGAAAACGCCCCCCAGAGGTCACATTACGGCTAAGTGTCCGGCGTGTCGCGTTCCGGAAGCGCATGTGGTTGCCAGACTGCCGGAATGCTTCGCTGCCCAACAAGCGATGCCGTCGCGAGGGTTGCGCTCACCGCCCGGTTGACCGGATCGCTCGCGCGGCACAGCCCAGGCGAACGAGGCGTGAGCGTGCCGAGTTGGTGGTGGCGAGATCCGAACCGCGATAGGCGTCAAGACCGATGACGGTGAGCCTGCATTCGAAACCGAGGTCGACGGACACCGTCGAGCCTGTCGAGGTTGACGTTCCGGATTGCGCGGCAAGGACCGGCCTCATGGGGCGGACGGTGCCGTGGCGACCAACGTTGCTACCGCTCGATGAACGCCATTCGATCATGGACGCGCTGATGGTGGCGCCGTCGGGCGGAGCGCTATGGCGATTCGCCGCCCTGATGTTTCTGTCAAGCCTGGTCGCGTCGATCGGGCTGCTGCAGAATTCCGCGGCGGTGGTGATCGGCGCGATGATGATCGCCCCCCTGATGGCGCCGATCATGGGGATCGCTGCCTGCCTGATCATGGGATGGGGACGCCGGTTGCTGCGCGGGCTCGCACTGGTCTCGGTGTCCGCCGCCGGTGCCGTCGCGGTGGGATGGGTAACCGCCACTCTGCTGCCGGCTACCGGAACCGGCCTGCCCGCCGAGGTTGTTGCCCGCTCCAGCCCGGATATCCGGGACCTACTCGTTGCGATGGGAGCCGGTGCCGTCGGCGCACTGGCGACCGTTCACAAGAAGATCTCCGCAGCGTTGCCTGGCGTCGCGGTCGCTGTCGCGGTCGTCCCCCCACTGGGGGCGGCCGGGGTGCTGCTCGGGCGCGGACAGCCGGAGTTGGCCCGTGGTGCGGCCATACTGTTTTCGACGAACCTGGTCGGCATCGTATTGATGGCGGCGGTGGTGTTTCTGCTGAGCGGCTTGGTCCCCCGCGACATGTTCCACGCCAATCGGCGCCAGATCCTGACCTCGCTGACCATGGCCACCGTCAGCGCCGTGACCGTCGCCATGATCCTCACCCCACGGTTCATCGCCCTCACCGGCCACGCCCGTGACCTCGAGATCGCCACGCAAACCCTCGCCAACATGCTCAGCCCGGGCAGCGTAATCAGCCATATCACCGCGTCCGGCAGCACCGTCCGAGCCGACGTCACCAGTCCGACGTCGCCACCGCCGGTGCAGAACGTGGCCGCCAGTCTGAGTCGTGCACTGGGGCATCCGGTCACAGTCGAGTTGAGTTGGATTCCCGTGCGGGATCCCGAGCACAGTCGACCGGAAGCACCCCAACTGCCACTGAACGAGCTGGGCCCGGTGATCAACGGCTGGCTGGTCACGCAATCGTTGACACTGCAAGGGCTCAGCTATGAGTCGGGGACGCTGGTGGTCTCCACCGCCGGGCCGTTTCCACCGAAGAGGGCCGAAGACCTGACGTCGCTGATCGACTCGCGGTTCAACCACCGCATACCGGTCAGCCTGGCTTGGACCCGCACCCCCGGATCCAGCAGGTCGGATGACACCCGGACCGCGCTCGACGCCGCGCGCACGACCGCCACCACCTGGGCCGCGAAGCGGCAGGACACCGCCGTCCTGAGTACCAGCGGGACTGCCAGTGCAATCACCATCACGCTGATCGGGCAAACCGAACCGGAAGTCGACAGCCTGCGGACCGAACTTCAGACTGCCCTGCCGCAGTCCACATTCACTATCCAGTGGATATCCGGCGGCGTGCTGGTCGTCGCCACGCCCACACCGACACCGGGGCCGGATCCGACCCCTACGACGGTTTCGGCGACGACCCGCTGACGCCCGGCCAACGCCACCTGCCGCATGTTCACCGCCTCAGCCGCGTACCTTCACGGCGCCGGCTCGGGGTGCGCTGACTTCAGCTTCTGCGACAGGACGGTCGCGAACGTGTGCGTATCGCCCGGCCAACGCGCCGATAGGTAATTGCCGTCGTCCACGACGAACGCCGGGCGCGAGTCGGTCGCCGTATCCCGCGCCATTCCCGAGGTTTTGCGCCGCCAGCGCGGCGATCCGCGGGCGACGTCACAGAAATCCGTCGGATCTTTAAGTGCGCGAGTGACTTCCGCCTGCACCGACATGTAACCGACTGGCTGTCCGGGCTCCTCGGCATAGGTCCGGTAGTAGTTCGGATCCCAGAACCGGCTGATCCGCGTCAGTCGCCAGGCCAGCCGCTCCATGGCCCACGTCAACGCCGTGGTCTTGCGCCCATAGAGCACCGAACGACCGGTGCCGGGATCAACGCTGCGGGCCGCGAGCAGCACACCGTGACAGATGGCGGCCACGATCGTGCCGCGGGCGAAGGCATCCACGACGAGTCGGTGCAGGATGTCGCTGTCGATGTAGCCGCGCATTCCGCGCGCTCGATGTCCACCGGGCAACAGCAGCGCGTCGATGCCGTCAAGTGAGGCCTGTTTCCAGCGGATGGGATGCTGGAATTCGTTGGACCCCAGCATGTCCCGGTATGCGTTGCGCCCGTCCTCGTTGGCCCGCAGCATCAGCCCGATCAACGGGATGGCGCGCAACGCCGGCAGCGGAGACCAGATGTCCAGTCCGCGGCCGGTCACCATGATGTCGTCGGCCGCCCCGGGTGTTCCGCTCTCGGTGGCGAACACCACCCGGTGACCGTTCCGGGTCAACACGCGCCAGCTCACTGCGACCTCGGTCGGGTCGAAATCGCGGTCCGGGATCGGGATGAGAACGGTGCCCATGGCGGCTCTGGCTTTAAGCGACTCTGAGCTCGAGACCGACATTGTTCGCCATGCCGCCGCGCAGCTTGCTGAAGAAGTTGAACACCTTGCCGACGATGCCGTACCGCTTTCCGATCGCGTCATAGACGGCGGCGGTGTGCGAGTCGTCGAGGATGGCCGCGGTGCCCTCGACGGCCTCACTGGTCGGCCGACCGCGCATGGTGCAGGTGGCCAGCGTCACCCGGGGCGTGTTGCGGATCCGCTTGACCTTCCACGACTTTCCCTCGGTGATCACCAACAGTCGGTCGCCGCGCTCTCTGTCCGGGGCCGTCCAGATCGGCGTGGGCTTGGGCCGGCCGTCCTTGGTGAAGGTGGTCAGCAGGATGTATTGCGAATTGGCCAGGTCGGCGAACGTGGGTGTCACGCTGTCAACCTACCGCCGAGGTGGCTCAACGTTGACATCGTGAACCAAGACCTGCGATAGTCAGCTGCGTTAAATGAAAACATAATTTTCAATTAAGGCCGTACCGAAACGAGGGAAGCGTGAGCGACCCGAAGAACCCGATGGCGTGGTTGCCCACCTCGATCGCCGAGGCGGCGATGTCGGAAAACGGTGGCACCCTCGAGGTAGCGGATGCCTGGTCATATCTGTTGGACCAACTACGCAGAGCCGCAGGTGTGGTGGAATCCGATCCGGCGAGCCGGAATCGTGTCGATCTCACAGCGGGTGTGCGGCACCTGCTCGTGCTGCTCACTGCGGGCATCCACGAGGTGTTGCGGTTCGATCCTGATCCGACCCTGCGTGTCCAGCCCACCAGCACCGACGATGTCGTGACCTGGGGAATGGAGTGCGCGGACTGCATCTACACGCGCGCCGTGCTACGCGGCGGGGAGAGTTACCGCCTGTTCGGCAACCGGGGTACCGCGCGCTACGTCGGGCTGCAGACGATGAACGGCATCGCGGCAACCGCCAACGAACTGGTCGACGAACTCGAGGTTGATGCCGACGGGAACTTCGAAGTGGTGCTGTCCGCCTCCAGACCGGCCCAAGAGCGACCGGGAAATTGGATGCGGATCGAGGGCGACCACCCCACATTGACGGTGCGGCACTTCCTCTACGACTGGGATACCGAGGTGGCGTCGTCGCTGCGCATTGAGCGGCTCGGCGACGCCGTGGCAGCCAAAGGCCCTTCAGCCGATCCCGGCGCGGCGCTGTCGCGGCAGCTGGTCGCCCTCGGCGACTTCATCGACGAAAACCTGGCGTTCTTCCTGAAATTCGGTGCCGCGGCGCCGCCGAACGGCTTCCTGCCGCCCATCGACCGCACTGACATCGGTGCGGCGGCGGAGAACCGGCCGGTGATCGGCCGGTGGGAGCTGCGGCCCGACGAGGCGCTGATCGTCGAAGTTGAGCCGCCCGAAGGAATCTACTGGAGTTTTTCGATCGGCAACCCGTGGTGGGAGACAATTCATTACGGGCGTCACCAGTCCAGCCTGAACGCCCATCAGGCTGCGGTGGATTCTGACGGCCTGGTGCGCGTGGTGCTGTGCGCCGATGACCCCGGCGTGGCCAATTGGCTCGATACTGCCGACCACAGCAACGGTCCCATCATCCTGCGCTGCGTGCGAACCAAAACGGCACCGACACCGACAGCCCGAGTCGTGCCGTTCGACAACATTCATGCGGAGTTGCCTCCCGATACCAAAACAGTCACCGCCGAAGAGCGAAAATCCATCCTCGCGGCGCGCCGCCGCGCCGTGCACGAAAGGTTCGGTCGGTGACGTTCGACGCGAACGAATTGGAGAATGAGGCCTGTGCCGCAACGGGTCTCAGTGATTTCGGTTCGCCCTACTATCGCGAGGGACTCGAACGCATCGTTGAAGCATTGAACACCGAGGCCGACCTCAACGACATGGGCCGGATCATCCAGCACGCCACCATCAGCAACGCATTGATTCAACGCCTCAAGATCGAAGACACCTACCGCCGCCACCCTGAGATCGACCAGCAGGTGGTCGGCGGCCCCGTCTTTGTGATCGGGTTACCCCGCACCGGGACCACAGCGCTGAGCCAACTGGTGGCGGCGGACCCTCAATTCCGGTCACTGCGGATGTGGGAATCCCAAGCACCCACCCCGCCGCCGGAGGCCGCCACCCAACACGCCGATCCGCGGATCGCCCAGGCCGAGGCCGGGCTGAAGATGCTCGACGACATGTTCCCGCTGATGAAAACGCTGTACAACTCCGAGCCAACAGCGCCGACCGAATGCCAAGACCTGATGGGGATGAGCTTCCGCACCTTCCACTTCGACGGCGCCGTTCGCGCACCCGGTTATCTCGCGTGGCTGATGGGCTGCGACATGCGCGAGACCTATGCGTTTCATCGGCAAGTGCTCAAGCTGTTGCAATGGCATTGCCCGCCGGTGCTGTGGCACCTCAAGACACCCGTGCACATGTTCGCCCTCGATGCGCTCGTTGAGGCGTACCCCAACGCTAAATTCCTTTGGAGTCACCGCGATCCGGCCAAGGTAATGGCCTCGGTCTGCAGCCTCATCCGGTACGTGCGCGGCTGGAGTAGCGACCGACACGACCCCAGGGAACTTGGTGCCGAACAAGTCGACAGCTGGGTGGAGGGGGTCCGTCGGGCAATGGACTTCCGCAACCGGGCGGGCAACGACCGATTCGCCGACGTCTCGTTCGCCGCTTTGCAGACCGATCCGGTACATACGCTGCGAACCAGCTATGAGTCCCTGGGCTTGAACTTCACCGATGCCACCCTGAACTCCGTCAAGCAATGGGCCGAAGGTCACAAGCCCGGCTCCCGTGGCGCGCATGACTATGACCTGGCCGACTACGGCCTGACACCCGAAGGCGTTCGCGAACGGTTCGCGGACTACCTCGCCGCCTACGATGCGACTGCGTGAGCACGTGACCGGCCCTCGCACACGGCGACGCAACAAGCTGGGCCCGGACCCGACGGTGCGCCGGGAGATCCTGGCCGCCGCTTCAACGACCCTGCGCGAGCAGGGAGTCGGAGGACTCAGCGTCGCCGCGGTGCTGGAACGAGCCGGCTTGAGCACGCGCGCGTTCTATCGGCATTTCGGCTCCAAGGACGAATTGGTGGCCGCGGTCTTCTTGGAGAGCGCGCGCGTGGAGAAGCGGCGACTACTCCGCCGAATGTCGGCCGCTGCAACGGAGATCGAAGCTGTTGCGGCGTGGGTCGACGGTCGACTCGACCTGGCGTTCGACCACGACGTCAGAACCGACTTGCGGCGCCTGTCCCTGGTGGCTCAATCGCAGACGCTCGCCTCCCCCAGCATGGTTCAGCCCGCATACGCCGAGATACTCAAACCGCTCGCCGACGCACTTCAGCGCGGTGTGGACAGCGGGACGTTCCACGACATCGATCCGGTGATCGATACCCAATTCATCCATGGCGTGGTGTGGGCCGGTATCGACCGGCATTGGGCGTCCGGCGATTACCGGCGCCACGATCTTCGCCAGCGCATTCTGCGCTTCTGCTTGCATGGGCTGGGTGTGGCACCGGAAGCGATCGAGCGGGTGTGTTCAACACGTCAAATTCGTGACACAAGAGGAGACTGCTGATGGATCTCGGTTTCGCCGGATCGACGGCCGTGGTCACGGGCGGCAGCAAGGGCATGGGGCTGGCCATTGCCGAAACCCTGGCGACCGAAGGAGCCAGCGTGGCGGTGATGGCCAGAAGCCGTGGAGCACTCGATGCCGCGGTGGCATCGCTGCGTGCGGCCGGCGCCCCGGACGCCGTGGGAATCAGCGTGGACATGGCGGATGCCGAGTCCATCGCCAGTGCCTTCGCCGCGGTCTCGGAGCGCTGGGGTCGGCTCAATTGCCTGGTGCACACCATTGGACCGGGCGATGGCTATTTCGAGCAGATGGATGACACGCAATGGGACGCGGCGTTCGCCCTCGGCACCATGTCGGCCGTGCGGTCGATCCGCGCCTCGTTGCCGCTGCTGCGCTCCGCGGATTGGGCCCGTATCGTCACGTTCTCCGCGCACTCTATTCAGCGGCAGAACCCCCGCATCGTCGCCTATACGGCATCGAAGGCGGCTTTGGCCAGCGTGACCAAGAACTTGTCCAAAAGCCTCGCCAGGGACGGCATCCTCGTCAACTGCGTCTGCCCGGGAACGATCGTGACTGCCAGCTTCACCGAACAACTCAACGACATCCTCGCCGCCGACGGGCTCGACGCCACGGATCCGTGGGATGTCATGACCTGGATCGACAACAACTTTCACCAGCCCTGCGATCTCGGTCGTGCCGGCCTGCCCGGAGAGGTAGCTTCCCTCACCGCCTACTTGGCTTCCCGGCGAAATGGTTACGTCACCGGCGCCACGGTCAACGTGGACGGCGGATCGGACTTCGTCTAGTTCGACGAGCAGACGCAACGCAGCCGACACGCCGAACATTTGGGGACTTTTGCGTTACCCCGCAAGCGGGAGGTGCCCTCAGCTCGCAGGCGTCAGCCCTCGAGATCACCCTCGGTTTCCAGCAGTGCCTGGCGCAGCCCGTCAAGGGTTTCCGGTTGCGGCTGCGACCACATGCCACGACCGGCGGCCTCCAACAGCCGTTCTGCCATACCGTGCAGCGCCCACGGGTTGGACTCCGCCATGAATTTCCGGTTCTCCGGGTCCAGCACGTAGCGTTCGGTCAGCTGTTCGTACATCCAGTCGGCCATCACCCCGGCGGTGGCGTCATAACCGAACAGGTAGTCCACGGTCGCCGCCATCTCGAACGCGCCCTTGTAGCCGTGCCGACGCATCGCCGCCATCCAGCGCGGATTGACGACACGGGCGCGAAACACCCGGGTGGTCTCCTCCGACAACGTGCGAGTTCGGATCGCGTCGGGTCGGGTGTTGTCGCCGATATAGGCCGCCGGCGCCTGGCCGGTCAGCGCGCGCACCGTGGCCACCATGCCGCCGTGGTACTGGAAATAGTCGTCGGAGTCGGCGATGTCGTGTTCGCGGGTGTCGGTGTTCTTGGCGGCCA
>CAYNLB010000108.1:0-15451 GCA_964397935.1 uncultured Mycobacterium sp.
ATCGGCGTTGATCGAGCGCATATACGAGCTGGAGAGGATCAAATGCGCCGCGGCTGCGGGTCAGGCCCGGGCGTCGGCGGCTCTGGATGCGGCACGCCGAGCCGCCGAAGCGGCCGCCGGTACGCCGGCCGCCCAACGCGGACGCGGGGTCGCCGCCGAGATTGCACTGGCGCGACGGGATGCGCCCGTGCGGGGCGGCCGGCACCTCGGCTTTGCCAAAGCCCTGGTGCACGAGATGCCGCACACCCTGGCGGCGCTGGAATGCGGCGCGCTCTCGGAATGGCGAGCCACCCTGATCGTGCGCGAGAGCGCGTGCCTGGACGTCGAGCACCGCCGCACATTGGATGCGGAGTTGTGCGCCGACCCGGCCGGATTGGACGGAATGGGCGACGCGCGGGTGACCGCGGCGGCGAAGGCGATCGCCTACCGACTGGACCCTCACGCCGTGGTCGAGCGGGCGGCCAAGGGCGAAAACGAGCGTACGGTCACCATTCGGCCGGCACCCGACACGATGACGTATCTGACGGCGTTACTGCCGGTAGCCCAAGGGGTCTCGGTGTACGCGGCGCTGCGCCGTGAGGCAGACGCCCGCTGCGACGGGCGCTCACGCGGCCAGGTGATGGCAGACACCCTGGTGGAGCGGGTCACCGGCCGCACCGCAACGGTCCCGGTGCCGACCGCGGTGAATCTGGTCGTCTCGGACGAAACACTGCTGGGCGGCGACGACGCGCCGGCCGATCTCTGCGGCTATGGGCCGATCCCCGCGGCGGTCGCCCGCGCCATGGTTTCCGGCGCGGTAACAGACCGACGCTCGCACGCCACCCTGCGTCGGCTCTATGCTCACCCCCGGACCGGGGCGCTGGTGGCGATGGAGTCACGGGCGCGCCTTTTTCCGCGCGGTCTGGCCGCTTTCATCGAGTTGCGGGATCAGCGTTGCCGCACTCCCTACTGCGACGCGCCGATCCGCCACCGTGACCATGCGAAGCCCTGGGCCGAAGGCGGCCCTACCACCGCGGAAAACGGTCTCGGGCTGTGCGAGCGGTGCAACTACACCAAGGAAGGCGCCGGCTGGCGGGTCAGCACGAGCATCGACGAAAACCACATGCACACAGCTGAATTCGTAACTCCGACCGGCACGACCTACCGGTCGGTGTGCCCGCCGCGGGCACCCACGATCACGGTCAGCGACGTCGAAGTCCGGATCGGCATCGCGCTCGCGCGACATGCCGCATAGGTCGCCGGGTCAACCGCCACCGGTGAGGCGCTCGACGTCGATGACTTCACCGCGATTGATGCTGACCCAATCGCGCCCGTCGAGGTAGGGGCGCAAACTGCGGCCGATGAGCTCCGCGTCAGCTGGCGACTTCGGCCGCTGCAGTTCGTAGACGTGCGGCAGTTCGGCCATGCCGGTGACGACGTTCCACAGCGTCAGCGCGCGGGGGCCGGTCGGCGGGTCTACCAGCACCGGCCCGAACAGGCATTGGCCGGACAAGAAGAGCGTCGGCACCCCGAATCCGCCCGCGTCGACGACCCGTTGATGATCGGCGCGAATGTCGTCATGGGTCGTCGAGTCGCGCAGCGCCGCATCGAAAACAGCTTCCTCGACGCCGATGTCGCTCAGCAGGCGTCGGGCGACCTCGGGATCGTGTGGTTTGCCGCCAAGGGTGTGCAGTTCACGCCCGATCGTGGCATACCACCGATCCAGCAACGACATGTCCGTTCGACGCAGCAGCGCTCCGATCCGCATCAGCGACCACCCGTAGGACCACTCTCGCTCCCACGGGTGCTTCTTGCCCTCGACCCGGTTGATCTCTTCGAGGCTGAAGAACCGCCAGTTGATGGCGATGCCGAGTTGCTCGCGAACGTCGCGAATCCACAACGAGGTCTGGTAGGCGAACGGGCACATCGGGTCGAAGTGAAAATCCACGGCAACACTCATCGAACCTGATCCTCAACTCAGTAGTGATAGGTATCCGATGGCGCGGGCGAATGTACCCGCTCGTCTTCGAACTCGGACACCTCGATGCCGTACGCACGAGCCAGCTCCAGGATCTTGCTGGCACGGGCGATGCGCGGCAGGTCGGAACCGTTGCGGATCTCTCCCCCATCACGTTCGAACTCGGCGAAGAACTCTTTGGCCCAAGAGATTTCGTCTTGCGACGGCGACAGCCCCTCGTTGACGACGGAACATTGGTCGGGCGTCAGGCAGATCTTGCCCGTCATCCCGAACTCGGTGGACACCGCCGTGGCCTCGATCAGCTTCAGCGGATTGCTTCCGACGGTCGGACCGTCGATCGCACTGGGTAGGCCGGCCGCCTTGGAGGCGATGGTGAAGCGTGATCGCGTGTAGGCCAGGGTCGCCGCGTCTTCACCAAGACCGGTGTCACGGCGGAAGTCGCCGATTCCGAAGGCGAGCCGGAACGTGCCCTTGGCGGCGGCGATCTCGGTGATCCGCTCCAGGCCCCGGGCGGTTTCGACCAGCGCCACGATCAGCACGTCGGGCAATCGCTTCGCGGTCTCGGTGATGTGGTCCACCGATTCGACCATCGCCAGCATCACCCCGCCGACCGGGGTACCGGCCAGAGCAGCCAAGTCGTCCGCCCACCAGGGGGTGCCGAAGCCATTGATGCGGACCCAGTCGGTGTTTCCGGCGTGCAGCCATCGGACCACATGGTCGCGGGCGGCGTGCTTGTCTTTGGGTGCGACCGCATCCTCGATGTCGAAGACCACGATGTCAGCGCGTGAGTGCACCGCGGACTGAAACCGGTCTTCATGGGCACCGTTGACCAATAGCCAGCTCCGGGCGAGGACCGGGTCGATACGAGAGCCGATCTCGTCGGGCTCCGTCACGTTACTGTGGACATGTTCGTACATTTCAGGTGATCTGTCGCCTTTACGTTGTGTCGATGTCTCCCTAACCGTAGCGATATCCGTCCGACGGGTGATCGGGAATACCCCACGCCCACAGGAACGCCGCCAACCGGCCAACCTTCGGCGCCGGGGTATGCACGGCCAACCCGGCTCCCGGCGGCGCGGCGAGCGGACCGAAAGCGCTGCGCCGCAGCCTAAGGTGCGTGCGGCGCCCGCCACCCCCGCTCTGACCTGCAGCAGCAAATCACGGACCGGGTTTTAGGCGGTGCTAGACGGGGTATTTGTCTGCGAGCGGCACACAGCCCAAAGTCCGCGCTTCCCAAACTCGCCAACACTGGAGGTATCGGCGATGGCCGAGATGCTTGTCCAATCGCCCGACGAGGTCGTCGCGTTCCTGAAAGCGCAGCACAATCTCATCGAGGACATGTTCGAAGAAGTGCTGCATGCTTCCGATCCCCAGGCGCGCGAGAAGCCGTTCGTGGCGCTGCGCCAACTGCTGGCCATCCATGAAACCGCCGAGGAGATGGTGGTGCATCCGCGGGTGCGCCACGAGTCCGACGCCGGCGATGCGGTCGTCGACGCCCGCCTGAAAGAAGAGCATGACGCCAAGGAGTTGCTGTCGCAGATCGAGAAGCTCGACATCACCTCGCAGCAGTTCATCGACGAGCTGAGCAAGCTGCGCGCAGCCGTACTCGACCACGCCCAGCACGAGGAGAACGACGAATTCCCAGTGCTGCAAAAGGAACTCGACGACAACGACCTCAAGCGGATGACATGGGCGGTGCGAGCGGCCGAGGCCGTCGCACCGACCCGCCCGCATCCCGGCGTCGAATCGGCGAAGCTGAATTTCGCCGTCGGACCGTTCGCCGCCATGCTCGACCGCGCCCGTGACCTCATCGGCCAAGCGTTCGGCTGACTTTCCGTAGTCTCGGTGAGGTGAGCGCTGCACCGGATATGACCCTCGCGTTACAAGACCGGTTCTTCCGCGAGTTGCCGGAGATGGCCGTCCGCTGGCAGGCCGAGCCACCTCCCGACGTGCGGCTGCTCGCGCTGAATGAGCGGCTTGCCGTCGAGCTCGGCCTGGATGCCGCCTGGCTGCAAGATGGCGATGGGCTGCGGTTCCTGGCGGGCAACCTGGTCCCCAGCGGTGCCGCCCCGGTGGCCCAGGCCTACGCCGGGCACCAGTTCGGCGGCTTCGTGCCGCGGTTGGGCGACGGGCGCGCATTGCTGCTGGGCGAGCTCGCCGACGACGACGGGCGCCTGCACGATATCCACCTGAAGGGTTCCGGTGCCACACCGTTCGCACGCGGCGGTGACGGCCTGGCCGCGGTGGGACCGATGCTGCGTGAATACATCGTCAGCGAGGCGATGCACGCTTTGGGTGTGCCGACGACGCGGTCCTTGGCCGTCGTGAGCACGGGACGTCCGGTAGAACGCGAGACAGTGCTGCCCGGCGCGGTTCTGGCCCGCGTCGCGAGTAGTCACCTGCGGGTCGGAAGCTTCCAGTACGCGGCAGCTACCGGCGATGTTGGCCTGCTCCGACGCCTCGCCGACCATGCAATTGCCCGCCACCATCCCGGCGCCGCGGAGGCACAACGTCCCTACCTGGCATTGTTCGAAGCGGTGGTTGCCGTCCAGGCCGCGCTGATCGCCCGATGGATGCTGATCGCGTTTGTCCACGGCGTGATGAACACCGACAACATGACGATCTCCGGTGAAACGATCGACTATGGGCCATGCGCCTTCATGGAGGCCTACGACGCCGACACGGTCTTCAGCTCGATCGATTTCTGGGGGCGCTACGCCTACGGCAACCAGCCGGTCGTCGCCGGGTGGAACCTCGCCCGCTTCGCGGAGACTCTTCTTCCCTTGCTCTCTGACGATGTCGAGGAGGCCGTTGCGCTCGCGGAGGGGTCATTCGGGGTATTCCAGGCCACGTACGACGCCGTGTGGTCCTCCGGTATGCGCGCCAAACTCGGTTTGGCCGCGGACGTCGATACCGAGGTCTCTACGCCGTTGGTCGACGAGTTGCTCCGGCTGCTCAAGGAGGGCCGCGTCGATTACACGTCGTTCTTCCGCCACCTCGGCCACGCGGCGCGAGGGGATGCCGAACCCGCGCGCGCACTGTTTGCCGGCCTCGCCGGCTTCGACGACTGGCTGTCGCGCTGGCGGGCGCTGGGTCCCGATGCCGACTTGATGGACCGCACCAACCCGGTCTACATCCCGCGCAATCACTTGGTGGAGGAGGCGCTGACCGCCGCGACAGCGGGCGATCTCGACCCGCTCGAGCGGCTCCTTGCCGCGGTGACCGCACCATACGACGAACGACCCGGACTCGAGCGCTACGCCATGCCGGCCCCGGAGGATTTCGGCCCCTACCAAACGTTCTGCGGTACTTGAGCTTAGGCCAGTTTGGCCGACTCGGCGTGCAGCTCGTCCAGTCGCCGCAGCGTCTGGTCGCGAGATTCGGTGGGCAGGTCCAGCAAGACTTGCTCTAATCCCAGATCGCGATAGCCCGCAAGCTTTTTCGCCGTCGGTTCACCCCCGTGGAAGTGGATCACCGGCACGTCGTGATCGGCGACGGCGCGCAGTTCCCCGAGCGGACCCGCCAGATCTTCCACGGATCCGGTCATCGAGAGCCAGCCGGCATTCAGCCGGGCGATGCGCTTGAAGCCCGCCGGCCCCCCACCCAGATACAGCGGCGGATACGGTTTCTGCACCGGCTTCGGCCAACTGTAAATCGGGTCGAAATCAACAAATTCTCCGTGGAATTCCGCTTTCTCCTGTGTCCAGATCCCGATGATTGCGCCGAGTCGCTCGTCGACCACGCGCCCGCGCACCGCGGGATCTACACCGTGGTCGGCGATCTCCTCGCGTAGCCAGCCCACGCCCACGCCGAAGACAAACCGTCCGCCCGATACCAGATCCAGCGACGCCACCTCTTTGGCCGTGTGAATCGGATCGCGCTGCGGGACCAGCGCGATACCGGTGCCCACGATCAGGTTCTGGGTTGCGACGGCAGCCGCCGTCAGCGCCACAAAGGGATCCAACGTGCGGTAGTACTTGGGCGGAATCGGGCCACCACCCGGATACGGGGTCTTGGCGTTGACCGGGATGTGCGAGTGCTCGGCGAGGAACAGCGACGCAAAGCCCCGCTGCTCGAGCGCGGCGCCCAGCTCCGCCGGACTGATCCCCTCGTCGGTAACGAAAGTCAGGACACCGAAATTCATGGAATCAGTCAACAGGATTGAGGCCCACCTGTCAGCGCGGAACTCAGTCCGCCGTTGCCTGGTTGAGATCGGCAACCGGGGCCAAACGCGCCATGCCACGGAGGATCCACGGTGTGCGCCTCGCCATGACCGCCGCGGCCCGGTCCGACCAGCGCATCCCGATCCGAGGTCCCGGAGTGGGCGCTGCGGCGAGCTCCGCTTCCCGCGATGCCGCACCCGCGTTATGACGGTCGACCGCGACCAGTTCCCAACTGCCCGGAACTCCGCGCAACTCGACCACGCCGTGCTCCCGGAAACCGATACCGGAGCCGACAACCAGGTCACGGACGGTGCGCGAGACGAGGATTTCGCCGGCACCGGCCCGGCCGAGTATCCGCGCCGCGATGTGTACCGCGATTCCCCCGATGTCGGTATCCATCAATTCGCACTCGCCGGTATGAATACCTACGCGGATCTCGATCCCCAATTCCTCGGCATCGTCGCACAGGGTCTCGGCGCACCGGATGGCGTGGGTCGGGCCTTCGAAAGTGATGAGGTAACCGTCACCCGTGCTCTTCACCACGGTGCCGCCGTATCGTTCCGTGGCCTCTGCGGTGATCTCGCCGAAGCGCTGCAGAACTGCACGCCACCGTTCGTCGCCGCTCGCCGCCACATGCTCTGTTGACGCGACGATATCGGTGAACAGGACGGTGCGCAGAGCACGATTCAGCTGTGATGGCGCCGCATGGCTCCCGGTGAGAAGTTCCTCGACTTCGGTCGCGATCTTGTCCGGATCGGTGAACCAGGGCGCATGGTCCGTGCCTTCGAGCTCCACCATGCGTGCGCCGCGAATGTGGTCTACGAGGTACCGCCCCGATTCCACCGGAACACCGGGGTCGCGTCTGGCGTGGACAACCAGGGTGGGCACGCTGATCGTCGGCAGGACCGGCCGGACATCGATCAGAAACGCCGCCTCCAGCGTGGCCCGCGCCATTCCGGGGCTCGCACACATCCGCTCCAGCGTCCCCAGCTGACGTATCGACCGCACCGACGGCAGGAGGGACCTGAGTGCCTCGCCGCTGCCCCACGCCGACAAGACGGCGCGGCCGAACTTTTGGAAGCCGACGATCTGCTCCGTCGCCGGCGTGTACTCCTCACCGATCTCGCGTATGGAGCGTGCCCGCAGCTCGGCCGGATCGCGGTCGAGGTCTTCCCAGCCACCAGAGGGGAGGTACGCCGCCGTGCCGGTGAGGATCAGGGCACGCGTTCTTTCCGGGCGCGTCGCGGCGAACATGATGGCGGCCGGGCCACCCTCGCTCACACCGAGAAGCGCGGCTGTTTCGAAGCCGGCGGCGTCCATGACGGCCTCGATCTCGGCCGCCCGATCATCGAGCGTGCGGACTTGCGGGACGGGGTCCGAAAGCCCGACCCCGGCCTTGTCGAACAGGACGACACGACAGAACGCGGCGAGCCGCTCCATGAAGGTCTTGAACTCGGGCATGGTCCAAAACATCTCGACGTGGCTGACGAAAGACCCAGCGAACACTAGGTCGACCGGCCCGTTCCCGAATACCTGGTATGCGAGGCTGAGATCGCCGCACTTTGCGTACGCTGTGTCCGGCACGGAACGAGCGTACCGACTGCATCGAACTCCGGGCCGGCAAATCGCAGTCGATTCGCTCGGCCCGCTAATCCTCCGTGCTCGGGGCCAGCGCTTCCCTTGCCCCGGTGGTCCTGCGTGCCGCGCCCCAGAGCCCGACGCCGACTCCGACGACCGCGCCGCCCAGGCCGATGAGCTGTTGTGACCGCGTCAGGTCATGGTGCACACTCGCCCCGCCGAGCAGGTCGGCCGCGTCGGCGCCGGCGGAGGCGAGGAACCAGCCGCGGCTGTTCTTGCCACGCAGTCCTGCCGTCGCGAGCAGCGCACCGATCAGTGCGTCGCGGTAGCCCATCGACCGCAACAGCAGTTGCGCCTGCGCATCGGGCTGGTCGGGAGTGCCCCACAGCCGGTTTGCACGCAGCGGGTCGACGAGGAAGGAGATACCAGAGGCGAATCGGATGCTGCCCGCGAGCAACGCGGCCCGGTCGATTGACATGATCGGCAGCCTAGGAGCAAACCCCACTATTGCGCATGGGTTCAACGGAATAGCGACTCACCTGGGAGGGCACGCATCGGCGATCTGGATGGAAGCCGGCCACAACGCCGTGGTCAACCCGAACGCCGCGACGTCGGCGGCCACCGGCGACACCGTTTCTATGCGCGCTTGGATCCGCTCCGTCTGTTCAGGGTGGAAAACCGCCCACACGAAGCCGGTGACCAAGTATGGAATCGCCAGCCACAGCGCCACTTCGATCAGCGCGCCGACGCTGACCTGGTATTGCAGTATGCGCTCGAGCAGATTCATCGCGCGTTCGACGCGGCCCGGCGAACCGGGCATTGCGCCGTGTGACGTCCCCACGCACCCATCGTGACATGCAAAGGTGTCGCGAACCGCGGTTAACATGTCGAAACGACGTGTGAATGCGATTGCTTGCCCGAAGGACCGCCGATGCTCACCAAGATCCGCCAGGCGCTCGGCTATCAGTTGACCATCGCCGAATTGCTCGGTATTGCAGTCATACTCGGCACCCCGTATCTGATCGTCGGGCTTATCTGGTCGTCCACGCACACCGAGCATTTGCACCGGATGCAGGGGGGCCGACCTGGTCGTGTCCTTCCTGGGCTCGATCGTGTCCTGGCCCGGCCTGCTGTTTTCCAACGTCTGTATGACCTGACGTCACCCCGCACAGCCTGCGGGCGATCCAGGGTAGAGAATCACTCCGACCTACCTAGGCGGCCGGTGGCCCCCCCAACGGAATCTCGGGCACGATATCCGACGACGGCGGCGGTGGCTGGGTAGTCGGTTCCCCCAAATGCTGGGGGCAGTAATCGGTCACCGCGACCGTGGTGAACTTGGCCGCGTCGGACATGGAGAATCCCGGATTGCTGGTCGAGACGTTCTTGATGACGTCGACTTCGGAGTAACCCTGGTCCATCAGCTGACATGCCCTTTTGCCTACCGCAACGGCGTCGGCGGCGTTGTGATAGGGAACTCCGGCCTTGTCGAGCTCGGATAGAAAGACCGTATCGGGATCCGGATCGGCCTGTGCCGGTGGGGCCGTACCGACTATGACGGCAAAGCTTGCAAGCACCACAACCATTCGCATCATTTCATCCTCGTACAGATCGGCGCCGTTGCATAGCTGCTCAACCGGCCGGCGCGGTGCCGCCCTCCTGCAGCAGCTTCCCCATCTCGGGAATCACAGCCTGCAACGCCTTGATCGGGCGCAGCATCACCTTGACCGAGGTGATCTCGCCATCATCGTTCCAGTGGATCATGTCGATGCCGTTGACGTGGATGCCCTCGATGTCGGCAGCGAACTCGAGCACCGCGGAATGGTCGCTGTACCACTTCTCGACGTACCGGAAGCCGGTGTCGGCGAACAGCTTCGCCGCGGCGATCAGGTAGGCGACGGCGGTGGCCTTGCCCTTCTGCGGCGTGAAAACTGCCGGTGAGTAGAAGACGGCGTCCTCGGCCAGCAGGTCGTTCAGTTCGTTGGTACGGCCGGTGTCGATGATCTCGATCCAACGTTGAATCACTGGTGGTGTCACACCGCAAAACTAGCCTCTGGGATCAGCCACGATGGCCGAATCGGCATAATGCGGTTGATTCGCGATTGGCGACCGCGCTGCGCAGCGCCTGAATGTGGTAAACACGGGGCTATGCCTGCGCCGGACCGTCAAATTCGTTGAAAGAGTCGCGTGCGTGACGATCGACTGCTGATCCCAGGCCAAACCTGCTGGCGCATAGCGCGCGCCGATCAGTTCGCCTGCATCATCGATGCGGCCGACTACTTCAAGCACGTCAAAGCGGCGATGTTGCGCGCCCGGCACCGAATCATGCTCATCGGTTGGGATCTCGATGCCAGGATGACTTTCGAGCGGGGCGCCAAGACACTGCCCGGCCCGAACGCACTGGGCGCCTTCCTCTATTGGATCCTGTGGAAACGACCGGGTCTCGAGGTCTACCTACTGAAATCCAATCTTCGTCTGCTCCCGGCCTTCGATGGCCTCTGGTTCGGGCTCACCCCGGTGGCGCTGGTAAACCAAGTCACCAGCAAGCGAATGCATTTCGAGATCGACGGCGCCCATCCGACCGGCTCCGTCCATCATCAGAAGATCGCGGTCATCGACGACGCCGTGGCGTTCTGCGGTGGCGTCGATCTGACCGTCGACCGATGGGACACCCGCGCGCACAAGCATGACAGTCGCGGTCGCCGGACCCTCGGGCGCGGCTACGGGCCGCGGCACGACGTCGCGGCGGCAGTTGACGGTGCGGCCGCCGGCGCGCTCGGCGAGCTGGCCCGGGCCCGGTGGCAGACCGCGACGGACGAATCGTTGACTCCGGTTGACGCGAGGCACACCACCTGGCCCAGCAAACTGAAACCGACTCTGCGCAACGTCGACGTCGGCCTCGCGCGCACGTTGCCGGAGCTGGACGGGCGCCCCGAGGTTCGGGAGGTGGAAGCGCTCAACCTCGCGGCCATAGCGGCGGCACGCGACACCATCTACCTGGAGAACCAATATCTGGCGGCCCGACGCCTCGTCGATGCGCTGGCCGCCCGGCTGAGGGAAGACGACGGTCCAGAGATCGTGATCGTCCTTCCTCGCAGAGGCAACAACACGCTCGAGCGCGAGACGATGGACGGCGCACGCCATCGGCTCATTCAAGTGCTGTGGGCAGCAGACGAACATGGCCGTTTGGGCATCTACTGGCCGGTGACCGATGGCGGTGCGCCGATCTATGTGCACTCGAAGGTGTTGGTGGCCGACGATCGGCTACTGCGCGTCGGGTCGTCGAATCTCAACAATCGCTCGCTGGGGTTCGACAGCGAGTGCGATGTGGCCGTCGAGGCGCAGCCGAACGACTCGGAACACGACGGGGTGCGCAGCCACGTCACAGCCGTGCGGAATCAGTTGGTATCCGAACACCTGGGGGTGTCCATCGGCGAGCTTGAAGGGGCGGTGCTTCGATGCGGCTCGTTGCTGCAGGCCATCGAGGCGCTTCGGGGGCAGGACAGGACGTTGCGGCCATTTACCGAGCAGACGGTGTCCGATGAGGCGAGCCCGCTGGCGGAGAATGACCTGATGGATCCCGATCATGTCCCGCGTTCCCTGACACGCAGCGTGCAACGTTTTATCGCCGAACTTTGGCGTTGATCCGAGGGCCGCTACCCTGCGGCGAGTTCGCGGTAACCGGCGGCCAGCCCGCGCAACTGCGCCGCGCCGTCGCCGGTGAACGATGCGCCATGCATCAGCGCCAGCGTCTTCGGCTGCAGGTCGGCGAGTTGATGCAGTGTCGGCGTCAGGACGGTGGTCAGACCAGTGGCGTGGAACAGTTCCTCGGCGGCGATGGCCTTGTCGACGACGTCTGACTCCGTCAGCGCCGCCTGCTTGCCGACATGGGTCAGCAGATCACCGGCCAGCAACGTCGACGTCGTCTCGTCGAACCACAGCCCGGCTTCCCAGTTGTGCGGCACATGCGGTGTGGCGATGAACCGGAGTCGGTGTCCCCCGATATCGAGCGGCTTGTCATCAGCGACCACCGGCGGGCGGTCGCACATGTCGTTGAGCGAAAGCATGCACGCCAACGGACCATGTATGACCTCGCCGCGGGGGGCAGACGCCAGCAACATATTCATGGCCCCGCATTCGTCGGCTTCCAGGTGGCCGAAAGAGATCCACCGCAACCGCTCCAGTGGGATGAGTGTCTCGATGGCCTGCGAGACCAGCGGAAACAGGTGACGCATGCCGCAGTGGAAGAGAAACGGCTGATCACCCGTCAGTAGGAACTGGTTGAACGTGAATCCCTGGTCGGTGATATCAGGGACCCACGTCGAGATCCGGAAAACTCCGGGGGCGATTTCGTCGACGGTGGTGTCCATGGGAACCATCGTCCGCTTCACGCACCGCCGCGGGGTGCGAACAGAACAATGAGGCAAACACACGCCGCAAGCGGCCAACATTCGACCCGGTGCACGACTACGACAAGCCCTATTCGCCGGAGCGCGGGACGCCGAACAGACCGAGTCCCAGCGTATGCGCGACCTGCGCCACCGCGGCCTGCGCGCGCACGCTGTTGCCTACCTCGTCCAGCGGCGGCGAGAACGCCGCAATCGCCATTTGACCGGGCATCACCGCGACCAGCCCGCCTCCCACGCCGCTCTTGGCGGGCAGTCCCACGGTGTAGGCCCAGTCGCCCGAGCGAGTGTAGATGCCTTCCATCGTCATCGCGGCCAGCACGTGCGGAACGTTGGCGTGCGCCATGACCCGCTCGCCCGTGAGCGGATTGCGGCCGCCGCTGGCCAGCGTCGCCCCCATGACTGCCAGGTCCACCGTCGTGACCAACGTCGAGCACTGCCGGGTATAGATGTCGCAGGCTTCCATAGGGTCGCAGTAGATGTATCCGCCGTCGCGCAGCAGCCAGGCGATTGCGCGGTTATGAAAATTGGTGGTTTGCTCGGAGGCATTGATTTCTTCGCTGATCGAGATCTGACGCCCCGCGAAAGCGCTTTGCATTTGCAGGATCTGGCGCCAACGGTCCTCGGCGTCGATGGCGTCGACCAGACTGGCCGTCGCTATCGCGCCGGCGTTGACGAGTGGCGACATCGGTTTGTCATTGTGCTGTTCCAGTGCTGACACCGAGTTGAACGCATGCCCGGTCGGGCTCGCGCCTACTTTGTGGAGGACCTCATGGGGGCCGCTTTGTTCGATCACAAGTGCGAGCGTGAAAACCTTTGAAATCGATTCCAGCGCGAATTCGTACTCCGCGTCACCGGCCGAAAATATCTGTCCGTCGACGGTGGCGACACACACACCGAAGAGTTTCGAGGACACCTTCGCCAACATCGGAATGTAGCTGGCGTTCTCGCCGCCACCCTTCTTCTTCTGCTTCTCATGCGCGTCGACGACTGCATTCTTGATCCGATCGGTTGAGACAGCAATGGGAGCCATGGGCTCAATCTTGGATGATGCGGTTCGGTACACCCGACAGCGGTATCCGATTCATGTGAACGCGCTCACATTCGGGGCTTGGTCGCGGGGTCCGATCGGATATAGGTCCAAGGCTGCTGGGGGCGATCCTGCAGACAGCCCCGCTGCCAGTTCCATTGCGGGTGCATACGAAGAAAGTCCTCGGCGATGAATTCGGCGCCGTCGGCTCGACCGAACCTCGCCCACAGGCTCATCGACTCGACATCGGCGGACGTGACAACCTTGCCGTCCACCGATCCATGCGGCGCAAACGGGGTCACATCGTTGAACTGGCACGGATCGGCATCGTAATGTGCGCAAATGGTCCGGGCAGACGGTTGCACGTAGCCCAGATACTCGTCGAACGTGTCGCCGAGCATCCGCTGGGCTGCGTGGCTATCGATATGACCGTCGTGCTGGGCAAGGAGACGTTGCCAGCGGACCTCCCGCGCGCCGTTGGGCGACCGAATGTCATTGAACCCGGTGGCGCTGGCACTGCACTCCAGGTTGCGGATCCGCGGGTCCCTCGGGGCGTTGTCGCCCCAGAAGTAGCCATCCGTCTTCCGCGCGAGGCTCTGGTGTAGCAAACCCTGCTCATAGCAGGCGATCTCACCGGTCTTGACGTCGCCGATCAACCAGGAACAGGCGTACCCGCCATTGTTGTCGGTGTTGAGCATCTCGACCCAGTGGTCGATATCGTGAGCGTACTGACTGGCCTTGCGTGCGCGAACGAACTCCGGTACGCGCGTCTCGTCGTAACCCCCGAACCCGTCGTAGCCGCTGATCGTCGTCTCGCTGATGGCCAGCCCCGCGCCGGTCAACCAGAAATCGGTCATGCTGGCGATCCAGCCGGGCGCGGCCTGCATGACCATCCGGTGGCCGTTGTCGGGAGTCAGGTCCAAGATGACGTTCTCGAACTGGCCCTGCCAGAAGTCGGTGAAGCTGGTGTGGCCGAGCACGATTGATCCGTCGGCGGTCGCGCTGCCGGTGGCGATGAAGGCGCTGCAGTGGCCGCCTTGGCCGCCGGTGGGCGTCACGGCGGCATAGCGACCAGCGTTCTTCGGCCACCAGTAACCGGTGAGTTCCATCCAGTCGTTGATGCCAAGCACGTCTTTGAAGCTCGCCGGGACTCCCGCTGCGGTGAGTCCGGCGGCAATGCCTTCCATCTCCTCGCGCAACTCGTCGGGAACCTTGTCGGCATGCAACTCGCTGGCCCTGTCGACGAAGAATTCGTAGTCCATGCCGATCTGCTGGTAGGTCATCTCCCGGTAGACGCGGATCGACTCCGCATACTCGTCGGCGACGAGATACCCGTACTGAAACCCACGGGCCGCCGCCGATCCGTTGACCGCGATATGGAGCCACCCATCCACCTCGCGCCGTGATGCCCGGTCGAGCCATGCCCGCTGTTGCGCGGTGAGCTCGGCCCGTGCCGTTCTGGGTGCGGGGCTTGAGTTCGTCGATTTGATGGTCATCGGCTCTCCGGGTAGGTCAGCGGTCAACCGTGGAAACGTTCCTCAGGGACTGGTCCCTAAACCTTCGACGGGACCGAACCAATTGACCACATCAGCAGACCACATCGCAATATTCATGCAGCCGCAATCTCCGCCCGCTCATTGCCTGTCAACCCCATACCGACAACGGGTTCACCAACGACACCGCCGCGATGACCACGCTTCTTTTGCGGGCCGGCTTTCGATTAGCCGGCCTCGATGGCGGCGACTCTTGCGGCTGCCTCGGGCCCACAAATGCGCTGAAGGTTCACGGGGCCGGCGGCCAGCAGATCGTCAATGCGGCGCTTGAGGTCACCCGAGGAGAGTCGGGCATAGAGGTTCGCACCCGGGCAAGAAGTCTGGGCCAAGTCCCGATGGCCCGCCAAGGTGTCGGTCGCGATGCGAAAGTTCTGGGCGGCCCATGCGAATGCGAGGGCTGTTCCGTGAAGCTGGGCTTCCGATACCACCTCCTGGTCGAAGTCTCCTTCGCAGAGGAGAAGGAAATGGCCCGTTGTGTCGTAGTCCGTCGCGGTATCGCCCGCAACCGCGGTGCTGCGCAGCTCGTAGATGTTCCCGTTGCGGTCGACGCCGACGTGATACGCGATGTCGATCCATCCCAGCTGGTCTTGGTGGTACCGCTGGTCCTGCCGGAGGTGGCCTGGGGCATTACGGTTGTCGCCGAGAACCACGGCCTCGTGGTGAAGGGTCATACGGGTGATGGAGTGCGGCCGGCCGCCGGGGCGGGCCGGCCGGGCACCCCAGGCATCCCGGCACAACATGGCGGCCGAAGCTGCACTCGGCGCGGG
>CAYNLB010000109.1:0-15334 GCA_964397935.1 uncultured Mycobacterium sp.
CCTAGGCGTCTAGCGCAAGGTCTTTGCGGAAACGCTGCATGCCGTCGATCTTGTCGGCCAACGTGGCGTCCGGCCCGGCATAGAACATCCACGGCATGGTGATGATTCCGGTGATACCGGCATCCGCGGCGCGCTGATAATCGGCGACGGTGAAGGCGTCGGTCAGCGGTGTCAGAATGGTGAAATCGTCCAGCGACAATCCACTTTCGACCCGCAGTTCACGCAGCCGGCCGACCGCTTCGATGGCGCGGTCGGTCGTGATCAGATCGCCGATCCAACCGTCGTTGCGGGCAGCCCGGCGCAGCGCGGCGTCACTGAGCCCACCGACATACACCGGTATGGGCGGCGGAGTTGGTTGCATCTCCAGCCGCGGCGTCCGGTAGAACTCGCCATCGAACTCCGTCCAGCCCGGTTCCCACAGCGCCCGCATCAGCTCGATGATCTCGTCGGTGCGCTTGCCGCGGGCATCGAAGCGCTCCCCCATCAAGGCGAATTCTTCACGGCACCAGCCGACGCCGATGCCGAGCTCCACCCGGCCCGATGCTAAAACGGCGGCGGTACCAATGGCTTTCGCCGCCGAGTAGGGGTTGCGCATCGCGGGGATGTAAACCGTGGTGACGAACCGCAGCCGGGTGGTGACCTGAGCCAGCGCCCCGACGAGGACCCAGGGATCGGGCCAGTCAGTGAATGGCTGCCACCGTCGTTGCCCGTCTTTGGTGTACGGGTACGGGGTGTCGAGGATCTCCAGGTTGATGACGTGGTCGGGGATCCCGATACCGTCGTAGCCGAGATCGTCCGCTGCCCTGGCGATCTCGACGATCTCCCGGGTATTCATGAAGGCGCTGCTGATGTAGAACTTCATTCGGCTTGCCGCGCCCACGCCGGCTCGATGAAAACCCCGTCCGCTTCCACGGTGACGCCCGCGGAGTCCGAAATGATGCCGCGAGCAAAAACTTTGACGCCCTCCCTGCGTTCGATCCACGCCTCGGAACGGAGCGGGCCCAGGGGGGTACCGCGCAGGTACTTCACGGTGATAGTTCCGGTGAAACGCGGCTTGGACAGCCCCTCGCTGGCCGACTCACCGAGCATGTGGTCGAGCACCAGGGCGCTCACGCCGCCGTGCACCAGGTTGGGCGGGCCCTCGTACATCGGCCCGAGCACGAACTCGCTCCAGCAGCGGCCGCCACCCTCGTGGTGGACGACGATCGGCGGGGCGATCGGGTTGCACACACCGACCACGGCGTTGCCCAACGGCAGCGGACGACCGTTGACGCGGTAGCTCACCCCGGCCGGTCGAGTACGTTGGCTGAGCAACGATCGGGTGACCGCCTCGATCGCTGTCCGCGCCTGCTGGACGAGGTCGTCGTCAGCATGAGTCCGGACCGTGGCGTCGATGAGCTCCCGAACGGCCTCGGTCAACGGCGCATACGCTGCCGTGACCCGGCCCAGCTCCTCTTCGCTCAGGACCTCGAATGCGGCTTCCAACTTGGATCAGGCTCCTGACTCACTGGTGAACACCCTGCGGACTACTGCTTTTGCGCGCCGTGTGACCCGCAGATAGTTGTCCAGAAACTCGCTGCCGTCATCGGTTGGCCAGCCCGCGGCGACGGCAACCGCATTGAGCTGGCGTCCGGGCCCCGGCAGCTGGTCGGTGGGCCTACCGCGGACCAGTACCAGCGCGCTGCGGGCCCGGGTGGCGGTCACCCAGGCCTTCCGCAGCAGGTCCACCTCCACCGCGGGAACCAACCCGGCCGCCGCAATCACATCCAGACTCTCCAGCGTCGAGGTGTTGTGCAGGGCCGGCACCTCGTGCGCGTGCCGGAGTTGCAGGAGCTGCACGGTCCATTCGATGTCGGCCAGCCCCCCGCGGCCCAGCTTGGTGTGGGTGTTGGGGTCTGCGCCGCGGGGCAACCGCTCGGACTGCACGCGGGCCTTCATGCGGCGGATCTCGCGCACTGTCTCGGCCGACACCCCGTCGGGCGGATAGCGCGTCTTGTCGGCCATCAGCAAGAACCGCTGCCCCAGCTCCGCGTCGCCGGCGACCGCGTTGGCGCGCAGCAAAGCCTGGATTTCCCACGGCTGGGCCCACTGCTCGTAGTAGGCGCCGTATGCACCCAGCGTGCGAACCAGCGGACCACTGCGGCCCTCGGGCCGCAGATTGGCGTCGACCTCCAGCGGCGGGTCCACGCTGGGCGTGCCCAACAGCGTCCGAACCTGCTCGGCGACTGTGGTCGACCAACGAATCGCCGCCGAATCCTCGACATCGCGGGCCGGCTCGCAGACGAACAGCACGTCGGCGTCGGACCCGTACCCCAACTCGCCGCCACCCAGCCTGCCCATGCCGATGACCGAGATGGCCGCCGGCGCCTTGCCGTCGTCGGGAGTGTTGGCCCGGATCATGGCATCCAGCGCGGCCTGCAGCACCGCCACCCAGACCGAGGTCAGCGCCTTGCACACGTCGATTACCTCGAGCATGCCGAGCAGATCCGCGGAACCGATGCGGGCCAGCTCTCTGCGGCGCAGCGTGCGCGCACTGGCGATCGCCCGCACCGGGTCGGTGTAGCGGCCGGCCGAGGCGATCAGCGCGCGGGCCACGGTGTCGGGCTTGGCTTCGAGTAATTTCGGGCCCGCCGGCCCGTCGCCGTAGTCCTGAATGACCCGGGGCGCCCGCATCAACAGGTCCGGCACATACGCCGAGGTCCCCAGCACGTGCATGAGCCGCTTGGCCACCGCGGGCTTGTCCCGCAGCGTGGCCAGATACCAGCTTTCGCCGGCCAGCGCCTCGGACAGTCGCCGATACGCCAGCAGCCCGCCATCGGGATCGGGCGCGTAGGACATCCAGTTCAGCAGCCTGGGCAACAGCACCGACTGCACCCGGCCGCGCCGGCCGCTGAGGTTGACCAGCGCCGACATGTGCTTCAACGCCGTCTGCGGCCCCTCGTAGCCGAGCGCGGCCAGCTGCCGCTCCGCGGCCTCCAAGCTCATGCCATGCGCGATCTCCAGACCGGGCGGATGAATCGACTCCAGCAGCGGCTGATAAAAGAGCTTGGCGTGCAGCTGCGACACCCGCAGGTTCTGGTGCCTGAGCTCCTCGCGCAGCACCCCCGCCGCATCGTGGCGGCCGTCGGGCCGGACGTGGGCGGCACGCGCCAGCCAGCGCACCGCCTCCTCGTCGTCGGCCTCGGGCAGCAGATGGGTGCGCTTGAGCCGCTGCAGCTGCAGTCGGTGCTCGAGCAACCGGAGGAACTCGTAGGAGGCGGTGAGATTCGCCGCGTCCTCGCGGCCGATGTAGCCGCCCGCGCCCAACGCGGCCAGCGCGTCGACGGTGGATGCCACCCGCAGTGACTCGTCGCTGCGGCCGTGCACCAGCTGCAACAGCTGCACGGCGAACTCCACGTCTCGTATCCCGCCGCTGCCGAGTTTGATCTCACGTTCGCGGACGTCGGCGGGCACCAACTGCTCCACCCGCCGGCGCATGGCCTGCACTTCGACGACGAAGTCCTCACGTTCGCAGGCGACCCACACCATGGGCATCAACGCGGTCAAGTAGCGCTCACCGAGTTCCATGTCGCCCACCGCCACGCGGGCCTTGAGCAACGCCTGGAACTCCCACGTCTTGGCCCAACGCTGGTAGTAGGCGATGTGCGATTCGACGGTGCGGACCAGCTCACCGCTGCGACCCTCGGGCCGCAGCCCCGCATCGACCTGGAAGAACGCCGCCGATGCCACCTGCATCATTTCGCCGGCCAGCCGGGTGGTGAGCGCGTCGGCGCGCTCGGCGACGAAGATGACGTCGACATCGCTGACGTAATTCAATTCGCGGGAACCGCATTTGCCCATCGCGATAACCGCCAGCGGGGGCGGCGTGCGGTTGCCGCACACGCTGACCTCGGCCACCCGCAGCGCAGTCGCCAGCGCGGCGTCCGCCAAGTCCGACAGGTGGGCGCCCACCACGGTGAACGGCAGCACCGGCTCGTCCTCGACCGTCGCGGCCAGATCCAGCGCGGCCAACACCAACAGCTGGTCGCGGTACAGGATCTGCAAGCGCGACAACGCCGGACCCGCCTCGGCCAGCGCCTCCTCGACGCACTCGGCGAATGTCGCCCGCAGCTGGTCACGGGTCGGCAGTTTCACCTTGCCCCGCAGCAGCTTCCACGACTCCGGATGGGCGGCCAGGTGATCGGCCAGGGCCAGCGACGAACCGAGCACGGCGAACAGTCGCCCGCGCAGCGGGCGCTCGGTGAGCAGCGCGGCGTTGAGCTCATCCCAGCCGGTGTCGAGGTTCTCCGATAGCCGCATCAAGGCGCGCAACGCGGCGTCGGGGTCCGGTGCACGCGACAGCGACCAGAGCAGGTCGACGTGGGCCTGGTCATCCTGGTCATACCACCCCAGCTGCGCCAGGCGCTCGCCCGCGGGGGGGTCCATCAACCCGAGCCGGCCGACGCTGGGCAGCCTGGGGCGCTGCGTCGCGGGTTTGGTCACGATCAAGACGGTAGCGCAACCGGCCGGCGCCTCAGGCGAGGCGGCACACCCCAGAAAGGGACGCGGGCTACAGCGACAGGTAAGTGCTCAGTTCGTACGGGGTGACACGGCTGCGGTAGTTCGCCCACTCCGCGCGCTTGTTGCGCAAGAAGAAGTCAAAAACATGCTCTCCCAGGGCTTCGGCGACCAGCTCGGAGGACTCCATGCTGCGGAGCGCGCTGTCGAGACTCGTTGGCAGCTCGCGATACCCCATCGCGAGGCGTTCCTCGACGGTGAGATCCCAAACATTGTCCTCGGCCTGCGGACCCAGCACGTAGCCCTTTTCCACCCCGCGCAATCCGGCCGCCAGCAGCACGGCGAACGCCAAATAGGGATTGCATGCCGAGTCGGGGCTGCGTACCTCGATCCGCCGCGACGACGTCTTGTGCGGGGTGTACATCGGCACCCGTACCAACGCGGACCGGTTGGCCGCTCCCCACGATGCGGTGGTGGGCGCCTCACCGCCCAGCACCAGCCGCTTGTAGGAGTTGACCCATTGATTGGTGACCGCGCTGATCTCGGAGGCGTGCTCCAGGATCCCGGCGATGAACGACTTCCCCACATCGGACAGCTGCAGCGGGTCGTCGGCGCTGTGGAAGGCGTTGACGTCGCCCTCGAACAGGCTCATGTGGGTATGCATGGCCGAGCCGGGATGCTCGCCGAAGGGTTTGGGCATGAATGACGCCCGCGCCCCGTTCTCGATCGCGATTTCCTTGATGACGTAGCGGAATGTCATCACATTGTCGGCCATGGACAGTGCGTCGGCGAAGCGCAGGTCGATCTCCTGCTGGCCGGGCGCGCCCTCGTGGTGACTGAATTCCACCGAGATGCCCATGAATTCCAGCGCATCGATCGCTTGCCGGCGAAAGTTCGACGCCGAGTCGTGCACCGCTTGGTCGAAATAGCCCGCGCTGTCGACGGGCACTGGAACCGACCCATCGTAGGTACCGGGTTTCAACAAGAAAAACTCGATTTCGGGATGCACGTAGCAGGAAAAGCCGAGATCGTTGGCCTTCTGCAGCTGCCGACGCAGCACGTGGCGCGGATCCGCCCACGAGGGCGAGCCGTCCGGCATGGTGATGTCGCAGAACATCCGCGCCGAGTGGTGGTGACCCGACGGGGTGGCCCAGGGCAGTACCTGGAAGGTCGATGGATCCGGGTTGGCCACGGTGTCGGATTCCGAGACCCGCGCGAAGCCCTCGATCGAGGATCCGTCGAAGCCGATGCCCTCTTCGAAGGCCCCTTCGAGTTCGGCCGGGGCGATGGCAACCGATTTGAGCAAACCGAGCACGTCGGTGAACCAGAGGCGAACGAACCGGATGTCTCGTTCCTCCAGCGTGCGAAGAACGAATTCCTTCTGTCGATCCATAACCGGCACAGTATGCAACCGCTGTTAATTCCGTGTTACCGACGCGGGTTCGGAACCGTTGCGGATATTGCAAACACCGCTGCTCAGGCTTAGGACTGGCATCGGTATGCCGCCGGCGGCAACACCCCCGCGACGACATAGCGCACCACGGCGGTATCCACACACTGGTCACCGTTGAACACCGCAGTGTGCTGCGTCCCGTCGTAGGTGATCAGCGGAGCGCCCAGCTGGCGGGCCAGGTTCACCCCGGCCGCATACGGGGTGGCCGGATCGTGGGTGGTGGAGACCACGATGACCTTGCCCGGCGCGACGGCCGGCGCAGCGTGCGGTGCCGACGTCGCCGGCACCGGCCATAAAGCGCACAGATCGCGGGGCGCGGTTCCGGTGAACTGCCCGTAGCTGAGGAACGGGGCGACCTGCCGGATGCGTTGATCGGCGGACACCCAGGTCGCCGAATCCGCGGGTGTCGGCGCGTCGACGCAGCGGATCGCGTTGAATGCGTCCTGGTCATTGGAGTAGTGCCCGTTGCGGTCGCGGCCGTCATAGTCGTCGGCGAGTAACAGCAGGTCACCCGCGTCGGTGCCGCGTTGCAGCCCAAGCAGACCGCTGGTCAGGTACTTCCAGCGCGCCGGGGTGTAGAGCGCATCGACGGTGCCGGTGGTCGCGTCGGCGTAGCTCAGGCCGCGCGGGTCCGACGTCCGGCCCGGCCTGGCAACCAGCGGGTCGACCAGGGCGTGGTACCGGTTGACGAATTGGGCCGGGTCGGTGCCCAGCGGGCAGGCCGCAAATCGGGCGCAGTCGGCGGCGTAGTCGTTGAAAGCGGTTTGGAATCCGGCCATTTGCACGATGTTTTCGTTGACCGGTCCCACCGTCGGGTCGATGGCGCCGTCGAGCACCATCGACCGCACGTGGCTGCCGAACTTCTCCAGGTAGGCGGTGCCCAACTCGGTGCCGTAGCTGTAGCCGAGGTAGTTGATCTGATCGTCGCCCAATGCCTGACGCACCACGTCCATGTCGCGCGCGGCGGATGCGGTGCCGACGTTGGCCAGGAATCCGGTGCCCATGCGATTGACACATTGCTGGGCCAATTGCCGGTAGAGCTGTTCGATGTGCTTCACCCCGGCCGGGCTGTAATCGACCATCGGTTCTCGCCGATAGGCGTCGAACTCGGCGTCGGTGCGGCAGCGCAGGTTCGGGGTCGAGTGGCCCACCCCGCGCGGATCGAAACCGACCAGGTCGAAGCTGCGCCTGATTGCGCTGGTTTCCAGGCCTGGCGCCATCCCGGCCACCATGTCGACCGCGGATCCCCCGGGCCCGCCCGGATTGACCAGCAGCGATCCGATCCGCCGGCCGGTGGCGGGCACGCGGATCACGGCCAGCCTGGCTTGCCCCCCGCCGGGGTTGTTGTAGTCGACCGGGACGGACACGGTTGTGCACTGCGCGGTGGGCAGGTCGCTTGTGTCGGTGAGGAATTGGTTGCAGCTGCTCCAGTTCTGGGGCACCGCGGCCAGCGGCGGTTTCGGCCCCGGAGTCTGCCCGGCATCGGGTTCCGGGGTCGCGCCGGCCGGTGGCAACGCGGTTTGCCCACTAACCAACAACCCGAACGAGAGCAGCGCCGAACTCAATGGTCTCAGGCGCGACATGGCTGTCATCGTCGCAGTTTCGAGTACCCATGACAGCGCGAAAGGGTTACGCCTTGGTCTCGTCTCGCACTCGCGCCGAGCGCGTACTCAGCGCGAGAATTCAGCCAAAATCTGCCCGCCAGTGCACGTTCGGCGAAGGATTCGCGCTAGCACTTTGCGCCGCTCGGCGGTGTGGAGCCGCCGATCAGATACGCGGTCACGTAGTTGTCGATGCAGCTGTCGCCCTGGAAGACCACCGTGTGCTGGGTTCCGTCGAAGGTGAGCAGCGAGCTGCGGAGCTGGTTTGCCAGATCGACCCCGGCCTTATAGGGGGTCGCCGGGTCATGGGTGGTCGACACCACAACCGTCGGCGCCAGGCCGGGTGCGGAGATGGTGTGCGGCTTACTCGTGGGCGGCACCGGCCAGAACGCGCAGGTGCCCAGCGGCGCGTCGCCGGTGAACTTTCCGTAGCTCATGAACGGTGCGATTTCCCGGGAGCGGCGGTCCTCGTCAATTACCTTGGCACGGTCGGTAATCGGTGGCTGGTCCACACAGTTGATCGCCACCCGGGCGTCGGTGGCATTGCTGTAGTGGCCGTGCGCGTCGCGGCGCATGTACATGTCGGCCAGAGCAAGCAGGGTGTCTCCGCGGTGGTCGGCCAGCTCGGTCAGGCCGTCGGTCAGGTGGTGCCACAGCGTTGGCGAGTACAGCGCCATGATGGTGGCCACGATCGCGTCGCTGTAACTGAGTCCGCGTCCGTCGCTCGTGGGGACCGGCCGGCCGACCATCGGGTTGTCGGGGTCGACCAGCGGGTCGACCAGGCTGTGGTACACATCGACGGCTTTGGCCGGGTCGGTGCCCAGCGGGCAGCTCGGCTTCTTCGCGCAGTCGGCGGCATAGTCGTCGAACGCATCCTGAAATCCCTTGGCCTGGCGTAAGTCGGCCTCGATGGGGTCGGCGTTGGGATCGACGGCGCCGTCGAGGATCATGGCCCGCACCTTGTCCGGGTAGGCCTCTGCGTAGGCGGAGCCGATCCGGGTGCCGTACGAGTAGCCGAGGTACGTCAGCTTGTCGTCGCCCAGCGCCGCGCGGATGGCATCCAGGTCGCGGGCGACGTTGACCGTGCCGACATTCGCCAGGAAGTTCTTGCCCATTTTGTCGACGCAGCGGCCGACGAACTGTTTGGTCTCGTCCTCGATGTGGGCCACACCGGCCGGGCTGTAGTCGACGTCCGGCTCGGTCCGCAGCCGGTCGTTGTCGGCATCCGAGTTGCACCAGATGGCCGGCCGCGACGACCCCACCCCGCGGGGGTCGAAGCCGACCAGGTCGAAGCGTTCGCGGACCCGCTTCGGCAACGTCTGAACGACCCCGAGAGCGGCCTCGATCCCGGACTCGCCGGGGCCGCCGGGGTTGAGCACCAGCGAGCCGATCTTGTCGCCGGTCGCAGGGAAGCGAATCATTGCCAGCACCGCCACGTCGCCGTCGAGGTGGTCATAGTCCACCGGCACGGCCAGTTTGCCGCACATCGCGCCGCCGGGGATTTTTACCTTCGGGTTCACCGCCCGACATGGTGTCCACTCCACAGCCTGGCCGAGCCTGGGCTCGGACATGACGGCGCGCCCGACGACGACGCGGAGGCAGCCCGCGAGCAGGAGCGCCGCGGCAGCGACCACCGTAAAGGTCAGCAGCGTGCGCGCGATCTTGCCGCGGCGAATCATGCCCATGCCAACATATGCTGCCAGAGGAAAGCTGAGATCCTCGTTAACGGCACCTCCGGCCGGATACCGCGTGGGCCGCATGCTATGTCTCTCATCACAGCGGCGGTGCAACTGCGCAGCAGAGATGGCAGAATACTCAGCGTCAGACGAACCCGGGGACCCTTCCAGGGCCACGAGGATCGACCCGAACACACCTGAGGACAATGATGTCTGAGCAGCACGTTTACGGTGCGAACCCGGCTGGGCAGTTGCAACCGCGAACCAAGATCCGCACTCACCACCTGCAGAAGATGAAGGCCGAAGGGCACAAGTGGGCGATGCTCACGGCTTACGACTATTCGACCGCCCGCATCTTCGACGAGGCCGGCATTCCCGTATTGCTGGTCGGCGACTCGGCGGCCAACGTCGTGTACGGGTATGACACCACGGTGCCCGTCTCGATCGACGAACTGATTCCGTTGGTGCGCGGCGTGGTGCGGGGTGCCAGTCACGCGCTGGTCGTCGCCGACCTGCCGTTCGGCAGCTACGAGGCCGGACCGGCCGCCGCGCTGGCCGCCGCCACCCGGTTCATGAAGGAGGGCGGCGCGCACGCCGTCAAACTCGAGGGCGGTGAGCGGGTAGCTGAGCAGATCGCCTGCCTGACGGCGGCGGGCATCCCGGTGATGGGTCATGTCGGGTTCACCCCACAGAGCGTGAACAGCCTCGGCGGCTTCCGTGTGCAAGGCCGCGGTGACGCTGCGGAGCAAACCGTCGCGGATGCGATCGCGGTCGCCGAGGCGGGCGCGTTTTCCGTCGTCATGGAGATGGTGCCGGCCGAGTTGGCCACCCAGATCACCGGCAAGCTGACCATTCCGACCATCGGGATCGGCGCCGGCCCGAACTGTGACGGTCAGGTGCTGGTTTGGCAGGACATGGCCGGCATGAGCAGCGGCAAGGCCGCCCGCTTCGTCAAGCGGTTCGCGGACGTCGGGGCGCAATTGCGGCGGGCCGCAATCCAATATGCGCAAGAGGTGGCCGAAGGGGCTTTCCCCGCCGACGAGCACTGCTTCTGACACTGGGTGAGCGACCGGGCGCTTTCCCCGGCGCAAAACCCGATACCCGACCCGCGGAAAACCCGAAAGCTGTTGCGTGACACGATGGTACGATCACGCACGTAAACAATTCCGAGATCAGTGAGGGTCAAGGCATCGACCGGGGACCTGCTGGTGACGTCGTTCCCCGCCGAGCGGTCTTGAAGCTGCCGCTGCTACTGGCAGGAGGCACTGCACTGGCCCGAGCGCCCCGCGCCTCCGCGCAACCACCCCGCAACTCGCCGGAATCAAGCCGATGGTCACCCGACCGTGCCAACAACTGGTATCAGAAGCAGAATTGGCCCGTCGGCGCGAACTACATCACGTCGAACGCCATCAATCAGCTGGAGATGTTTGCGCCCGACACCTACGACCCCCGGCAGATCGATCTCGAGTTGGGCTGGGCGCGGTCCAGCGGTTTCAATGCGGTGCGGGTCTTCCTGCACGATCTGCTCTGGGCGCAGGATCATCGAGGCTTCCAGGACCGCCTCGCACAATTCGTCTCCATCGCGGCGAGCCATGGCATCAAACCGCTGTTCGTCTTGTTCGACTCCTGCTGGGATCCGTTCCCCCAGGCAGGCCCGCAACCCGCGCCCAGACCCGGGATACACAATTCCCGTTGGGTGCAGAGTCCGGGCGCTGAACACCTCGACGACCGCGGCTACACCCGCACTTTGCGCAGCTACGTCACCGGCGTCATCAACCAATTCCGCAATGACGATCGCGTGTTGGCCTGGGATCTGTGGAATGAGCCCGACAATCCTTCGCGCCACTACCGATCGGTCGAAAGACAAGACAAGCTCGAGCTTGTCGCCGACCTGCTTCCGCAGGTGTTCGGGTGGGCACGATCGGTTGATCCTCATCAACCGTTGACCAGCGCCGTATGGCACGGCCACTGGGCAGACCCGGGACGGCGCACCACCATCAGCAGCATTCAGCTCGACAATTCCGACGTGATCACCTTTCACTCCTATGCCGAGCCGGCGACGTTCGAGTACCGCATCGCCGAGCTTGTCCCTCAACGGCGTCCGATCCTGTGCACCGAGTACATGGCCAGGACTTTGGGCAGCACTGTCAACGGCATCCTGCCAATCGCAAAGCGTCACAACGTCGGTGCATTCAATTGGGGATTGGTCGCCGGGAAGACCCAGACCTACTTCCCGTGGGACTCCTGGGAGCACCCGTACACCACGATGCCGGAAGTGTGGTTTCACGATTTGCTGCAGCCGGATGGCCGGCCTTTCCAGGCCGACGAACTGCAAACGATTCGTCAGCTAGGCGGCCTGGCCATGCATCTTCGCCCGCCCATGCCCAGCTGATAGGCCACCGCGGTCGAGCGGACGCAGCGCGCACCGGCTATTGACACCGATTCCTGAAGTCGACCAGCGGCTGGCGAATGCCCTGAAGATCGGCGTGGGTCTGCGGGTTGGCATCCATGTACTGCTTCAACTGGTCACGCGCATCGCTGCGGGATTCGCCCTTCAAGTTGGTGAAGAAGTCGTTGACGTCCGGATGGGTGAACAGGTAGGCGGACGTCGCGGCGGCGACACCCGCCGATATCTGGGCAAGGTCGGCGGCCGTGCAATTCGGTAGCGGCGCGGGCGCCGGATCCTCGGGCTCTGCCATCGCCGGGCCGGCGGCAGCGAACAGCATCGCAGCACTGACCGCACCGGCGGCAATTCCACCGGCAACTACTCGTGATGCGACGAGGGCAAATGACACCATGGAACGCTCCTTGCTCAGGTATCCGAATGACAAGCGGCTATTCGTATCGGGAAACCCTAAGCGGTTTTGCTGTGGCGCATGCGCCAATCGAGCGGTAAAAAATTGTGATCCTGTCCCACAGGAGCCGACCCGCGGCAGACGAGGCGGAACCCGTCGCGGTCGGCGCCGGCGTCGATATACTCCAATTCTCTGTCCGCCCACCGCACTGCGACGACAATGCAGCTTAGGGTGGCAGGAAGGAGATCTGCGATGAATCTGCGCCACCGGATTGCGGCAGTGTTGGTGTTATCGGGGGTGGCCGCGGTCCCCGGAATTGCCGCCGTCGTCCACCCTGCCGGCCACGCGGAGGCGACCGTGTGTGTCAACGCCGGCCGGCGCATCTCGGTGAGCGGGTGCACCAACATCGGAAACAACATCGCCCGCTATGCGCCGCCGCCGTCCGTTTATGCGCCGCTGCCCGAAGACAGCGCGCCGCCGCCTCCCCCACCACCGCCGTAGCCGCTCACTGACAACCGCCTAAGCGTGGTATGGCAATCTATGGATGCCCATCCACGACCTTCAAGGCCGCGGCGACGCGCCCTCAACGGAGCCGGAAATGCCTGTAAAGCCGCAGACGTCGCGCCATCTGGAGGTGGAGCGCAAGTTCGACGTCGTCGAGTCGACCGTGTCGCCGTCGTTCGAAGGCATCGCCGCGGTGGCGCGTGTGGAGCAGTCGCCGACCCAAACGCTCGATGCGACGTACTTCGACACGCCGACCCAGGACCTGGCCCGCAACAAGATCACCCTGCGGCGCCGCACCGGTGGCCCCGACGCGGGATGGCACCTGAAGTTGCCGGCCGGGCCCGAGGCCCGCACCGAGGTCCGCGCACCGCTGGGCGTGTCCGGTCCGGCGGGCCGGGACACGGTGCCAAGCGAGTTGGTGGATGTCGTGTTGGCGATCGTGCGCGACCGCCCGCTGGAACCGGTCGCGCGCATCACCACCGAACGCGAAAGCCAGGTGTTGTACGGCGCCGGGGGCGCCGCACTGGCGGAGTTCAGCAATGACCACGTCACCGCATGGGCGGCCCGGGCTTCCGATGACTCGGAGCCCGCCCGGCAACAGTGGCGCGAGTGGGAACTGGAACTCACCGAAACCAGTGGCGAATCCAACGGGAACCCGGACACCGAGCTGTTGAATCGGTTGAGCAATCGGCTGCTCGACGCCGGCGCCGCACCCGCCGGTCACGCCTCCAAGTTGGCGCGGGTGCTGGGCACCACGCCACAGCCCAACGGCCTGCGGCTTGTCGAGGACCCGCTGCAGCGTGCGGTGGCCGAGCAAGTCGGCGCACTGCTGGTGTGGGATCGCGCGGTGCGCGCCGACGCCGTCGACTCCGTCCACCAGATGCGGGTGACCGCCCGCAAGCTTCGCAGCCTGCTGCGGGACTACCAGGATTCGTTCGGATTGCCCGACGACGGCTGGGTGCTCGATGAGTTGCGCGAGCTCGGGGCCATTTTGGGCGTGGCGCGCGACGCCGAGGTGCTTGCGGAGCGATATGCGCATGCGTTGGACAGGCTGACAACGGAATTGGTGCGTGGGCCCGTGCGGGAACGCCTGGTCGAGGGTGCCCGGCGCCGGTACGAGACGGGACTGCGCCGGTCGCTGATCGCCATGCGCTCGCAGCGATATTTCCGTCTGCTCGACGCCCTCGATGCGATCGCGGCTCATACTCCGACCGCGGTTCCGGGCGAGGAGCTCGCGCCGGTCACCATCGATGCCGCCTACAAGAAGGTCCGCAAGGCCGCGAAAGCCGCGAAGGCTGTGGCCGAGGTCGAGCTGGAGGGCCCCGCCGCCGAACGCGAGCGCAACGAAGCGATACACCGGATCCGCAAGCGGGCCAAGCGACTTCGCTACACTGCGGCGGCTACCGGCGCGGACAAGGTGTCCGAGCAGGCAAAAGCCATCCAGTCGCTGCTCGGTGACCACCAGGACAGTGTGGTCAGCCGGGAACACCTCGGTCACGAAGCGGAAGCCGCGCACGCCGCCGGCGAAGACACCTTCACCTATGGTCTGCTGTACCAGCAGGAGGAGGACTTGGCCGAGCGGTGCCGTGAACAGCTCGACGACACGCTGCGCAAACTCGCCAAATCGGTGCGCAAAGCGCGGCGCTGATCGCTGAAGGGCGGACGAGTTGGCCTGTAAGCCGGATTCTGTTCCACACCGCCGCGGATAAACAGCGGCGGAGCGGCGGCGACCATCCATCTGGACACACCGTCACCGGGTGCCTCGAGCGGCCTACCCGCAGGCTCGGGCGAGCAACCCTCGGACGCCTGCGCGGCCGCACTTTCGGTGCGGCCTTCTTGGCCTTGCTTCGGGTGGGGTTTGCCGAGCCATCCCGGTCACCCGGAATGCTGGTGCGCTCTTACCGCACCGTTTCACCCTTACCACCGCGAGGTGGCGGTTTGTTTTCTGTGGCACTTTCCCGCGAGTCACCTCGGATTGCCGTTAGCAATCACCCTGCTCTGTGAAGTCCGGACTTTCCTCGAACCGCCTTACGACGGTCCGCGGCCGCCCGGCCAACTCGTCCGCGAGCAACAACGGTACTCGCTCGCGAATTCCGCGGCCAGCGGATTCGGCGGGACGGCCTATCGTGGACGGGCAGATCACGGCACGGGAGGACGCAGATGTCCCGGTGGAAAAAGCGCGTCGACTCCGGCGATTGGAACGCCATCGCCGCCGCGGTCGACGAGTATGGCGGGGCGCTGTTGCCGCAGCTGGTGACGCCCGGCGAGGCGGCTCGGCTGCGCCGGCTCTACACCGACGACGGGTTGTTTCGCTCGACTGTCGACATGGCGCCCAAGCGGTACGGCTCCGGGCAGTATCGCTACTTCCACGCCCCCTACCCCGAGCCGATCGAGCGGCTCAAACAGGCGCTGTATCCCAGGCTGTTGCCGATCGCCCGCGATTGGTGGGGCAAGCTGGGCCGGGATACGCCCTGGCCGGACGGCCTGGACGATTGGTTGGCAACCTGCCACGCAGCCGGCCAGACCAGGTCCACCGCGCTGATGTTGAGATACGGCGCGGGCGACTGGAATGCACTGCACCAGGACCTGTACGGGGACTTGGTTTTTCCCCTTCAGGTGGTAATCAACTTGAATGATCCCGGCACCGATTACACCGGCGGCGAATTCCTGCTCGTCGAACAGCGGCCACGCGCGCAATCCCGCGGCACGGCAATTCAATTGCCGCAGGGACACGGGTATGTGTTCACCACGCGGGAGCGGCCGGTGCGGTCGACACGCGGCTGGTCGGCGTCACCGGTGCGCCACGGG
>CAYNLB010000110.1:0-15205 GCA_964397935.1 uncultured Mycobacterium sp.
CCGGCGGACGTGGCGCCTTTGGCGGACGCGCCGGCCGTCGACACGGAATTCCATGGGTTCGTCCCGGAGGACATGCCCCTTCAGGCATCCGACGTCAGCTACACACAGCAACTCTGGGAAGCGATCCAGGCGCAGGAGATCCGCGGAAACGACGCGCTGGACGCTCTGGCGCAACCATCAGTCGCTGGCTGAGACGCGACGTCATGTTGCTCGGCACACTCCGAACGCCAGAGCGTGCCGACATCCCAGACGCTCTCGGGTTACCGCTTGATCGATGCTAGGCCGAGCCCACCCATTCGTCGGTTCCGTCGTCGAAGAACTGGTGCTTCCAGACCGGTAACCGCGCCTTGACGGTGTCAACCAAAAGCGCGCAGGTCGTGAATGCCGCCTGTCTATGATCGGCCGCGACTGCGGCCACCAGGGCCGCGTCTCCGATGTGCAGCACGCCGACCCGGTGGCTGGCCGCGACAGCGCGCACCCCGGTGGACTGCTCCGCGATGTCGGCGACCACATCGGCCATGACCTCTGCGGCCGATGGATGCGCGGAGTACTCCAACCGCACCACCCGGCGCCCACCGTCGTGGTCGCGAATCATGCCGACGAATCCAACGATCGCCCCGGCCGACTGATGGCTCACCAGCTCTTCATGCTCAGCCAGCAATATCGGCTCATCGGTCATGGCCGCGCGCATGACGATGGTCATCGCGGGTGGTCCTTGCCGGCAAGTTGGTCAAGCGCGTGGTCGAGGACATCGGCGAGCACGCCAAGGCCGTCGCGCACCCCACCGGGTGAGCCCGGCAGGTTGACGATCAGCGTCCGGCCGGCCACACCGCACACACCGCGCGACAACACCGAGGTCGGCACCTTCGGCAGCCCGGAGCGGCGCACCGCGTCGGCCAGCCCGGGAATCATGTAGTCCAGCAACGCAGCAGTCTGATCCGGGGTGCTGTCGCTGGGCGAGATCCCGGTGCCGCCCGAGGTGATGACTACGTCAACCCCGTCGTCAACCGCCTTGCGCAGCGCCTCGCCGACCGGATTCCCATCGGGGACCACTTCCGGCTCCACCGGCGAAAACCCATGCTGCCCAAGCCATTCAGCGATTATCGGTCCGCATCGATCGGTGTATACTCCGGCCGACGCGCGGGTAGAGGCGATGACGACTCGCGCGGATCGGGCGCTCATCACCGCGCCCATGTTCCGCTTTTGCCACCTTCTTTGCGCAGCACCCGGATGTCATCGATCCGCGCAGCCGGGTCAACCGCCTTGATCATGTCGTAGAGCGTCAACCCGGCGACGCTGACGGCGGTCAGTGCCTCCATCTCCACACCCGTACGGTCGGTGCTGCGCACCGTCGCGGTGATCTCGATATCCGAATCCCGCGCGGTGAAATCGACGTCGACGCCGGTGAGCGCAAGCTGGTGACAGAGCGGGATCAGGTCGCTGGTGCGTTTTGCCGCCAGGATGCCGGCCACCCGTGCCGTCGCCAGCGCATCGCCCTTGGGCAGGCCGCCGGTCGAGATCAACGCCACCACTTGCGCGGAGGTACGCAAGACGCCCGCCGCAACGGCCGTCCGCTTGGTGGGTCCCTTCTCCGTGACATCGACCATGTGGGCAGCCCCACGGTCATCCAAGTGCGACAACATCCCGGGGCTGGATTCTCCCGACGCCGAGGTCGCAGGAGGCCTGAATCCCCCGGATGCCCCAGCCATCCTGGCGACCTAACGATTGACGACGGTGACCGGATGCAGGTAGGGCAGGTCGGTGGCGGGCAGCGGGAACGCCAGATCCCCGAAGGGGGATAACGCACCCGTCCGATCGGTCGCCAATTCACTTACCGCATGATCTTCCGGGTCCGTCGCCGGCCAGCCATTGTCGATATACCGGGTTTTGCGCGCCTTGCCTTCAGCAATGTCAGCCACGACGTCCATTCTGACAGGTCGCGACCCCGCGCGTTGCCTAAGGCCATCAGTTTCACCGACGTGGCGGCCCCAACTGTGTGGGAGCTGCGCGCTGATTGGCCCGCGCTTACTCACCGTCGCTCTGCGGTCTGCCGACTGCTTTACGCTGGTCAGCAATGAGCGACAACACCCCGGATATCCCGCTGGGGTCCTGGCTGGCCGACTTGCCCGACGAGCGGCTGATCCAACTGCTGGAACTGCGGCCAGACCTGGCGCAGCCGCCACCTGGCAGCATCGCCGCGCTGGCGGCGCGCGCACAGGCCCGTCAGTCGGTCAAGGCCGCCACCGACGAGCTCGACTTCTTACGCCTCGCGGTCCTCGACGCACTGCTGGTGCTGCAGGCCGATACAACGCCAGTGCCAACCACCAAGCTGCTGGCATCGATCGGTGACCGCGCTTCGGAAGCCGACGTTCTCAGCGCGCTCGATGACCTGCGGCAACGCGCCCTGGTCTGGGGTGAAGCCGCTGTCCGGCTCGCCCCCGACGCCGGCACGGCCCTGCCGTGGCATCCGGGCCAAGTTTTGCTCGAGGACACCGCACGCACCGGCGAACAGATCGCCGCTCTCATCGATGACCTCAACGACGCGCAGCTCGATGTGCTGGACAAACTTCTCGAAGGTTCTCCGATGGGCCGTACCCGCGACGCCGCTCCCGGAGCCCCGCCAGACCGGCCGGTGCCGCAACTACTGGCGATGGGTCTGCTGCGACGCATCGACGCCGAGACGGTGATCCTGCCCCGCCACGTCGGGCAGGTACTACGCGGCGAGCAGCCCGGTCCGCTGCAGCTGACCGCACCCGACCCGGTGGTGTCAACCACTACCGCCGACGACGTCGATGCGGCGGCCGCCGGAGCCGTCATCGACCTGCTGCGTGAGCTTGACGTACTGCTGGAAACGCTCGGCGCTGCGCCGGTTTCCGAGCTACGCAGCGGCGGAATCGGAATTCGCGATGTCAAACGATTGGGCAAGACGACCGGCATCGACGAACTGCGGCTGGGCCTGATCCTCGAGGTCGCGGCCGCGGGCGGATTGATCGCCAGCGGGCTGCCCGATCCGGAACCGACCGACGGCGACGGACCTTTTTGGGCGCCAACGGCCGCCACCGACCGGTTCGCCGCGATGCCCGCCGCCGAGCGCTGGCACCTGCTGGCCAGCACCTGGCTCGACTTGCCGGCCCGGCCGACGTTGATCGGCAGTCGTGGCCCTGACGCCAAACCCTATGGTGCCCTCTCGGATTCGCTGTACTCAACCGCGGCACCACTGGATCGCCGGCTGCTGCTGGGCATGCTCTGCGAACTGCCGCCGGGTGCCGGTGTCGATGCCGCCGAAGCATCGCGGGCGTTGATCTGGCGCCGCCCGCGCTGGGCCAAGCGGCTGCAACCGGGACCCGTCGGAGATTTGCTGGCCGAGAGCCACGCGCTGGGCGTGGTGGGGCGCGGAGCGATCAGCACGCCCGGCCGTGCGCTGCTGGACGAAGGCGCCGACCCCAAGGTCGCGGTCGACGCCATGACTCGGGCCCTACCCAGGCAAATCGACCACTTCTTGGTGCAGGCCGACCTGACCGTGGTAGCGCCTGGGCCGCTGCAGCGGGATCTCGCCGAGCAACTGGCCACGGTGGCCACCGTCGAATCGGCCGGGGCCGCGATGGTGTACCGGATCAGCGAGCGGTCGATCCGGCATGCGCTCGATGTCGGCAAGTCCCGTGACTGGATGCATTCTTTTTTCGCTAATCATTCCAAAACGCCAGTGCCCCAAGGACTTACCTATCTCATCGATGACGTCGCGCGCCGGCATGGTCAGCTTCGGATCGGTATGGCCGCTTCGTTCGTGCGATGCGAGGACCCGACGCTGTTGGCCCAGGCCGTGGCGGCGCCCGCAACAGAACACGTGCAACTGCGCACCCTGGCTCCGACAGTGGCGGTGTCCCCCGCGACGATCGCCGAGGTGCTCGTCGCAGTGCGGGCCGCAGGCTTCGCCCCGGCAGCCGAAGACTCCTCCGGTGCCATCGTCGACATCCGGCCCCGCGGGTTTCGGGTGCCCACACCGCAGCAGCGTCGGCCCTACCGGCCCGCGCCTCGGCCGAACAGTGAGACGCTCAACGCCGTCGTCTCGGTGCTGCGTAAGGTGACGGCCGCGCCGTTCGGCAACGTCCGCGTCGATCCGGCGGTCGCGATGTCGCTGTTGCAGCGCGCGGCCAAAAATCAGGACACGCTGGTAATCGGATATCTCGACGCCGCGGGCGTGGCCACCCAGCGAGTGGTGTCACCGATCACCGTCCGAGGCGGTCAGCTGGTGGCTTTCGATTCGGCATCCGGGCGACTGCGCGACTTCGCCATCCACCGCATCACATCGGTGGTGTCGGCCTGACACGGATAATGGATGCATGCCTTGCGCCGGCGACGATGCAGAACGAAGTGATGAGAAGGAGCGGCGCCATTGACTGATGGACCTTTGATCGTGCAGTCCGATAAGACGGTGCTGCTGGAAGTGGATCACGAGCAGGCCGGCGCCGCGCGCGCCGCCATCGCCCCGTTCGCTGAGCTAGAACGCGCACCCGAACACGTGCATACGTATCGCATCACCCCACTGGCACTCTGGAATGCCCGCGCGGCCGGACACGACGCCGAACAGGTCGTCGACGCGCTGGTCAGTCACTCACGCTACGCAGTGCCGCAGCCGCTGCTCGTCGACATCGTCGACACGATGGCCCGCTACGGCCGGCTGCAACTGGTCAAAAATCCGGCGCACGGCCTCACCTTGGTGAGCCTGGATCGTGCGGTGCTCGCAGAGGTGCTGCGCAACAAAAAGATCGCGCCGATGCTGGGGGCCCGCATCGACGAGGATACCGTCGTTGTCCACCCCAGCGAGCGGGGGCGGATCAAGCAGATGTTGCTCAAGATCGGCTGGCCCGCCGAAGATCTCGCCGGATACGTTGACGGTGAGGCACACCAGATCAGCCTTCACCAGGACAGCTGGCACCTGCGCGACTATCAGCAGCTGGCCGCGGATTCGTTCTGGTCCGGCGGCTCCGGCGTGGTGGTCCTTCCCTGCGGCGCCGGCAAGACGCTGGTGGGTGCGGCCGCGATGGCGAAAGCCAGCGCCACCACGCTGATTCTGGTCACCAACATCGTCGCGGCCCGGCAGTGGAAACGCGAACTGGTGGCCCGCACCTCGCTGACAGAGGACGAAATCGGCGAATACTCCGGAGAATGCAAGGAAATCCGGCCTGTCACCATCTCGACGTACCAGATGATCACCCGCCGTACCAAGGGGGAGTATCGGCATCTGGAGCTCTTCGACAGCCGCGACTGGGGACTGATCATCTACGACGAAGTGCATCTGTTGCCGGCGCCGGTGTTCCGGATGACTGCCGACCTGCAATCCAAGCGGCGGTTGGGCCTGACTGCCACGCTGGTCCGGGAAGACGGCCGCGAGGGTGACGTGTTCTCCCTGATCGGCCCGAAACGCTATGACGCGCCGTGGAAGGACATCGAAGCGCAAGGCTGGATCGCACCGGCGGAGTGCGTGGAAGTGCGGGTCACCATGACCGACAACGAGCGGATGATGTATGCCACCGCCGAACCCGAAGAGCGTTACCGGCTTTGCTCGACGGCCCATTCGAAGATCGCCGTGGTCAAGTCGGTGCTGAGCCGCCACCCCGGTGAGCAGACCCTGGTGATCGGCGCCTACCTCGATCAACTCGACGAGCTCGGCGCCGAGCTGAACGCTCCGGTGATCCAGGGGTCGACCCGAACCCGGGAACGCGAAGAACTATTCGACGCCTTCCGCCGCGGCGAAGTATCCACACTGGTGGTGTCCAAGGTCGCCAACTTTTCCATCGACTTGCCGGAGGCCTCGGTGGCGGTGCAGGTCTCGGGAACATTCGGCTCCCGCCAAGAGGAGGCGCAACGGCTGGGCCGGTTGCTGCGGCCCAAGTCCGACGGCGGTGGCGCCATCTTCTATTCCGTCGTGGCGCGCGACAGCCTGGACGCCGAATACGCCGCGCACCGGCAGCGGTTCCTGGCAGAGCAGGGCTACGGCTACATCATCCGCGACGCGGACGACTTGCTGGGGCCCGCCATTTAATGTGCGGCGAGCGGTAGAGAACTAGAGCGACAGGATCGTCGCCGACGCGGTGCCGGGTGCGCCGTAGACCTGTGCCAGGCCGACGCGCGGGTTGCCGGGCACCTGACGCTCGCCGGCCTCGCCGCGCAACTGGCGCACCAGTTCGTGCATCTGCCGCAGCCCCGACGCGCCGATCGGCTCACCATTGGCGATCAAGCCGCCATCGGTGTTCACCGGCATCGACCCGTGGATCTCGGTGGCACCGTCGGCCAGTAGCTTCTCCTGCTCGCCGTCGGCGCACAGACCCGTCTCGGCCATGTGGATCACCTCGGCGCCGGCGTCGGTGTCTTGCAGTTGCGCGACGTCGACGTCTTCCGGTCCGATGCCCGCCACCTCGTAGGCGGCCTTGGCCGCGTACACCGTGGGCGCGGCATCCTCATCCAACGGAGCCGACGTGGCATGGACTTCATAGGCTCCGTAGCGCCGCGTCCGGATCTCACAGGCCCGCACATACACCGGCTTGTCGGTGAACGTGTGCGCCATGTCGGCGCGGCACATGATGACAGCGGCGGCACCCTCGTCCGGTGCACAGAACATGTACTGTGTCAGCGGATAGTTGAGCACCGCCGAGTTGAGGATCTCTTCCTCAGGAATCGCCTTGCGCCGGAACGCATTCGGGTTCAGTGCGCCGTTACGGAAATTCTTGGCGGCCACCTTGGCCAGCGTGGCCGCCGAGATGTTGTGATCGTGAATGTACTTGTTGGCCTTCATTCCGAAGAACTTGGTGGTGACGAACTGCCCGTTTTGCGCATACCACTGCGGCAGTGCCAGCTTGGCCGGGTCATCGGTGAACGCACCCCGGGGGTGTTTGTCCAGGCCGATGGCGATGCCGATGTCGTACTTGCCCAGCCGGATGGTGTCGGCGGTCTGCTGAATGGCACTGGCCGCGGTGGCGCAGGCGTTGAACACGTTGGTGAAGGTGATCCCGGTCAGCCCGACCAGGCGGGTCACCGCGTCGGGGTTGGACACCTCATAACTCCCGCCGAAGCCGAACTGGATGTCCTTCCACTCCACGCCGGCATCCTTCAGCGCGGACTGGATGGCCTCGGCGCCCATCTGCATCGCGGTCTTCTCGAACCTCCCGAAGGGATGCAGGCCCACGCCGATGATGGCTACGTCGTTACTCATTGGGGAGTCCTCCTCAGACCGGCTGGAACGCGAACGTCATGATTTCGGCGCCCTCGTCGTCGGTGGTCAGCGGAACCATCGTGAGTTCGACTTCCTGACCGAACTGCAGCTTGGCCGGGTCGTTCTCGGTCAGCCGCCCCTCGACCCGGATCACGTCGTCGAGTTGGACCAGACCCACGCCGAACGGCACGAAATCCTTGCCGGCCGGACCGGCATAGGGGGCTCCGGGCGGGAAACCCTGGGTCGTCCACGCCACGAGGGTCCCGCGCCGCGGCAACAACACCTCGGTCATCTCACCGACGCTGCAGCGCGGACACCATTGCTGCACCGGAAACACCGTGGCACCACAACTGCCGCATCGGCAGCCGATCAACTGCGGGTTTTCGTCGGGCCAGGTAGAGATCTCGGGGGCGAGTGCCTTCTGCATCAAGGATCCTCCTGCGCTCGTCTCAGTCCGCCGACAGAAAATGCTCACTGAACCGTATAACAGCTTTCCGAAAAGCGGAAACCGCATTCTCATTCGGTGGCTGCCCCGCCGGGCTGAGCTATCTTGACGGGGGTCTGTGAGCCTCGAGATCGCCACCGCGAGCGGGACCCTGAACACGACGTGAGGAGACGACTATGCCGGTCACGGTCACACTTGAACTCAGGCTGAAGCCCGAAGCGATTCCGGCGGCGCGCGAGGTCCTAGGCCGAGCGCTTCAAGACACCAGGGCGTTCGCCGGCAACATGGGCACCGACGTGCTGGTCGATGAGGATGATCAGACGCACTGGCTGATCTATGAGCTATGGGACACGGTCGCGCACGATGAGGCCTACCGCAGTTTCCGTGCCGGCGAAGGCCGAATCACCGAGCTCCCTCCGCTGCTGGCCGCGCCCTCGGTCAAGACGCGCTACGAAACCAGCGATCTCTAACTCAGCGCCGGGATCACCTCGCGTTCAAAGAGTTCGATGCCGGATCGGTCGTAGGCGGCCTCCGGGAAGTAGAGGATCGCGTACTCACACCCGAGGTCGCGGATCTTGGCGAGCCGCTCGACGACCTGTTCCGGCGTGCCCGTTGCCGAGTCCGGGAGGCCGGTGGTCATCGAATCCGCGAGGGTCTCGGGCACATGGCCGGCCAGCCGGTCGCGCACCCGCTGCTGCCTGTCTTTGAAGTCGGCATCGGAGGTTCCGATGATGGCGGTGAAGTTGGCCGACCGCACGATGGCGTCGAAGTCGGTGCCCACGGCGTTGCAGTGCTGTGCCAGAACTTCCGACTTGTGGGCGAACGCCGCGGGCTCCGGGGTGAAGTTGGTGTACTGCGCGTATTTCGCGGCGATTCGCAAGGTCACCTTCTCCCCGCCCCCAGCGATCCACAGCGGAATCCCATTGCTTTGCAGGGGATTTGGCGAAACGATCGCGCCGTCGACCTGGTAATGCCTGCCGTCGAAGCTGACTTTGCCGTCGCGCCACGCATCACGCATGATCTGCACGCCTTCGTCCAGACGGCCCAACCGCACCCCGGCCGACGGAAACCCGTAACCGTAAGCGCGCCACTCATGCTCGTACCAGCCGCCGCCGATGCCCATCTGAATCCGGCCACCGGAGATGATGTCGGCCGTGGCCGCGACCTTGGCGAGGTAGACCGGATTGCGGTAACTCATCGCGGTGCACATCTGCCCGAGTTTGATCCGCGAGGTGGTCGCCGCATATGCCGCCATCAGCGACCACGCCTCGTGCGTGGCTTCGCCCGTGGGCATCGGGACGGTGTGGAAGTGGTCGTAGACCCACAGCGAGTCCCAGGTGCCGCTGTCTGCGTAGGTGGCGAGATCGCGCATCACCGCCCAGTGTTTCTCGGGTTCGATGCCGACCAGATCCATTCGCCAGCCCTGCGGGATGAAGAGACCGAAGCGCATAGCAAGGGACTTTAGTCGGGCGACGACGGGGCCCGGGAGTAGGCTGCGGCCGACCCCAGGATCAAGCCGATGGAGGCGCGCGATGCGGATTCTGATCTCCGGCGCCAGCATCGCCGGGCCGGTGCTGGCGTACTGGCTGAGCCGGCAAGGCTTCGACGTCACCGTCGTCGAGCGCGCGCCGACCCTGCGTAAAACCGGCGGCCACGCCGTCGATCTGTTCCGCCCAGCCATGGAAATTTCGGCGAAGATGGGCGTCTTGCCGCGCATCGAGGCGCTCGCCACCGGAACCAATCGCATGACGATGTATCGCGAAGGCCGGCCGCGGCCCATCGAGATCGACCTCACCAGGATCTACGGCGCCGCCTCCGACCGGCACGTGGAGATCATGCGTGACGATCTCAGCGAGATTTACTTTGCGGCTGGACGCGACGACGTTGAGTACCTGTTCGGCGACTCGATCACCGCCATCGACATCGATGGCGAGGTGACATTCGAGCGAGCGCCGGCGCGCAGGTATGACGTCGTCGTCGGCGCCGACGGGCTGCACTCCAACGTTCGTCGCCTGATCTTCGGTGACGAAGCCGGGCTCACCCGCTTCCTGGGCGGGTATTTGGCGGTGGTATCGGCGCCCAAGGCGCTGGCCAACCCGGGCGAGATGGTCGGCCACGTCGGCGTCGGCCGCGTCGCGGGAATCTACACGGCAGCACACTTGGACGACGCGCGAGCGGTGTTCCTCTTTCGCAGCAAGGACGAACTCGACTACGGCCACCGAGATTCGTTGCGGCAGAAAGCGTTATTGCGTGCTGCGTTTGAGGGCATGCATCCCCAGGTGAATCGTTGGTTGGAAGAAATCGACCGGACGCCGACGTTCTACTTCGATGCGATCAGCCAACTGCGGCTGGACAGATGGTCGCGTCGACGGGTCACACTGGTCGGCGATGCCGGATACTGCCCCGGCCCCGCGGTGGGCGGGAGCACCAGCCTCGCGGTGCTGGGCGCCTACGTGCTGGCCGGCGAGCTCGCTCGGACGGACGGCGACCACCTGCGCGCCTTCGCCGCCTACGAGCTGGCGATGCGCGAGCCTGTGCGCCTCAGCCGGACCTTTGCCAGGGGTGCCGCCAAGACCCTGGTTCCCGGCTCCCGCGGCGGAGTTTGGGCTTTGACCCACGGCGCCCAGCTGGTATCAGCGATGCCCGCACCGCTCTCCAGGGCACTGGCGAGGCTGAACAGTAAAGGGCTGCGGATGCACGACTCGATGCACGTGCCCGACTTCGACGAAGTCGACGTTTGACAGCATGGCCCCAAAGCCACCTACGTCACGAGAGGAACGATCGCCGATGGAGCTCACTGGTGTCGGAATCTGGAGCAGTCAACTGCGTTACGGTGACCCATCCGAATCGGCCTCGGCAGCAGCGGAATTGGACGAGTTGGGCTTCACGGCGCTGTGGATTCCAGACGTGGGCGGACCGGTGTTCGACTCGGTGCAGCGGCTGTTGGCCGCAACCGAGCGGACGGTGATCGCGACGGGGATCCTGAATCTTTGGATGCACTCGCCCAGCGATGTGGCCGAATCCTATGCCGCCCTGACCGACGAGCACGGCGACCGCTTTCTGCTGGGCATCGGCGTCAGCCACGCGCCCCTGATCGACGCCGGTGAGCCCGGCCGGTACCGCAAACCGCTGGCGGCGACGGCGACGTTCCTCGATGGGCTGGATGCCGCGCCCCGGCCGGTGCCCACCGAGCGGCGGGTTCTTGCCGCACTCGGCCCGAAAATGCTGGCCCTGTCCGCTGAACGCGCCCGCGGGGCCCATCCCTACCTCGTCACCCCCGACCACACGGCCTCCGCCCGTGAAATTTTGGGTGCGGGCCCGCTGCTGCTGCCGGAGCAGACCGTGATCCTGTGCGACAGCGCCGACGAGGCGCGCCGCATCGGAACCAATATGCTGCGGTCGTACCTATCGATGCCGAACTACGCGAATAACATGCTGCGCCTCGGGTTCTCCGAAGAGGATGTCACACAGGTCAGCGATCGGCTCTTCGACGCGATCATCGCGTGGGGCGACGAAGACGCCATCATGCGCAGGATCGCCGAGCACCGTGCGGCCGGCGCCGACCATGTCTGCGTCCAGGTGCTGCTGGCCGATCCGAGGGCCTTCCCCCGCGCGGAATGGCGCCGCATCGCCGCCGCCTGCAACAGCGATCAACAGTGATTAGGTGAAGTCATGGCTTCTCGGCACACCCTGTTTCGGGTCTTCTACCGGATCGGCTTCACCCCGTGGGACGGTCATCCGCTCGCGCGGAACTTGCGGAGGCTGATCGAGGGCACCAGCGACAGCCCAGCGCTGCCGGCGGGTTCCGCCCTCGACCTGGGATGCGGCACCGGAGACACCTCGATCTACCTCGCCCAACGCGGTTGGAAGGTCACCGGCGTTGATTTTGTGACGAAGGCACTCGACAAGGCGCGCGCCAAAGCCGGTGCCGCGCACGTTTCGGTCGACTTCATCCGCGCCGACGTCACGCGGTTGAGTCAGGCCGGGATCGGTGCGGAGTTCGGTTTGATCGTCGACAACGGCTGCCTGCACAACATGAGCGAGGGCGACCGCGACGAGTACGTCCGCGAGGTCAGCATGGTGGCAGCAGCCGCCGCACGGCTACTGATCGTCGCGTTCGTCCCCGGCGGGAGACTCGGGGTGCGCGGCATCGACCCCGCCGAGATGGAAAGACGATTCGCGGCCGGCTGGACGCTGCTGTCCGCCGGCGACGAGGGAGCGCTAGACCGCGCCGGCCGGACCCCGGCGCGCTACTACCTCTTCCAGCGTCGCGACACGTAACCAGCTGCGACGACTCGCCGTACCACATCGCAATGGTTTATGTCTCGGCGCAAAGCCGAAACCGCGACTACGTCAGCGACTTCGGCGGCAGGAACCGGTCGCCGTACTTGGCGGCCAGCTCTTTCGCCCGGGCCACGAAGGCTTCCTTGCCGATTCCGCCCGGTCCCTCGTACCCGACGATGAACTGCGCGCTGCCACCGGTGTACGGCGGGAACCCGATGCCCATGATCGAACCGATGTTGGCGTCCGCGGTGGACGTGAGCACGCCTTCGTCGAGGCACTTCTGGGTTTCCAGCGCCTCGGCGAACAGCATCCGGTCGATCATGTCCTGCAACGGCGGCTGCGAACTGCCGGACTTGAACGTCTCCCGCAGGCCCGGCCACAACCGGGTGCGCTTGCCGTCGACGTACTCGTAGAAGCCCGCACCCTTCAACCGGCTCGGCCGGCCGATCTCGATCATCTTCTCGACGACGGCCTCGGCCGGGTGGGGCGTGTAGACGGCGCCCGCATCTTCCACCGCCTTGCGGGTCGCGGCGGCGATCTTGTGCATCAGCTCCAGGTTGAGCTCGTCGGACAGCTGCAGCGGCGGCGCCGGGTAGCCGGCCTGTGAACCGGCATGCTCGACGCTGGCCGGCTCGACACCCTCACCCAGCATCGCCAAAGCCTCGTTGACGAACGTGCCGATGACGCGGCTGGTGAAAAAGCCGCGGCTGTCGTTGACCACGATCGGGGTCTTGCCGATGGCCAGTGTGTAGTCGAACACGCGGGCCAGCGCCTCGTCAGAAGTCTTCTCGCCCTTGATGATCTCCACCAGCGGCATCTTGTCGACCGGCGAGAAGAAGTGGATCCCGATGAAGTCCTCCTGCCGTTTAACGCCGGTCGCCAGACCGGTGATCGGCAGCGTCGAGGTGTTCGAGCCGAGAACGGCGTTGGGTTCAACGACGTCCTCGATCTCCTGGAATACCTTGTGCTTGAGTTCCTGGTTCTCGAACACCGCCTCGATCACGAAGTCGACGCCCTTGAGGTCGGCGGCGTCCGCGGTGGGTGTGATGCGGTCCAGCAGCGCCTTGCTCTTCTCTTCGGTGGTCCTGCCGCGTTGAAGTGCCTTGGCCTCAAGTTTTTCCGAGTAGCCCTTGCCCTTCTCCGCGGCCTCGACGCTGACATCCTTGAGCACCACCTCGAAGCCGGCCTTGGCCGACACGTAGGCGATACCGGCGCCCATCATGCCCGCGCCGAGCACGCCGATCTTCTTGATCGGGGTCTTGCCGATGCCGTCGGGCCGCGAGCCGCCCGCCGTGATGTGCTGCAGGTCGAAGAAGAACGCCTGAATCATGTTCTTGGCGGTCTGCCCCGTCACCAGTTCGGTGAAGTAGCGGCTCTCGATGCGGGTGGCGGTGTCGAAGTCGACCTGCGCACCCTCGACCGCGGCGGCCAGGATGGCCCGCGGTGCGGGCATCGGCGCACCCTTGAGCTGCTTGCGCAGCAGCGACGGGAACGATGGCAGGATCGCCGCCAGCGCCGGACTGGTCGGCGTACCGCCGGGCATCTTGTAGCCCTTGGCGTCCCACGGCTGGGTGTGCGACTCGGGGTTGGCCTTGAACTCCTTTATCCAAGCCTTCGCTCTCGGCACCAATTCGTCCACGCTGCCGACGATCTCGTCGACCAGACCCAACTCCTTGGCCTGGGCCGGCTTGAAACGCGTGCCCTGGCTCAGCACGTTCATGAACGCGTTCTGGATGCCGAACATCCGCACGGTGCGGGTGACGCCACCGGCGCCGGGCAGCAGGCCCAGTGTCACCTCGGGGAAGCCGACCACGAGCCCCTTCACGTCGGCGGCGATGCGGTGGTGACAGGCCAGCGCGATCTCCAGGCCACCGCCGAGCGCGGCGCCGTTGATGGCGGCCACCACCGGTACACCGAGGGTTTCCAGCGTGCGCAAATCCTTCTTGACGCCCTCGACGAGGTCGAACGCCTCTCCGGCGTTCTCCGGCCCGATCTGGATCATGCTCTTGACGTCCCCGCCGGCGAAGAAAGTGTTCTTCGCGCTGCCGATCACCACGCCTGTGATCGAGTCCTTTTCGGCGACAAGGCGTTCGACGGTCTTACGCATCGACTCGATGTAGTGCTCGTTCATCACGTTGGCCGACCCGGTCGGGTCGTCCAAGGTCAGCGTGACGATGCCGTCGGCGTCCTTGTCCCATTGAATCGTGTTCTCTGCCATGGTCTTAAACCCTCTCGATGATGGTGGCGACGCCCATGCCGCCGCCGATGCACAGCGTGACCAGCGCGCGACGGGCGTTACGGCGCTCGAGCTCGTCGACCATGGTGCCGAGGATCATGGCGCCGGTGGCCCCCAGCGGGTGGCCCATCGCGATGGCGCCCCCGTTGACGTTGAGCTTCTCGTCAGGGATGTTGAGGTCCTTCTGGAACTTCAAGACGACCGATGCGAACGCCTCGTTCAGCTCGAAGATGTCGATGTCGTCGACGGTCAGTCCGGCCCGATCGAGGGCCTTCTGCGTGGCCGGCGCCGGGCCGGTCAGCATGATGGTCGGGTCGGCGCCGGTGGTGGCGGTGGCCACGATGCGGGCCCGCGGAGTTAACCCCTGCGAGTTGCCCGCAGCCTCGGAACCGACCAGCACCAGCGCGGCGCCGTCGACGATGCCCGAGCTGTTGCCGCCGGAGTGGACGTGGTTGATCGCCTCGATCCAGTGGTACTTCTGCAGCGCCACGTCGTCGAAGCCGGCCATGGCGGCCAGGCCCTCGAAGGCGGGCTTCAGCTTGGCGAGGCCCTCCATGGTGGTGTCCGGGCGCATGTGCTCGTCGTGGTCGAGGATCAGCAACCCGTTCTGGTCGCGGACCGGCACGATCGACTTGGCAAAGTAGCCGCCCGACCACGCCGCGGCCGCGCGCTCCTGCGAGCGCAGCGCGTAGGCGTCGACGTCCTCGCGGGAGAAGCCCTCGATGGTGGCGATCAGGTCCGCGCCGATGCCCTGCGGGACGATGTAAGCGTCGTAGGAGGTGGCCGGGTCGGCCATCATCGCGCCGCCGTCGGAGCCCATCGGAACGCGGCTCATCGACTCCACGCCGCCGGCCAGCACCAGGTCGTCCCAGCCGGAGCGCACCTTCTGGGCGGCGGTGTTGACCGCCTCCAGCCCCGAGGCGCAGAACCGGTTGAGCTGCACACCGCCGACGGTGTCGGGCATGCCGGACGCGATCACCGCGGTGCGGGCGATGTCGCCGCCCTGGTCACCCACGGGCGAAACGCACCC
>CAYNLB010000111.1:0-3530 GCA_964397935.1 uncultured Mycobacterium sp.
CCCTGACCGAGATGACGGCCTTGCGGGCGCACCGCCGGGGCGGCCCGAGGAGCTGGTCGTCGAGCCGGCGCCCGCGCCGGTCGCTGCCCCCGGCGAGCTGTTGGTGGCCGTGCACGCCGCTGCCATCACCTTCGATGAGTTCGTCGCCGTCCCCGCGGCCGACCTGGCCGCCAAGCCGTCGACGGCGTCGCATGCAGTCGCGCCAGCGTTGCCGCTGGCCGGTCTGACCGCCCTGCAGGCCCTGGTCGACCACGCCGCCGTGCAACCTGGAGAGGCCGTGCTTGTGCACGGCGGCGCCGGCGGTGTGGGGGCTTTGGCGGTTCAACTGGCTGCGATCCTCGGCGCGCGTGTCAGCGCGACCTGCGCAGCGACACGGCCGAGCTGGTGCGCGGATTCGGGGCGGACCAGGTGATCGATGTCCGCGCCGAAGCATTCGACGAAAGCGGCGCCGCCTACGACGTCGTGATCGACATCGTCGGCGGCGCGGTGCTGGAGCGATCGTTTCGCGTGCTGCGCCGCCCATCAGCTTCGGCATGCGGTACCCAATTCTGCGTGCGAAGTAATTCTTCGAATTCACCCGACGATTAGTCGATTTCACCGATCACGCCGGGAAAAGGATCCGGTTCGCTGACCGGCTGGCGGGGCGATAACAGGTCATGTACGACCCCAGTTCAACCGGAAGCTTGGTCCAAAGCGCCCGAAGAAGCTTCACTTGCGCCGCACCCTTTACCGAAATGTATCCTAGGTGTATTGTCTTGGCCTGCCAGCTTGCGCTGTCCTGTCGGTTTGTCAGGAATCGTCGGCGTTCGATGACTTTAAATTCATCCCTCCGTCTGGCCGCCAGGGAGCTGTCAAAGAATGGCAACCCAGCCAGTAGGCAGACACGGAGGTAACGCTGATGGATCGCGTTGCGGTGATCACCGGAGCCAGCCGGGGAATCGGCGCGGCGACTGCGACAGTCCTCGCGGAGCGAGGCTTTCGGGTAGTCGTCAACTACCGGTCCAGTGCCGAGCAGGCAAACGAAGTTGTTCGTGCCGCGACCGCGGCTGGCGGTGAGGCCGTGGCGATTCGGGCCGATGTCACCGCGGCCGACGGTGTCACCGCAATGGCACGGGAAACCGAACGGCGGTGGGGCCGGATCGACGTGCTCGTGCATAACGCATTGATCCCATACGATGTCACCTCGTTTGCCGACCTGAGCTGGGAGCAGCTCGGTGGCAAGCTGGACCGGGAGCTCCATGCCGCCTTCTTGGTAACCAAAGCTGTTGTACCGACAATGATTTCCCGCGGCTACGGTCGGCTGGTCTATCTCACCACGGTGTTGTCCCGCCGACCCCGTGAAGGCATGATCACGGTGGGCACCGCCAAGGCGGCGCTGGACCAGTTTGTCCGCTACGTCGCACTCGAGCTGGCACCGCACGGGATCACCGCTAACCTCGTTTCCCCCGCCACGGTGGCCGATACAACGGCGAACGCGCTGTTGTCGGCCGAAGAGGTGCGGCAACTCGGCGCATCCAATCCCATGGGGCGCCTCGTGACCCCGGACGAGGTGGCCAAGACGGTGGCCTTCTTGGCCAGTGAGGATTCAGGCTTCACCACGGGGCATTGCCTGGAGGTCAACGGCGGCCTCGCCATGCACTGAAACAGGTTGAGCCGCCAAACACGTCCAGAAGATCGGAAAGAGGTTTCGGCTTTGGAGACAATCGATCTGGCCTATGTCGGGCGTGGTATCCACGAAGAGCTGGTCGCCCACGTCGCCGACCAAGAGGGCTACTACGAGGACGAAGGCGTCCATGTCGCTGTCCGCGACGGGATCGGCTGGAAAGCAGAGCGACTGCGCCGCGGTGCGGTGATCGGTCTGGGCCGGTGCCTGTTGTCACGGCTGACCGACGGGATCGGTTGGACAGCGCTCAGCGTCAATACCGACCGCCCGCTGTTCTGGTTCCTCGGCAACGCCGACGTGACGTCCATGGCGGATCTTCGCGGGCGGCGCCTGGCCGTCCACGCCCCCAATAACCCCCCCGGCACCTTCGCCCGGATCGTCCTGCGAAAGCACGGCCTGGACCCCGACCGTGACCTGCAATGTATGGTGCGGCATCCGGGTGACTACCAGATAGACCTGCGGCGCCTTCGGGACGGCACGATCGACGCTGCCTATGTGGGCAGCACGCTCTCACCCGAGCAGGTCGCCGAGGAAGAGGGGTTCCACGTACTGGCCTGGGTCGGCGACCACTTCCAGATCCCCACCGTGGGCGTCGCGGTGGACCCCGCCCGCGTCCCGCTCGACAGCCCTGCTCTGCAGGCTCTGGTGCGGGCCAACCAGCGGGCGCTGCGCACCCTTTCCGAACAACCCAGCCTGGGGGTCCGTTACATTGCCTGGTTCCTGAACCGGCTCACGCGTGACGAGGCGCAACGACACTACGAACGCTACGTCGGCCCGTACTTCACCCCCGACCGCCGGGTGGACCGCAGCGTTGCGCAGCAAGCGATCGACGCGGTGGCGGCCGAACTGGGTGTCTCGTCGGTGGCCGCGGATGAGGTCTATGCGTCGTCCGTCTTGAAGCCCGCTGCACAGCGGCTGGAAGATAACTGACCGGTCGACTAATATCGAGGCATGCCCCGCCCGCCGAACCCAGAGGTTCGCCGGCGCCTGCTTGCAGCGGGGCTCGACCTCGTGCACGCACGCGGATTCGCCGCCAGCGGCGTCAAGGACATTACCGGCGCCGCTGGCGTGCCGAAAGGCTCGTTCTACGCCTATTTCCCCAGCAAAGAAGCCTTTGCCGCGGCCATTCTCGAACACTATTGGGCGGATATCGAGACGCGGCTGGTGCCAATCCTCGACGAGGAAGTGCCGGCGCGCGAGCGCATCACGCGCTTCTTCCACGCACTCGCAGACGAACACGAGTCCGGCGACTTCCTGCTCGGCTGCTTGGTCGGCAACTTGTCGCTGGAACTCGGCGGTTCGAGCGAACCGGTACGCACCGTGCTGCTTCGCATTCTCGACCGCTGGGGCTCGGCTCTCACGGCGTGTGTGCGCTCGGGCCAGCGGGACTCCGGTGACATCCGAGGGAACCTCGATGCGGGGGAGCTCGCCTCCCGGCTGATCGAGGCATGGGAAGGCGCGGCGCTTCGCGGAAAAATCACCCGCAGTCGCACCCCCTACGACCGGTTCGAAGCCGTCACCATCCCAGCGCTGCTGAGCTGATCTTTTACCGCAGGGAATGCCTCCACTATCGGGCTTGGAAATAGACGACTGGTCATCTATTATAGACCATACCGTCGCCCGGCTACGACTCGTGAGGACGGCGTCTCTTTAGCGAACAGAGGACAAATCAACGAATCAGGAGGCCGAAGTCCATGGCATCGAATGACGATCTCAGTCAGCACAGATTTGCCCTGAACGCCGGTCGCGGTGTGATTCCGGCCCTGGGGTTCGGCACGTCACTTTCCGATCGCACGAAGACCCGAGATGCCGTCAAGACCGCAATCGAGGTGGGGTTCCGTCACCTCGACGCCGCCGAGCGGTATCG
>CAYNLB010000111.1:3630-15179 GCA_964397935.1 uncultured Mycobacterium sp.
TCGAGTCGCACCCGTATCACCCGCAATGGGAAATCCAGGGGCTGCGCGAGACGGACGGGGTCATCCTGTTGGCGTTCGCTTCGCTGGGGCACGCGCTGGAACCGCGACTGCTCGACGACCCACTCATCGTCTCGATGGCTCGGGTTCTGGAAAAGACTCCGGCGCAAGTGCTTCTGGCGTGGGGTATCCAGCGCGGCAGCGCGGTCCTGACGGCATCGTTCAACCCAGCACGTATCCGGGAGAACTTCGACGTCAGCGTGCTTCCCGAGAGTGCAATCCAGGAGATCAACGAGCGTCTCGTAACTCGCTACCGATTCAACTCCGTCGTCGATGCGGGAGAGCCGGGGTTTGCTGAGGTACCGAGCGGAAACCTGGATTAACTCCCAATGCACGCAAGCAATCACGGTTGTGGGGTCCTCCAGTGAAGGCGATGGCTGGTGTCGGTATGCCGCCACGGCTGGCCACCGTGGTCTGTGGGGTGGACGGCGTCACCCGTTGCCGTTGGGCTACCGGGACGGGGCGCGATTTGAGCGACTACCACGATCACGAGTGGGGGACACCGACTCGCGACGAGATCGCGCTATTCGAAGGGCTTGCACTGACCTATTTCGAGAACGGGCTGTCCTGGGCGACCGTATTCGACAAGCGAGACGCTCTGAGCGCAGCGTTTCACGGATTCGATCCGGCGACCGTGGCCGCGATGACCCCCGACGACGTGGAACGATTGATGACCGATGCCTCGATCATTCGCAATCGGCGAAAGATCGAGGCCACCGTGCACAACGCTCGTCTGCTGTCGAGATGTTCTTTGTCGCAACTGGTGTGGCAGCACCAACCGCGTAGGCACTATCGACTACGCAACTGGTCCGATGGTCGGATGGTGAGCCCGGAGTCCCGCCGGCTTGCCGTTTCGCTGCGGGATGCGGGCTTCCGGCTCGTCGGCCCCGTCGTCGCCCATTCATTCATGCAGACCGTCGGGGTCGAGAACGGTCACTTCGAAGGTTGTTTCCGTGCCGCGGACGAAGGTCGGTCCAGCTAGCGGTTGCCTCTCCGGGAGTGCGCGGCTCCGTCAGCCGCGGACGACCTTGCCAGCCTTGATGCAGGACGTGCAGACATTGAGGCGCTGTTTGTTGCCGCCCGCACGGGTCACGGCGCGCACGGTCTGGATATTGGGGTCCCACCGGCGGCTGGTGCGGCGGTGGGAGTGGGACACCGACTTGCCGAAGCCGGGGCCTTTCCCGCAGATGTCGCACACAGCGGCCATTGTTCAAGCTCCTCAAATCTCGGGGGTCCGGCAATCTGGCCGGGACAGCCCGGGTTGACCCGGGCCCACCCAGAATACCGACTGTCGTGGCAACCGCCAAAACGATCACGACCGCTGTCGCCCACCCTGACTAGGCTCAATTGAGCCGGTTCAGCCCTGCCGCCGGTGGCGGCCACGGGCGCAGTCGCGGGTGGCGTCGCCGGGCTACGCTGGCGCCCACCGGGTGTTGGCACTGGGAGGCGCAGAGGAGGTGGGCACACTGGGCACTTCTGGTACGTCGCAGGATCGTCGGCTGGACGCGATGACCCTGCGGGACTGGGCGCACACCGCCGTCAGCGACCTGATCACCCACATCGACGAGATCAACCGGCTCAACGTCTTCCCGGTTGCCGATTCGGATACCGGCGCGAACATGCTGTTCACCATGCGTTCGGCGTTCGCCGAGGCCAACTTGGGTGCCAACTCCGATGCCGGCTCGGCGTGTGTCGCCCGGGCCGCGGCAGCCCTGTCGGCCGGTGCGCTGAACGGCGCCCGCGGCAATTCCGGGGTGATCTTGTCGCAGATCCTGCGCGGCATCGCCGACGTTACCGCGACCGCGGCGGCCGAGTCTGGCGGTGAATTGCCCCACATCGACGCGGTCGTCCTCGGGGCGGCGCTGCAGCGCGGGGTGGAGCTGGTCATCACGTCGATGGGCGGGCAGGAAATCCCTGGGACCGTGGTGTCGGTGCTGCGGGCCGCCGCCAATGCCGTCCAGGACTGCGCCCGGGGTGGGGAAGAACTTGCCCCGGCAATCATCGCCGCCGGTGACGCGGCGGTCATCGCGCTGGAGAAGACACCCGAGCAGCTCGACGTGCTCGCCGACGCGGGCGCCGTGGACGCCGGCGGGCGAGGGCTGCTGGTCCTGCTGGACGCCCTGCGCTCCACCATCACCGGAAAGGCGCCCGCCCGCACGGTGTACGAGCTGTCGCCCCGAGCGTCGCAGCCGGAGGCTTCCGCCGAACGCCCGGTGCCACATTTCGAAGTGATGTACCGGCTGGACGGTTGTGCTTCCGCGGCGGCGGACTCGCTACGGGACCGGCTCGGGGAATTGGGTGATTCGGTGGCGATCGCGGCCGCGCCCTCGACGGGCCAGACCACGTACTCCGTGCACGTGCACACCGACGATGCCGGCGCCGCTGTCGAAGCGGGACTGGCGGCCGGGCGACCGAGCCGGATCGTGATCTCGGCCCTGAGCGCCGGCAGCATCGGACGGCCCTCGGGCGGCTGGACGCGGGAACGGGCAGTGCTGGCCGTCGTCGACGGGGAGGGTGCCGCCGGGCTGTTCGCCGGCGAAGGGGCCTGCGTGCTGCAGCGCGACTCGGCGGAGAGCGATCCGGGCACCGAGATCAGCGCCCACCAACTGATGCGGGCAGTGGTCGACACCGAAGCCGCACAGGTGATGGTGCTACCCAACGGCTATGTGGCCGCCGAGGAGCTGGTGGCGGGCTGCACCGCGGCCATCGGCTGGGGTATCGACGTGGTGCCGATACCCACCGGGTCGATGGTGCAGGGGCTGGCCGCGCTGGCCGTGCACGAAACCGGCCGGCAGGCGGTCGATGACGGCTACACCATGGCCCGCGCCGCCGGTGCGGCGCGGCACGGATCGGTGCGCATCGCGACCGAGAGCGCGCTGACCTGGGCGGGCCGCTGCCAGCCGGGCGACGGCCTGGGTATCGCCGGGGACGAAGTACTGATTGTGGCCGCCGATGCGGTCGCGGCGGCGATCGGTCTGCTGGACCTGTTGCTGGCGTCGGGCGGCGACCTGGTCACAGTGCTGCTGGGCGCCGGCATCGGGTCGGACCACGACATGGCCGCTGTCGGCGAGATTCTGGAAGACCACATACACGACAACCACCCGGGCACCGAGCTGGTCACCTATCGCACCGGCCATCGCGGTGACGCGCTGCTGATTGGGGTCGAGTAGCCGTGGTGTCGCTCGGCGACCGGCTGGACTACATCGTAGGTGCCAAGGCAGCCGATCAGCTCGACGAGGAGTTCGGCATCCGCACCGTCGACGACCTGCTGCGCCACTATCCACGCAGCTACACCGAGGGCGCGACCCGTTGGGGCGCCGACAGTCAACGCCCGCCGGCCGGTGAGCACATCACGATCGTCGACACGATCGCCGGCACGGAATCCTTTCCGATGAAGAAGAACCGGAAGAAGATGTGTCATCGCGTCACCGTCGGCTCCGGTCCCAACAAGGTGACTGCCACTTTCTTCAACGCGAACTACATCATGAAGGACCTCACCAAGGGCACCAAGGTGATGCTTTCCGGGGAGGTCGGGTTCTTCCGGAACGTCATGCAGCTGACCCACCCGGCGTACCTCATCCTCGATTCACCGGACGGCAAGAACATCGGCACCCGCTCACTGAAAAACATCGCCGTCGCCTCGAAAGCCACCACCGGCGAGGTGCAGATGTCGGCGTTTGACCGTCGCTTCTTCCCGATCTATGCGGCCAGCACCAAGGTGCAGAGCTGGGACATCTTCGGTTGCGTGCGTCAAGTGCTCGACGTTCTCGATCCGGTGGACGACCCGTTGCCCGCCCACTTGCTTGCCGCGCATAGCTTGATTTCCGAGGACCAGGCGCTGCGTGACATCCACCTGGCGGAAAGCGAATCGGCGCGGCGGCGGGCCCGCGAACGCCTGACCTTCGACGAAGCCATCGGTCTGCAGTGGGCGCTGGCGGCCCGCCGGCACAGCGAGTTGTCGGAATCGGGTCCGTTGGCAACCTCCCGGGACGATGGTCTGGCGGCGCAACTGTTGCGGCGACTGCCCTTCGAGTTGACGGCAGGGCAGCGGGAAGTTCTCGACGTGTTCTCCCAGGAACTTTCGGCAACCCGGCCGATGAATCGCCTGCTGCAAGGCGAGGTCGGGTCGGGGAAGACGATCGTCGCCGTGCTGGCCATGTTGCAATTGGTGGATGCGGGTTACCAGTGTGCGTTGTTGGCGCCAACGGAAGTACTTGCCGCACAACATGTTCAATCGATTCGTGATGTCCTGGGCCCATTGGGCATGGGCGGCCAGCTGGGCGAGGCGGAGAATGCCACCCGGGCTGCCCTGCTCAGTGGCTCCATGACGGCCGCACAGAAGAAGGAAGTCCGTGCCGAGATCGCCAGCGGTCAGGTCGGGATAGTCGTGGGCACCCACGCGCTGCTGCAGGACGCGGTGGAATTTCAGAACCTCGGCATGGTGGTGGTCGACGAGCAGCACCGATTCGGTGTCGAACAACGAGACCAGTTGCGTGCCAAGGCTCCTGCTGGTGTGACACCGCACCTGCTGGTGATGACGGCGACGCCGATACCACGCACCGTCGCACTGACCGTCTATGGCGACCTGGAAACCTCGACACTGCGCGAACTTCCGTGCGGCCGCCAGCCGATCACCACGAACGTCATCTTCGTCAAGGACAAGCCCGCCTGGCTCGGGCGTGCCTGGCAGCGCATCATCGAGGAAGTCGCCGCGGGCCGCCAGGCGTATGTGGTGGCGCCCCGGATCGACGAAAACGACGATCCTGCGAAAGGGGCGGACGGGGGAGAGCAGACGACCCGGCCGTCGGCAACCGCCGAGGGCCTTTTTGCCCGTCTGCGTTCGGGTGAGCTGGCGGAGGTGCGACTGGGCCTGATGCACGGACGGCTGTCCGCGGACCAGAAGGACGCCGCGATGGCGGCGTTTCGAAACGGTGAGATCGATGTGCTGGTGTGCACCACCGTCATCGAGGTGGGCCTGGATGTTCCCAACGCCACCGTCATGCTGGTGATGGACGCCGACCGGTTCGGAATCAGCCAGTTGCATCAGCTGCGGGGCCGGATCGGCCGCGGCCGGCATCCCGGCCTGTGCCTGCTGGCCAGCTGGGTTTCGCCGGGTTCGCCGGCCGGTCAGCGGCTTTCTGTCGTCGCCGAAACCATGGACGGATTTGCGCTCGCCGATCTCGACCTCAAGGAGCGCCGGGAGGGAGATGTTCTGGGTCGCAACCAATCCGGCCGCGCCATCAATCTGAAACTGCTCTCGCTGGCCGATCACCGTGACCTCATCGAGGCCGCCCGCGACTTCTGTATCCGGACCTACGAGCATGATCCGGGCAATCGCGGATTAGCTTTGCTTGCAGCACCTTTCACCGATACGGACCGCATCGAATACCTGGACAAGTCGTGAATCGCAAGGTGCTGCTGTGGTTGGCTGCGGCAGCGGCGCTCGCGTTGTTGGTGGCCTATCAGACAGTGGGCTCGTCGACGGCCAGGCGCGCCGACGAATACGCCGCGCGCGCCGACGTGCCGACGGTGCAGCCCGGTACCGATGTGCTCGCGGGTATCGAAGTGCTGCCGCTACGGCGGCACCGCTATGACTACCGCAGGGCGGCGTTCGGCGACGCGTGGGACGACAACAACGATGCCCCGCTCGGGCACAACGGGTGTGATACGCGCAACGACATCCTCAATCGCGATCTCGTCGACAAGACCTATGTGTCGATCAAGCGGTGTCCGGACGCCGTGGCCACCGGCACGCTGCACGACCCGTACACCAACAAAACCATCGCCTTTCAGCGCGGCGCCAGGGTCGGCGAATCGGTCCAGATCGACCACATCATCCCGCTCGCCTACGCCTGGGACATGGGCGCCTATGGCTGGACCGACCCAGAACGCCTGCGGTTCGCCAACGATCCGGCCAACTTGCTGGCCGTCGACGGGCCGGCCAACGAGGAGAAGGGCGATTCACCGCCGGCGCAGTGGATGCCGCCGAACAGCGCGTTCGCATGTCAATACGCCATGCAGTTCATTGTCGTGCTGCGCGGCTACTCGCTGCCGGTCGACCAGGCGTCGACGGGCGTACTGCGTCGGGCCGCCGCCACCTGCCCGACGGGCTAGCGCGGCGGACCGGCCGAGTGTGAACGTTGCGTCGCGACACACCGATGAAGCGTCGTGCGGTCGACGGTCGGTCCCGGATCAGGTGCCGTCGAAGGTGGTCGGATCGGGGCGCAACCGGGTGCCGTCGTTGAGCCCGTTGATTGCGTCCACGTGTTCGGCGGCCAGTTCGAAGTCGAAGACGTCCAAGTCGGTGGCGATGTGTTCGGCTTTGGCCGACCGGAAGACCACCGCGTTGCCCAGTTGCAGGTTCCACCGGAGCAGCACCTGCGCGGGCGTCTTGCCGTATTGGGCTGCGACCGAGCCCAGTGTCGGGTTGTCCATCAACTTGCCCAGGGCCAGCGGTGTGTAGGACTGCGTCACGACGTTGTGCTGCGCATCCGCTTTGCGCATCTCGTCCTGGTTGAGCAGCGGGTGCAACTCGATCTGGTTGACCGCCGGGGTGACGAAAGTCAGGTCGATGACTGTCGACAGCTGCTCCTCGGTGAAGTTGGAGACGCCGATCGAGCGCGCATGGCCCTCCCCGCGGCATTGGATCAGCCCCCCGAACGAGTCCACGTACTTGCCGAGTGACGGGGCCGGCCAGTGGATCAGGTAGAGGTCGACGTAATCGAGGCCGAGTCGCTCCAAGCTCTCGGTGCAGGCCTCCTGCGACCTGGTGAAACCCTGGAGGGCAGTGGCCAGCTTGGTGGTGACGAACAGCTCTGCACGCGGAATCCCCGAGGCCGCGATCGCGCGGCCGACAGCGGCTTCGTTGCCGTAGGCGGCAGCGGTGTCGATGAGGCGACAGCCCATTTCCAGGGCCGCCGACACCGCGCTTTCTGCCTCCTCGTCCGACAAGTCCGCGACGCCCAGGCCAAGCACGGGCATCGTGTTTTCGTCATTGAGAGCTATGGAAGGTACGGCAGCGTTCGACTCGCGAGTCAACGTCATTCACCTGCCTGTGAAATTGAAGGTTCGTGGATCCGGACCAAGCCGTGGTCCATCATCGAGCGAAGAGATCGAGGCCATTCCAGCGGCACTGAGTTCGAAATCGAACACCTCGAAATCATTCGCAATCCGTGACGGGTTCACCGACCTGGGATCACGATATTACCCAGTTGAATATGCCACCTAATCAACGCCTCGGCGGAAGTCCGCCCGCCGCTCGATCTGATCGACCGCAGGGGACGCTGCCGGTGGCGTCGATCAGGACCGTGAGGTGCTCGGGCTCGAAGGTGCGATTCCGATAAACCGATCCGGTCCTGATCGCGCAGGTGGGCAACTGCTTTGAAGGTGTCGACGGACCTGTTGGGCGTGGGCCGTGGCCAGTGGACGAGGTAACGGTCGGGATAGTCGAACCCGAGCCGCTGCCTGCGGGCCTGAAGCGCGGGGGCATGCCGTCAGCGTTGGTCACCACGTACAGTTGGTCGCGCGGCACACCGGAACTGGCAACCGCTCGCCCGGTCTGGCGTTCGTTGCGGTAGGCCGTGGTGGTGTCGAGATGCCGATACCCGGCGCTCAGCGCGGCACTGACCGCTTGCCCGGTGTCCGCCGGCGGGACCCTGGACGGCTCCGAGCCCAACGGCGGGAATCGCATTGCCGTCATTGAGCGTTACGCAGTTGTTGTCGAGGGAGCAGTGCATGACCGAGAGTCGGCCAGGCGGGACGGACCTCCGGCCTGAAGCAAAACACGCGCCGATGGGTTTGACCAGTCGCATACAGGGTGCGGTCGCCACCGTCGGTGTCAAGGTCATACCGTGGATTCCGGCCGCCGCCAAGCGGGCACTTTTTCGTGGTCGTTCGGTCATCATCGACGGCAATACGCTCGATCCCACGCTTCAGCTGATGCTCTCCGGCTTGCGCGCCGTCGGCGTCGACGGCCTGGTCGTCGAGGACGACCCGGATGCATCCCGCGCTCAGATGCACGAGACGGTCGCGGCACTACCGGGTCCGCAGGTTCACGTCGAAGTCGACGAACTGTCACTACCCGGACCGGCCGGTGAGATCCCCGCCCGGCACTACCGTCCCGCCAACGGCGGCGCCGCGCCCCTGCTGGTCTTCTATCACGGCGGCGGGTGGACCATCGGCGACCTGGACACCCATGACCCGCTGTGCCGGTTGATTTGCCGCGATGCCGGGATCCATGTGTTGTCCATCGACTACCGCCTGGCCCCCGAACATCCAGCCCCGGCCGCGGTCGACGATGCCTACGCGGCCTTTACGTGGGCCCACGAGCACGCCGACGAACTCGGCGCAACACCCGGACTGGTTGCGGTCGGCGGGGACAGTGCCGGAGGCAACCTGGCCGCCGTCGTATGCCAACTGGCGCGCGACGAGGGGGGCCCGGCCCCCGTGCTGCAGTGGCTGATCTACCCGCGGACCGACTTCACGGCCCAGACCCGGTCGCTCAGCCTGTTCGCCCGCGGCTTCTTGCTGACCAAACGTGACATCGACTGGTTCGAGTCTCAGTACCTGCGGCATTCGAGCATCGACCGGGCGGATCCGCGAGTCTCGCCGCTGCTCGCCGAGTCGCTGTCCGGGCTGGCGCCCGCGTTGATCGCGGTCGCGGGTTTCGACCCGTTGCGCGATGAAGGCGAGAGCTATGCGGCGGCACTGCGGGCGGCCGGGACGGCGGTGGACCTGCGCTGCATGGGTTCGCTGACCCATGGGTTCGCCAATCTCTTTCAGCTGGGTGGCGGCAGTGCTGTCGCGACCAGCGAGCTGATTTCGGCCTTGCGTGCGCACCTGAGCCGGGTCTGACCTGTTGACCGGTTGTCGCCGGTAATCTAGAGGCGCCGTTGTCCGAGCAACGGGCCAGCCGATAATCCGAACACCGAAAGAACAGGGAACCTGTGGCCGACAAACCCAAACGTCCCCCACGATTCGATGTGAAGTCGGACGGCAAATCCGGTCGGCTCGTCCAGATTGGCGGTACCGCCTTCATCGTGGTCTTCGCGGTCGTTCTGGTCTTCTACATCGTGACGTCGCACCACAAGAAGACCGGCGCCACCGGCGAAGGCGATACGGTGCGGGTGACGTCGAGCAAGCTCGTGACCCAGCCGGGAACCGACAAACCCAAGGCCGTGGTCTCGTTCTACGAGGACTTCTTGTGCCCGGCGTGCGGTAACTTCGAGCGCACGTTCGGGCCGACGGTGTCCAAGCTCATCGACGTCGGCGCCATCGCGGCTGATTACTCCATGGTGGCGATTCTCGACAACCCGAAGAACGAGAACTATTCGTCGCGGGCGGGCGCCGCGGCGCTGTGCGTCGCCGACGAGTCCATCGACGCATTCCGCCGCTTCCATACCGCGCTGTTCAGCGCAAACATCCAGCCCGACGAGCGCGGCACCAGCTTTCCGGACAATGCGAGGTTGATCGAAATCGCCCGCGAAGCCGGCGTCGTGGGCAAGGTCCCGGACTGCATCAACAGCGGCAAGTACCTCTCCGAGGTGAAGGGGGAGGCGGCGGCCGCGAACATCAAGGCGACCCCGACCATCAAGATCAACGGCGACGAGTACGACTGGTCGACGCCCGAGGCGCTGGTCGGCAAGATCAAAGAGGTCGTGGGCGAGGTGCCGGGAATCGACGGCGCCGTCACTCCCGCGTCGACGTGACTACCCCGGCGTCAGCACCGGAACCGCGTCCCGGGGTGCGCGTGGCTGCGCCCGGTGCGTGGTGGGTGCTGATCGCCGGCGCGATCGGGCTGGCCGCCGCCATGACGCTGACGGTGGAAAAGATCGAGATCCTGCGCAACCCGTCCTACGTGCCGTCGTGCAATATCAACCCGGTCATGGCCTGCGGCTCGGTGATGGTCACCCCGCAGGCATCGATTCTCGGTTTTCCCAACCCGCTGCTCGGCATCATGGGTTTCACCGTGGTGGTCGTCACCGGCGTGCTGGCTGTATCGAAAGTTGCTCTGCCGCAATGGTATTGGGTCGGTCTGGGGATTGGACTACTGATCGGTGCGGCGTTTGTGCACTGGCTGATCTTCCAGAGCCTGTATCGCATCGGGGCGTTGTGCCCCTACTGCATGGTGGTCTGGGCGGCCACCATCTTGCTGCTGGTCGTCGTATCGTCCATCGTGTTCCGGGCGCTGCCGGAACGCCGTGAAGGTGGCTCGAAAGCCGGCATGGCGGGGTTGCTCTACCAGTGGCGGTGGTCGATCACGGTGCTGTGGTTCACCGCGGTGATCCTGCTGATAGTTGTTCGGTTCTGGGACTATTGGTCCACGCTGGTCTAGGCGCCTTCGAGTGACGCGAATCATCGGTGGCGTCGCCGGCGGCCGGCGCATCGCCGTGCCGCCGCGGGGGGCCAGGCCGACCACCGACCGCGTGCGCGAGGCGCTGTTCAATATCCTCACCGCGCGGCGGGATCTGGTCGGCTTGGCGGTGCTCGACCTTTATGCCGGGTCGGGCGCTTTGGGGTTGGAGGCGCTGTCGCGCGGGGCCGCCTCGGCGCTGTTCGTGGAGTCCGAGCCACGCAACGCGGCGGTCATCGCCCGCAATATCGATGCCCTGGGTCTGACCGGTGCGACCCTGTGTCGGGGCGCGGTGGCGACCGTTGTGACGGCCGGGGCCGAGTCTGCGGTGGACCTGGTGCTGGCGGACCCGCCCTACGACACCGAAACGGCTGAGGTTGAGGCTGTGCTGGCCGCGTTGACCGACCACGGCTGGGTGCGTGGGGGAACGGTCGCGGTGGTGGAGCGGGCCGCCGTCAGCGCGCCGCTGACCTGGCCGTTGGGCTGGTCCCGGTGGCGGCCGCGCGTTTACGGGGACACGCGTCTGGAACTGGCCGAACGGGCCTGAGGCGGCCGTGTAGCGTCAACGCCTATGGCCGCCGGCGACGATGCATTGGGGGCACGCCCCCACAAGTGGGAGGCGCCCCCACCCGCTCGCGCGGGAGAGCGGCGCAAATGACCGGCGCGGTATGTCCGGGATCGTTTGACCCGGTGACATTGGGCCACATCGACGTCTTCGAGCGCGCCGCCGCCCAGTTCGACGAAGTCGTGGTGGCGATCCTGACCAATCCCGCCAAAGAGGGGATGTTCGACCTCGACGAGCGGATCGCCATGATCGAGGAGTCGACGACGCACCTGCCGAACTTGCGGGTGAAGGCCGGCCAAGGCCTGGTCGTCGACTTCGTCAGGGCGCAGGGGATGACGGCGATCGTGAAAGGTCTGCGCACCGGCACCGATTTCGAGTACGAGCTGCAGATGGCGCAGATGAACAAACACGTCGCGGGGGTCGACACCTTTTTCGTGGCGACCACGCCGCGATATTCGTTCGTGTCGTCGTCGTTGGCCAAAGAAGTAGCTCTCTTGGGTGGCGACGTGTCGGAGCTGTTGCCCGAACCGGTGAACCGAAGACTTCGGAAGCGGTTGTCGGGCAATCGCTGAGCGC
>CAYNLB010000112.1:0-15144 GCA_964397935.1 uncultured Mycobacterium sp.
GCCGGTGTGAGATGTGCCGGTCGCCACTAGGCTGATCGTCGATGAGCACAGACCGTAACGGCTTCCACGAGGTCACCGGACTAGCCACCAAAGCCATCCACGCCGGCTACCCGCCGGATCCGGCGACCGGAGCGGTCAATGCCCCGATCTACGCCAGCAGCACCTTCGCCCAAGACGGCGTCGGTGTGCTGCGCGGCGGATTCGAATACGCGCGTACCGGCAATCCGACCCGGGCCGCTTTGGAGGCCTCGCTGGCGGCCGTCGAATCGGGTGCGTTCGCGCGGGCGTTCAGTTCGGGGATGGCCGCCGCCGATTGTGCGCTGCGTGCAATGCTGCGGCCCGGCGACCACATGATCATTCCCACCGACGCCTATGGCGGCACTTTTCGGCTGATCGACAAGGTCTTCACCCAGTGGAACGTGGAGTACACGCCGGTGGCGATCGATGACCCGGAGGCGGTTCGCGCCGCGATCACGCCGCAGACCCGGCTGATTTGGGTGGAAACCCCGACCAATCCGTTGCTGACGATCGCCGATATCGCGGCCCTTACCGAAGTCGGTAAGCAAAGCAAGGCGAAAGTGTTGGTGGACAGCACTTTTGCCTCACCGGCGCTGCAGCAGCCATTGGCGCTGGGCGCCGATGTGGTGTTGCACTCGGCCACCAAATACATCGGCGGCCACTCCGACGTGGTGGGCGGCGCATTGGTGACCAACGACCAGGCGCTGGACGACGCCTTCGGTTTCCTGCAGAACGGGGCCGGCGCGGTGCCGGGGCCGTTCGATGCTTACCTCATGATGCGCGGTCTGAAGACGTTGGTGCTGCGGATGCAGCGACACAGCGAAAATGCCTTGGCCGTAGCCGAATTCCTGGACGGGCATCCCGCGGTGAGCGCGGTGCTGTATCCGGGTTTACCCAGTCACCGCGGGCATGAGGTCGCCGCACGACAGATGCGCGATTTCGGCGGCATGGTCTCGGTACGTATGCGAGCCGGCCGCCGGGCCGCTCAGAATCTGTGTGCCGGCACCCGGGTGTTCATCCTGGCCGAATCGCTCGGTGGGGTCGAGTCGTTGATCGAGCACCCCAGCGCCATGACGCACGCCTCGACGGCCGGTTCCCAACTGGAGGTGCCGGACGACTTGGTGCGGCTTTCCGTCGGCATCGAAGACATCGCCGACCTGCTGGCCGATCTCGGGCAGGCGTTGGAGACCCTATGAGTGATAGGGCTCCGCGCTGACCAGCGTGACCTCGATGGTGCTGCCGTTGGGCACGGTGTAGCTGCGGGTCTCGCCCACCTTGGCGTCGATCAGGGCGCCGCCCAGCGGTGAGTGCGGCGAATACACCTCGAGCTTGCCGTCGTTGACGCCCTCTTGGCGGGTGGCGATCAGGAACGTCTCATTGTCGGACTTGTCGCCGTTGTAGTAGACCTTCACCACCGAACCGGGCAGCGCGACGCCCGACTGCTTGGGCGCTTCGCCGACCTTGGCGTTGTTGAGCAGGTCTTGCAGCTGGCGGATCCGGGCCTCTTGCTGACCCTGCTCTTCGCGGGCTGCGTGGTAGCCGCCGTTCTCGCGCAGGTCGCCCTCCTCGCGGCGGTCATTGATTTCCGCGGCGATGACCGGGCGATTCGCGATCAACTGGTCGAGCTCGGCCTTGAGTCGGTCATGTGACTCCTGGGTCAGCCAGGTCACATTCGTATCCGTCATCTCGTCGTGCTCCTCATGTTGTCGTTCCGCGTATTCGCGTAAGTTCGTTGACCCCGTCGCCCGGGAGTATCCGGGTATCACCCCGCGATGCTGCCGTTCCGTTTCTGCTCACGGCCTTTAATGCAGCAATACACGGTCCCAATAGGAACCGTGCATTCACCCATGTTACCACCGTGCAAACAGTTGATGACCCATTTTCGCAGTTCGGCTCTTCGCCCTACGATCACGCCGGACGCAGGTAGCCGGGCACGTCGGTGCCGCAGCCATAAATGTCAGCCATCACCGGTGGCTTGCTCGATTTCAGCGTCGTCGTCACCTGCACCGTGGCCGCCTCGGACGGCGGGACCAGCACCTCTCGCCGGCCCGTCTCGCTACCGTCCTCGGATCGGATCCGCACTATGCAGTCCACTGGCCGCGACGGGTCGGATCGCGTCACGCTGATCGTTACCGACGCCGTCTGGTCGTCGATCACCCGATAGCCGGCCAGCGATCCGGTGACGTCGCTGGTGCCGAGCCGTTGGTAGCCGATTACCGCAATGACCAGGCCGGCCGCAACGACCAGCACACCCAGGGCGATCACTGCCCGGCGCCGGGATACGCGCGACAGCCGGGAACGCCCGTACCGGTCGGGACGCGTCACCGCGTTTTCGCTCATAGCTGGGTATGCCTGGACTATCGGCTGCCGGACGTCGCCCGACAGCATGCAACGAACACCGAACTGGAATTATAGGGTCAAACCGGGCGACCACCGGACCGACAAGGGGGCACGTGAGCGAACTGCGGTTGATGGCGGTGCACGCCCACCCCGACGACGAGTCCAGCAAGGGCGCGGCCACCCTCGCGCGCTACTCCGACCAAGGACATCGGGTGCTGGTGGTGACGTTGACCGGGGGCGAGCGCGGGGACATTCTCAATCCGGCCATGGACTTGCCGGATGTGCATGGACACATGGCCGAGATCCGTCGTGACGAGATGGCGAAGGCCGCCGAAATCCTCGGTGTCGAGCACACCTGGCTGGGCTTCGTCGACTCCGGTTTGCCCACGGGCGACCCCCCACCGCCACTGCCGGAGGACTGCTTCGCGCTGGTGCCGCTGGAGGTGTCCATCGAGGCGCTGGTGCGCGTGATCCGTGAGTTCCGGCCGCACGTGATCACCACGTACGACGAGAACGGCGGCTATCCGCATCCCGACCACATTCGCTGCCACCAGGTTTCGCTCGGCGCCTTCGAGGCGGCCGGGGACTATCGGCGCTTCCCGGACGCCGGCGTGCCGTGGACGGTGTCCAAGCTGTACTACATCCACGGTTTCCTGCGGGCACGGATGCAGTTACTGCACGACGAGGCCGTCAAACACGGTCACGAGCCCCCGTTCAAGAAGTGGCTCGAGCTGTGGAATCCCGAGCACGACCCGTTCGAGTCCCGGGTGACCACGCGCGTGGAGTGTTCGGAGTACTTCGATCAGCGCGACGATGCGCTGCGCGCGCACGCCACTCAGATCGACCCGAATCACGATTTCTTCGCCGTTCCCATCTCGTGGCAGCAGCGGTTGTGGCCGACGGAGGAGTTCGAGTTGGCCCGCTCCCGGGTCCCGGTCCGGCTGCCCGAGGACGACCTGTTCGCCGGAATCGAGGGCGACGCGTGAATCACTTGCTCCTGGTGGCGTGGTCGGGTTGGCGGGCCGACGGCGCGCCGCACAACAACGGGCCCGATTTCGGCAAGGCCAGCCCGCTCGGGCTGCTGGTGGTCGTGCTGCTGTTGATCGCCACGCTGCTGCTGCTGCGCTCGATGAATCGGCAACTGAAGAAGGTGCCCGAGTCCTTCGACCCCAAGCATCCTGAACCCGATCAGGCCGTCGACGAGGGCACCGACACGGTTGACGGTGTCGCTGAGGGAACCCCGGACCAGGAGAACGGGTCGCCGCGCGCGTCAGGACCCGGCGATGAGCCCGGCTGAGTCCTCGTCGAATGCCCTCGGGCTGGCCACCAGCCCGTACTTGCGCCAGCACGCCGACAATCCCGTGCACTGGCAGCAGTGGTCGCGCGCGGCGCTCGCCGACGCCGCCACCCGGGACGTGCCGATCCTGCTCTCCATCGGTTACGCCGCCTGCCACTGGTGTCACGTCATGGCCCACGAATCGTTCGAAGACGACGAGGTGTCCGCGGTGATGAACGCGGGATTCGTCTGCATCAAGGTCGACCGCGAGGAACGCCCGGACATCGACGCGGTCTACATGAACGCCACCGTCGCGCTCACCGGGCAGGGCGGTTGGCCGATGACCTGTTTCCTGACGCCCGACGGCCGACCGTTCTTCTGCGGCACCTACTACCCGAAAGATGATTTTCTCCAACTTCTTTCGGCAGTATCGGCCACCTGGCGAGACCGCCGCGGCGAAGTCGAGGAGGCGTCCGACCGGATCGCCGGCGAGTTGCGCACAATCGCCGGGGCACTGCCCGGTGGCGGCCCCGATGTGTCGCCGGCGCTGTGTGACCACGCCGTCGCCGCGGTGCTGGCCGACCAGGACACCGTGCACGGCGGTTTCGGCGGCGCGCCCAAATTCCCGCCGTCGGCGCTGCTCGAGGCTCTGTTGCGGAACTACGAGCGCACCGGGTCACCGGCGGCGCTGCAGGCGGTGTCGCGCACCGGCAACGCGATGGCCCGGGGTGGCATGTACGACCAACTCGCCGGGGGCTTCGCCCGGTACAGCGTCGACAACGCATGGGTGGTGCCGCATTTCGAGAAGATGCTGTACGACAACGCGCTGCTGCTGCGCGCATACGCGCACTGGGCGAGGCGTACCGGAGATCCGCTGGCGCACAGGGTCGCCGCCCGGGTCGCGCGGTTCCTGCTCGACGACCTGGCCGACGGGGACATGTTCACGTCCTCGTTGGATGCCGACGCCGACGGCCGCGAGGGCTCGACCTACGTCTGGACGCCGGCGCAGCTGACCGAAGTGCTCGGCGTGGATGACGGCCGCTGGGCCGCAGAGGTTTTCGCGGTCACCAAGTCCGGCACGTTCGAACACGGCACCTCGGTGCTGCAGGCCCCCGCTGACCCGGACGACCCGCAGCGGCTGGAGCGCATCCGGACCGCGCTGCTGGCCGCCCGGCGCACGCGGGCCCAGCCCGGACGTGACGACAAGGTCGTCACCTCGTGGAACGGGCTGGCGATCACCGCGCTGGCCGAAGCCAGCGTGGCTCTGGGGGAACCCGATCTGGCCCGAGCCGCACACCGCTGTGCGCGGGCGCTGCTGGGTTTGCACGTGGTCGACGGTCGCCTGCGACGCACCAGCCTGGGCGGGGTGGCCGGCGACGGCGCCGGCATCCTCGAGGATCACGCGATGCTGAGCACCGGACTGCTTGCGCTGTACCAGCTGACGGGCGACGAGACCTGGCTGACCACGGCGAGCGAACTGCTGGACACCGCGCTGCAGCACTTCGCCGACCCGCAGCGGCCCGGCCGCTGGTTCGACACCGCCGACGATGCCGAACCCTTGGTGCTCCGGCCCGCCGACCCGCTGGACGGGGCGACTCCGTCGGGAGCGTCGTCGATCACCGAGGCGCTGCTGACTGCGGCGCACATGGTCGACGGCGACCGCGCCGAGCGGTACCTGAGGGCGGCGGCCGACGCGCTCAGCGCCCATTCCGTGCTGCTGGACCGTGCGCCACGCTCGGCGGGGCACTGGTTGGCCGTCGCTGAATCCGCGGTCCGCGGACCGTTGCAGGTCGCGGTCGCCTGTAACCCGTCGCGGTCGCCGCTGCTGGCCGAGGCGCGCCGGTTGGCGCCCGGTGGGGCGATTGTCGTGGGCGGCGAGACGGATTCGTCGGCGCTGCTGGTCGGCCGGGGCCGGGTGGCCGACGCCGACGCCGCCTACGTGTGCCGTGGCCGAAGCTGCGACCTACCGGTAACCAGCGCAACGGAACTGGCGGCGGCCCTCGGTGTGCCCGGGTAGTCCCGGGTAGTAGCGTTGCGTCATATGCCGAATGCCGCCGAGATCACCGACACCGTCAACCGCTACATCGAACTCGTCGCTAAGGGCAGCGCCGACGACTTGGTCGAGCTGTACGCCGATGACGCCAGCGTTGAGGATCCGGTGGGGGGTGAGGTGCACATCGGGCGCCAGGCGATCCACGGCTTCTACTCCGCGATCAACGATGCGCAGCGCGAATGCGAGCTGGTGTCGCTTCGGGTGGCCGGAAACGAGGCGGCTTTCCAATTCCGGCTGACCGTGACCATCGGCGAGCATCGGATGGTCATCGAGCCGATCGACGTCATGGTCTTCGACGACGGCGGAAAGATCGCCGCGATGAAGGCTTACTGGTCCGCATCCGACGTCACCCAGCTGTAGCGCGCCATCAGGCCGGGTGGCCGACATAGAAGACCGCGAGCCACATGGCGATGTAGTGCAGAATCGCCGCGACCGCGGTAAAGGCGTGAAAGACCTCGTGATAGCCGAACGTCCGCGGCCAGGGATCGGGCCAGCGCAACCCGTAGAACACGCCGCCGATGCTGTAGAACACACCGCCGACGGCCAGCAGCACCATCGCGGCCACGCCGGCGACGTGGATGATCGTCGGGGCGTACCACACGGCCACCCAGCCCAGGAGCAGATACAGCGGCACGCCCACCCAGCGCGGCGCCGCGGGCCAGCAGACCTTCAGCAAGATGCCGGCCAGCGCGCCGCCCCACACGATCCACAGCACCGCCACCCCGGTGCTCTGCGGCATCGCCAGCCGCGCGAAGGGCGTGTAACTCCCGGCGATGAACACGAAGATCATCGAATGGTCGAGTCGCTTCATCCGATTCCGCGCGACCACGGATTTCCACTGCACGCGATGATAGGTGGCGCTGACGGTGAACATCGCCACCGTGGCCGCGGCGTAGATCAGCGTCGAGTGGCCGGCGCGGGGCGACGCGACCGCCCACGAGACCGATACCAGGGTCGCGCCGCAGACGATCGCCAGCCACGCGGAGTAGAAGTGAATCCAGCCGCGCATGCGGGGCTTGCCCAGAACCTGGGCGGCACCCTCGACGAGCTCCTCGACGGTATTGCCTGGCGCGAGTGCGTCGGATTCGGGCTCCGGGTTGACGGACGTCCTGGTCTGGCTGCTCATGTCTCCTGTTGCCTTGTCCTGCAAGTCGGGAAATCAGCCGGGGCTGCTGATCACCAACAGTAGCCGGGAATCCTCGCGGGATGGCGTTGCGCTGGCGGTGACATCCCGGAAACGCAAGCCAGAATTTGTTGCAGCTCACAGTAGGGTGAATCTTCGTGGAAATTATCCCGCCCCGCCTCAAAGAGCCGCTGTATCGCGTCTACGAGTTGCGGTTGAAGCAGGGGCTCGCCGCCTCGAAGTCGCAGCTTCCGCGCCACATCGCGGTCCTGTGCGACGGCAACCGGAGGTGGGCGCGCGATGCGGGCTACGACGACGTCAGCTACGGCTACCGGATGGGGGCCGCCAAGATCGCCGAGATGCTGCGCTGGTGTCAGGAAGCCGGCATCGAGATGACCACGGTCTACCTACTGTCCACCGAGAACCTGCAGCGCGATCCCACCGAGTTGGCCGGACTCATCGAGATCATCACCGACGTCGTCGAAGAGATCTGCGCGCCGCCCAACGGCTGGAGCGTGCGCACCGTCGGGGATCTCGAGCTGCTCGGCGAGGAACCGGCCCGGCGGCTGCGCGGCGCGGTGAAGTCGACACCGGTCGTGGCCCCGTTTCACGTCAACGTTGCCGTTGGCTACGGCGGACGCCGGGAGATCGTCGACGCGGTACGCGCGTTGTTGAGCAAAGAACTTGCCAACGGTGCGAGCGCCGAAGATCTCATCGACGCGGTGACCGTCGACGCGATCTCCGAGAATCTCTACACCTCTGGGCAACCCGACCCGGACCTGGTGATCCGCACGTCGGGTGAGCAACGCCTGTCCGGGTTTCTGCTGTGGCAAAGCGCGTACTCGGAGATGTGGTTCACCGAAGCGCACTGGCCGGCGTTCCGCCGGGTGGATTTCTTGCGCGCGCTGCGCGCCTACAGCATGCGGCACCGCAGATACGGCAAGTAATTCGAAGGCGGGTGCAGAACGCCGCGGGACGGCTCATCGTCGCCGATCTGCGCGGGCGGGTCCCGGTTCCCAGCGAGTAAGGCGCCCCTCGCCGCCCGCGAGGCATAAGCCATTGCGAGCGGCTTCGGCGAGTCTTCACCACCGGTTATGTGTCGCGGCCCCGGCGATGCGATCCGGACACGGACCCCACATTTACGGACACCCTTCGGTGGTGGGGACCGTCGACGGGAATAGCCGGAAGAAATAACAGGTCATTCCCTGCGTGGCAGTAGTTGGCAGTGCCACGAGTCGAGGTGGCAGTGCCCCGGGGGCACGCTCAGACCGTTCGACCCAATTCGCCATCGTGAGGAGCAATCACATGACCTCTGTACCCGCTGTATCCGGTATCACCCCCCGCCCCCTCTACGACTCGACCGACTCGCTGCTGCGCTTTCTCATGCGTGCCGATGCCACGTTGACGGGATTGTGCGGTCTGGCGATCGCATTCGTGGCAGACCCGCTTTCGTCGCTGACCGGCCTGGCATCGGGCCAGGAGTACGCCCTGGGCGCCTTTTTCGTGCTCTACGGCCTGATGGTGTTCAGCCTCGCGGCGCTGCCGAACCTGCGCCGCGCCGGGATGGGCGTCGTCGCGGCCAACGTGGTCTACACCCTGGCCGCGCTCGTGGCCGCCGAAGCGGTGCCCATGACCGCCATCGGCGTCGCCGTGACGCTGGCAACCGGTGTGTACACCGCGGCGTTCGCCGGACTGCAGTATCTGGGCGTGCGTCGCCTGGCGTCGCAGGTTTCCCGCATCGACTAAAGCTTGCGCAGCCGGAGCCGGTTGATGGAGTGGTCGGCGTCTTTGCGCAGCACCAGGGTGGCGCGGGGACGCGTCGGCAGAATGTTCTCGACCAGGTTTGGGCGGTTGATGGACCGCCAGATTTCGCGTGCGGCGGCGACGGCTTTCGTGTCGTTGAGGGCCGCGTAGTGGTGGAAGTGTGATTCCGGGTCCGCGAACGCGGTGGTACGCATGGCCAGGAAGCGCGATACGTACCACTGCTCGATGTCTTCGATCCGGGCGTCCACGTACAGCGAGAAGTCGAACAGGTCCGAAACCATCAGGGTCGGACCGGTCTGCAGGACGTTGAGGCCCTCGAGGATCAAAATGTCGGGATGGCGGACCACGTGTTTAGCCCCGGGGATGATGTCGTATTTCAGGTGTGAATACACCGGCGCGCATGCATATTCGGAACCGGATTTGACCGAGGTCACGAACCGCATCAGCGCCCGGCGGTTGTAGCTTTCCGGAAACCCTTTACGGTGCATGAGGTTTCGCCGATCCAGCTCGGCATTCGAGTACAGGAAGCCGTCGGTGGTGACCAGGTCCACTCGCGGATGATGATCCCAGCGGGCCAACAGTGCCTGCAGCACACGCGCGGTCGTGGACTTGCCGACCGCCACGCTGCCGGCTACCCCGATGATGAACGGCACGGGGCGGTCCGGGTTCTGTTGCGGTTCGCCGAGGAATTCCGCCGTGGCGGCAAACAGCCGCTGCCGCGCGGCGACCTGAAGATGGATCAGCCGGGCCAGCGGCAGGTAAACCTCTTCGACTTCGAGCAGGTCGATCTGCTCGCCCAGGCCGCGCAGCCCGACCAGTTCCTCTTCGGTGAGGGCCAGCGGCGTCGACATACGAAGCGCACGCCATTGCTTCCGGTCGAACTCCACATACGGGCTCGGCTCGCTAAGCCGCGGCATGGTGCCAGTCTTGCAGGAGCGCGCGGCTGCGTGACGGCTGGGCTGGCTAATAGTGCCGCTGGATAGACTGGCGCCCGTGACTGCTGCACCTGACGCTCGCACCGCCTCTGTGATGTCGGACCCGCTCGCCGAGGTCGACCCCGATATCGCCGAGTTGCTGGACAGGGAACTGCACCGGCAACGGGACACCCTGGAAATGATCGCGTCCGAGAATTTCGTGCCGCGCTCGGTGCTGCAGGCCCAGGGCAGCGTGCTGACCAACAAGTACGCCGAGGGGCTGCCCGGCCGGCGCTACTACGGCGGCTGCGAGTACGTCGATGTCGTGGAGAACATCGCCCGCGACCGGGCCAAGGAGCTGTTCGGTGCCGACTTCGCCAACGTACAGCCGCATTCGGGCGCGCAGGCCAACGCCGCCGTGCTGCACGCGCTGATGACGCCGGGGGAGCGGCTGCTTGGGCTCGACCTCGCCAACGGCGGCCACCTTACCCACGGCATGAAGCTCAACTTCTCCGGCAAGTTGTACGAGACCGGCTTTTACGGTGTGGATCCGACGACGCATTTGGTGGACATGGACGCGGTGCGGGCCAAGGCCCTCGAGTTCCGCCCCAAGGTGATCATCGCGGGGTGGTCGGCGTATCCGCGGATTCTCGACTTCGCGGCGTTCCGGTCGATCGCCGATGAGGTCGACGCCAAGCTGTGGGTGGACATGGCGCACTTCGCGGGCCTGGTCGCCGCGGGCCTGCACCCGTCGCCGGTGCCGCACGCCGACGTGGTGTCCACGACCGTGCACAAGACGCTCGGCGGGCCGCGTTCCGGCATGGTCCTGGGCAAGCAGGAGTACGCCAAGTCCATCAACTCGGCCGTTTTCCCCGGTCAACAGGGCGGGCCGCTGATGCACGTCGTCGCGGCCAAGGCCGTCGCGCTCAAGATTGCCGGCACCCCCGAGTTCGCCGATCGCCAACGCCGCACGCTGTCGGGTGCCCGCATCATCGCCGATCGGCTGTCGGCCCCCGAGGTCGCCAAGGCCGGTGTGTCGGTGGTCAGCGGGGGTACCGACGTCCATCTGGTCCTGGTCGACCTGCGTGACTCCCCGCTCGACGGCAAAGTGGCCGAGGATCTGCTGCACGGGATCGGTATCACGGTCAACCGCAACGCGGTGCCCAACGACCCCCGGCCCCCGATGGTGACCTCGGGCCTGCGGGTCGGAACGCCGGCGCTGGCCACCCGCGGTTTCGGGGACGCCGAGTTCACCGAGGTCGCCGACATCCTCGCCACGGCGCTCGCCGCCGGCACCGCCGCGGATCTGTCCGCGCTACGGCACCGGGTGACGCAGCTGGCCAGGGATTTCCCGCTCTACGAGGGCCTCGAAGACTGGGCGCTGGTCGGCCGCTAGCCTGGCGAAAGGACCAAAGTCACCAATTGCCCGCGACACGGAAAGGCGATTTCACGAACCTGTGTCCGCGGGTTACAGTTACCTCATGGCACAGAAACCTGTCGCTAATGCGCTGACCCTGGAACTCGAGCCGGTCGTCGAGGCGAACATGGATCGCCACCTCAACACCGAGGACATTTGGTTCGCTCATGACTACGTACCGTTCGAGCGGGGCGAGAATTTCGCCTTCCTCGGCGGACGCGATTGGGATCCGTCCCAGGTGACCCTGCCCAAGGTTTTCACCGACGCGTGCGAGATCCTGCTGCTGCTCAAGGACAACCTTGCCGGACATCACCGCGAGCTCGTCGAGCACTTCATCCTCGAGGAGTGGTGGGGTCGCTGGCTGGGCCGGTGGACCGCGGAGGAGCACCTGCACGCCATCGCGCTGCGGGAGTACCTGGTGGTGACCCGGGAGGTCGACCCCACCGCCAACGAAGAGGCCCGCGTCGAGCACGTCATGAAGGGCTATCGCGGCGACACGTACACGCAGGTCGAAACCCTGGTGTACATGGCGTTCACCGAGCGCACCCACGCCGTTTTCTGCCGCAACCTGGCCGCGCAGCTCGAGGAGCCCATCTTGGCCGGACTCATCGACCGGATCGCGCGGGACGAAGTGCGGCACGAAGAGTTCTTCGCGAACCTGGTCGCGCACTGCCTCGACTACACCCGCGACGAGACGATCGCGGCGATCGCTGCCCGCGCGGCCGATCTCGATGTCGTCGGCGCGGATATCGACGCCTACCAGGACAAGGTGCAAAACGTCGCCGACGCGGGCATCTTCGGCCCAGAACAGTTGCGGCACGCGATCTCCGACCGCATCATCGCATGGGGTTTGGCCGACGAGCCTGCGCTGAAGCAATTCGTCATCGGTTAACCCGGACTGGCACCCACCGGCACACGCCGGTCATCCCGGCCGAACTGGCCTCGGCGCGCCTGCGCGGCGGCCGAGCGGCCACGAGAGTAGCGTCGTTGTCGATGGCCAGCGACATCCTCTGCTGCCAGGGCGGCACCTTCCGTCATCACTACGGCAGGACCGGCCCCGGTCCTGGTGCTGCGGCTCCCGCAAACATGCTCGTGCGGGTCCGCGCGGGCTCATCCCGCTCGAGGAGCGCTACGTGACCGATATCCGGACCTACGTGATCGACACGTCCGTGCTGTTGTCCGATCCCTGGGCGTGCAGCCGGTTCGCCGAGCACGAGGTGGTGGTTCCGCTAGTGGTGATCAGCGAACTGGAGGCCAAACGCCATCACCACGAGCTGGGCTGGTTCGCCCGTCAGGCCCTGCGGCTGTTCGACGATCTTCGGCTCGAGCACGGACGGCTGGATCAGCCCATTCCCGTTGGAACGCAAGGCGGTACGCTTCACGTTGAACTCAACCACACGGACCCGGCGGTCTTGCCCGCCGGCTTCCGCACCGACAACAATGATTCCCGGATCTTGAGTTGTGCCGCCAACCTCGCCGCCGAAGGCAGGCGAGTTACGTTGGTCAGCAAGGATATTCCGCTCCGGGTCAAGGCTGCCGCGGTGGGCCTGGCCGCCGACGAATACCACGCGCAAGACGTGGTGGCCTCCGGATGGTCGGGGATGGCCGAGATCGAGACCGCTGCAGAGGACATCGACACGCTCTTTGCCGACGGCGAAATCGACTCGGCCGAAGCTCGGGACCTACCCTGTCACACCGGCGTTCGGCTGCTGGGTGGTAGCTCCCATGCGCTTGGCCGGGTCACCGCCGCGAAACGGGTCCAGTTGGTGCGCGGCGACCGCGAGGTGTTCGGACTGCGTGGTCGGTCCGCCGAGCAGCGGGTTGCGCTGGACCTGCTGCTCGACGAGTCGGTGGGCATCGTGTCGTTGGGCGGTAAAGCGGGCACCGGGAAGTCCGCGCTGGCATTGTGTGCGGGTCTGGAGGCGGTGCTGGAACGGCGGACACAGCGCAAGGTGGTGGTGTTCCGTCCGCTCTACGCCGTGGGTGGCCAGGAGTTGGGCTACTTGCCCGGTAGCGAGGCCGAGAAGATGGGCCCCTGGGCGCAGGCGGTATTCGACACCCTCGAGGGATTGGCCAGCCCTGCGGTGCTCGAGGAGGTACTTGCCCGGGGCATGCTCGAAGTGCTGCCGCTGACCCATATCCGGGGTCGGTCACTACACGACTCGTTCGTCATCGTCGATGAAGCACAGTCGCTGGAGCGCAATGTCTTGCTGACCGTGTTGTCCCGGTTGGGCACGGGTTCGCGGGTGGTGCTGACCCATGACATCGCCCAGCGCGACAACCTGCGGGTGGGCCGCCACGACGGGGTTGCGGCGGTGATCGAGAAGCTCAAAGGCCATCCCCTGTTCGCCCACATCACCCTGCTGCGCAGCGAGCGGTCCCCGATCGCGGCGCTGGTCACCGAGATGCTCGAGGAGATCGCCGGACCGCGCTGACTGCGGCCCGGACTGGGCTCGAGCGTGCTCTGACGGCGGGGTTTGACGCTTTCTTGCCGCCCCGTGTGCACAGCCGACACCCAGCTTTCACCCGCAATGCCGGTAGGCTTCGAGCGTGCCGAAACGACCCGAGAGCCAGGCCTGGCGCTATTGGCGCACCGTTTTCGGTGTGCTGGCGGCAGTTGCGGTGCTGGTGGTCGGCGGCCTGACCGGTCATGTGACGCGCGCCGAAGACCTCAGTTGCTCGGTGGTCAAGTGCGTAGCCCTGACGTTCGATGACGGGCCGAGCCCGTTCGACGATCGGCTGCTGGAGATCCTGAAGGACGACGACGCCAAGGCCACGTTCTTTCTGATCGGCAACAAGGTGGCGGCCAACCCGGCGGGGGCCAAGCGCATCGCCGACGCGGGCATGGAGATCGGCAGCCACACGTGGGAACACCCCAACATGACGACGATTCCTGCCGAGGACATCGCTGGCCAGTTTTCCAAGGCCAACGACGCGATCAAAGCCGCGACCGGCCAGACGCCGAACCTGTATCGCCCCGCCGGCGGACTGTCCAACGCCGCGATCCGCCAGACCGCCGGCCGGTTTGGGCTAGCCGAAATCCTCTGGGATGTCATACCTTTCGATTGGGTAAACGACTCAAACACGGCCGCGACACGGTCCGTGCTGATGACCTACATCAGGCCCGGCTCGGTGGTGCTGTTTCACGACACCTACTCGAGCACCGTCGACCTGGTGTACCAGTTCATCCCGGTGCTCAAGGCCAACGGCTACCGGTTGGTAACGGTCAGCGAACTACTCGGGCCGCGGGCGCCCGGGAGCAGTTACGGCGGTCGGGAGAATGGGTTGCCCGCCAACGTGCTCCATGACATCCAGGCCAGCGAGATCCCGCCGTTGCCCAACACGCCCTCACCCAAGCCGATGCCCAACTTCCCGATCACCGACATCCCGGGCCAGAATTCGGGCGGGCCGAATAACGGTGCCTAGAAAAAAGTTCGGGCCACGCGCAGCTGGGGTGATCGCAGCGGGCTGGCTTCGGGGTTGGGGTGCGCGACGATTGGCTGATCCAGCGGCGGCACCCGTTGCGGGGCAGCGAAAGTCCGTTCGTAGGTTGTCGCTTCAATATGCGATCGGTCTTGCGTTGGCCTACCTCGTCGGCCTGCTCGACGCGTCGGCCATCTTGGTCCCGATCGGGGGCCACACCAGCGTCTTCTTCACCAAGCACAACGTGGTAGTGATCGTGGTACTGAGCGTACTGGCTATCGTCGGCGTCGCGGTAGCGGGCGTGCTGGATCTCGCTCCCACGCTGCAGTGGTTCGTCGCCGGGGACGAACCAAATCCGCAGCAACGGCAAGCCGCAATGAAACTCGTGCGCCACCAGGCGGTCATCCTGTCGGGGACCTGGGCCGTCAGCGGCGGAATATCGATGTTGCTGAATCGTGCAGCGGGGTCGGCGCTGCTTCTTCCCGTTCTGCTCGGCGTGCTGTTCGGCGGCCCGGCTGCCGCGGGCGCCGGTCTGTTGCTCACGCAACGCATTCTGCGGCCGATCATCGGAGCCGCTACTCGAGGGTGCGAGCCCCAGGTGGCGGTACCCAGTGTGTTCGCCAGGCTGATTCTGTTGTGGTTGCTGTGCAGCGCACTTCCCATCGGCGTCACCGCGACCTTTGTCGTCCTGCGCTCCCACGGCTGGCTCATCGCGAAGTCCGCCTCACTGGACGTGCTGATTTTGGTGATCTCACTGGCGGCACTGCTGCTCGGGCTGCCGATGATGCTCCTGACATCTCGCTCCATTTCCGACCC
>CAYNLB010000113.1:0-6497 GCA_964397935.1 uncultured Mycobacterium sp.
CTAGCGCCCTAGACGGTGCAGGGCGAATCCGATAGCGAGTCGGCGAGACCAAGCCGACTCGCCGGGGCCCTGTCAGGTGGGGCCTTGAGCAGCGAGTCGCCGGCCGTCGATCCCGTGTCACGGCGAGTGGCCCACGCGCTGGACCTGGTGAACTTCTCGCTGGCCGATGTTCGCGATGGCTTGGGCCCCTACCTGTCGATCTACCTGCTGGTGACCAGCAATTGGGACCAAGCCTCGATCGGGTTCGTCATGGCGGTCGGCGGCATCGCGGCGATCGTGGCGCAGACGCCGATGGGTGCGTTGGTAGACCGGACCACGGCCAAGCGAGCGCTGGTCATCACCGGTGCGGTTCTAGTTACCGCCAGCGCGTTGGCGATGCCGCTTTTTCCGGACTTCAGTTCGATCTCGTTGCTGCAGGTCCTTACCGGGATCGCCAGCTCGGTTTTCGCGCCCGCGTTAGCCGCGATCACGTTGGGCATCGTCGGCCCACAGCTGTTCGCCAGGCGGATTGGGCGCAACGAATCGTTCAACCACGCCGGGAATGCGGCGGCCGCGGGCGTGACCGGCGGGCTGGCCTTCTTCTTCGGGCCAGTAGTGGTGTTTTGGGTGCTCGCCGGCATGGCGGCGATGAGTGTGTTGGCAACATTGCGGATCCCCCACAACGCGATAGACCACGACGTGGCGCGCGGTATGGATCATGCTCCCGGACAGCCGCACAAGCAGCCGTCGCGATTCGCGGTGCTGCTGCAAAACCGGAGGTTGATGATCTTCGCGGCGGCGGTCGTTGCTTTTCACTTCGCCAACGCGGCCATGCTGCCGTTGGTCGGCCAGGTGTTGGCGCTGCACAACAAGGCCGAGGGAACGGCGCTGATGTCGTGGTGCATCGTTGCCGCGCAGTTGGTCATGGTGCCGGTGGCGTATCTGACCGGAACCAAGGCCGACGTCTGGGGGCGGAAGCCGATTTTCTTGGTGGCATTCGCTGTCCTGACGGCGCGGGGTTTCCTCTACACGCTGTCGGACGACTCGTACTGGCTAGTCGGCGTGCAGCTCCTCGATGGCATCGGAGCCGGCATTTTCGGGGCGTTGTTTCCGCTTGTCGTCCAGGACATCACACACGGAACCGGCCACTTCAATATCAGCCTCGGGGCGATAACCACGGCATCGGGCGTTGGTGCCGCGTTGTCAAACTATGCTTCCGGGTGGGTCGTCGTCGTCGCTGGCTACAACACCGCTTTCGTAGCACTCGGCGCTCTCGCCGGCGCGGGCTTCGTCCTGTACCTGGTCGCGATGCCCGAAACCGTACCCGTCAACCCGGCAGCGAATTGCGGCGAGCGGGAGGGTGTGACGAAACACCGTGACTGACGTGACCAATACCACAGCTGGTCTCGTCTGCACCGCCATCGACTCGCTGACTTCGGGTTTTGGCTGCTGACACGCCGCGGGTGAGTGGGCTGAGACGGTCACGCCCATAGAAAAGCAGTGCCATAATCGGTACCGCCAGTGACATAAATCCGTGGTGGCCCGGGGAGCCGCTTCGACTGCGCGTAACCTGAGGTAGGCGAAGTGGCTGTGCGGTGAACAAGTGGAGGTCGGAGACGTGGATCCGAACGGCAGCGGAGCCGGGTCAGATTCCCATAATGGCGCGTCTCATAACGGGTCCGAGCGTCAGCGCCTGGAACAAGTCGTCATCCGATTTGCGGGCGACTCCGGCGATGGGATGCAGCTCACCGGTGACCGGTTCACATCGGAGGCAGCGCTTTTCGGTAATGACCTTGCGACCCAGCCGAATTATCCTGCCGAGATCCGGGCTCCTGCAGGCACACTGCCCGGAGTCTCGTCCTTCCAGATTCAAATCGCCGATCACGACATCTTGACCGCCGGCGACCGACCCGATGTCCTCGTAGCGATGAATCCAGCAGCGCTCAAGGCCAATATCGGCGACTTGCCGCGCGGTGGCATGGTGATTGCGAATTCGGACGAGTTCACCAAGCGCAACCTGACGAAGGTGGGCTTCGTAACGAACCCGCTCGAATCCGACGAGTTGTCTGATTACGTGCTGCATTCGGTCGCGATGACCACGCTGACGCTCGGGGCCGTCGAGACGATCGGCGCGTCCAAGAAAGACGGTCAGCGCGCCAAAAACATGTTCGCGCTGGGCCTTTTGTCTTGGATGTACGGGCGTCCCATAGAAACCAGCGAAAAATTCATCCGGGAGAAGTTCGCCCGCAAGCCCGACGTCGCGGAGGCCAACATACTGGCTCTCAAGGCGGGCTGGAACTACGGCGAAACGACCGAGGTTTTCGGTACCACTTACGAAATTGCGCGGGCGGACCTGCCCGCTGGTGAATATCGCCAGATCTCCGGCAACACCGCACTGGCTTACGGCATCGTCGCGGCGGGTCAGCTGGCCGATATTCCAGTCGTGCTCGGCAGCTACCCGATTACGCCGGCGTCGGACATCCTGCACGAGCTCTCCAAACACAAGAACTTCAACGTGATCACCTTCCAGGCCGAAGACGAGATCGGCGGTATCTGCGCGGCGCTGGGCGCCGCCTACGGTGGTGCACTGGGAGTCACCAGCACCTCCGGGCCGGGGATCTCGCTCAAGTCGGAAGCGCTCGGCCTTGGTGTGATGACCGAGTTGCCGTTGCTGGTCATCGACGTTCAGCGGGGCGGACCCTCGACCGGCCTGCCCACCAAGACCGAGCAGGCCGACCTGCTGCAGGCGCTGTACGGCCGTAACGGGGAGTCACCGGTTGCAGTGCTGGCGCCACGGTCGCCCTCGGACTGTTTTGCAACCGCGATCGAGGCGGTGCGTATCGCGGTGTCGTATCACACCCCGGTGATCCTTTTGTCCGATGGCGCCATCGCCAACGGCTCGGAGCCCTGGCGAATCCCGGACGTCGGCACGCTGCAGCCGATCAAGCACACCTTCGCCAAGCCGGACGAGCCCTTCGAGCCATATGCTCGCGACCCCGAGACGCTCGCTCGCCAATTTGCCATCCCGGGCACTCCCGGCCTGGAGCACCGCATCGGTGGCCTGGAGGCTTCCAACGGCACGGGCAATATCTCCTATGAGCCGGTCAACCACGACCTGATGGTTCGGTTACGCCAGGCCAAGATCGACGGCATCTCAGTTCCCGATCTCGAAGTCGACGATCCGACCGGGGATGCCGAGTTGCTGCTGATCGGCTGGGGCAGCTCGTACGGTCCGATAGGTGAAGCCTGCCGGCGTGCGCGGCGCAGGGGCGCCAAGGTCGCCCATGCGCACCTCCGGCATCTCAACCCGTTCCCGGCGAACTTGGGCGATGTCTTGCGGCGTTACCCGCAGGTGGTGGCGCCGGAGATGAACCTCGGCCAGCTGTCGCTCGTGCTTCGCGGCAAGTATCTGGTTGACGTGCAGTCGGTCACCAAGGTCCAGGGTTTGGCGTTCCTTGCCGATGAGATTGGGCGGGTTATCCGCGCCGCGCTTGCCGGCACACTGGCCGAAATCGAGCAAGACAAGACGATGGTCGCCAGAATGGCGGCAGCAACAGTTGGATCGGGAGCTAGCGCATGACGGGCGTTATCGGCAATCTGGCGGGCACAGACCTCGGGTTGACCACAGGGTCGACCAAAAACGCTTGCGTGCCCGCTGTGGACCAGCCGCAGAAGGCCAAGGACTTCACCAGCGACCAAGAGGTCCGTTGGTGCCCGGGCTGTGGTGACTATGTCATCCTCAACACCATCCGCAACTTCCTGCCCGAACTCGGGTTGCGGCGCGAGAACATCGTGTTCATCAGCGGTATCGGCTGCTCCAGCCGGTTTCCGTACTACCTCGAAACCTACGGATTTCACTCGATCCATGGGCGCGCGCCCGCGATCGCGACCGGTCTGGCGCTGGCTCGCGAGGACCTGTCGGTATGGGTGGTCACCGGTGACGGCGACGCCTTGTCGATCGGCGGCAACCACCTGATCCACGCACTTCGCCGCAACGTCAACATCACGATCCTGCTCTTCAACAACCGGATCTACGGGTTGACCAAAGGCCAGTATTCACCCACCTCCGAGGTCGGCAAGGTCACCAAGTCGACGCCGATGGGGTCGCTGGACCAGCCGTTCAACCCGGTGTCATTGGCGGTGGGCGCCGAGGCGACGTTCGTCGCCCGCGCACTGGACTCCGACCGCAACGGGCTATCGGAGGTGCTGCGCGCCGCTGCTGAACACCGCGGTGCTGCGGTGGTTGAGATCCTGCAAGACTGCCCGATCTTCAATGATGGCTCGTTTGACGTGCTGCGCAAGGAGGGCGCCGAAGAGCGGGTGATCAATGTCCGTCACGGCGAGCCGATCGTGTTCGGCAACAACGGCGAATACTGCGTAGTGCGGTCCGGCTTCGGTCTCGACGTGGCCAAGACCGCCGACGTCGCCGTCGAAGAGATCGTGGTGCATGATGCGCACGCCGATGACTCGGCCTACGCCTTCGTGCTGTCCCGGCTGTCCGATCAGAATCTCGACCACACCGTGCTAGGCATCTTCCGCAACGTGAGCCGGCCTACGTACGATGACGCGGCGCGCTCTCAGGTCCGTGCCGCGCAGACATCGACGCCATTTGACACCGTCGCCCTGCAATCGCTGCTGCGTGGGCGCGACACCTGGACCGTCGACTGAGGTGGCTGAGTCCGTGCCCGACGCAGTTTCACTGGCCGGGGTAGTACTTGCTGGCGGCGCATCGCGACGCATGGGACGCGATAAGGCCAGTCTCCCGATTCCCGGGTCTCTCGGCGGGGCCACTGCCACCACCATGGTTGAGCACGTGGTTGGCGTTCTCGGTCAGCGCTGCGACCCGGTTTTCGTGATGGCCGCCCAGGGTCAGCCGCTGCCCGAACTGCAGGCTCGTGTCATGCGCGACGAACTGCGGGGGCTGGGGCCGCTACCGGCGACCGGCCGGGCATTGCGGGCCGCCGCCGACGCTGGCGCTCGGCTCGCCTTCGTGTGCGCCGTCGACATGCCGTTTCTGGACGTCGACCTCATCGATGATCTTGTCCGTCGGGCCGTTGAGACCGGTGCGGAAGTGGTGTTGCCATGGGATGGCCAGGACCACTACCTGGCCGCGGTATACCGGACCGACCTGGCAGACCGTGTCGACGCCCTGGTCGCCGCCGGCGAGCGCAAGATGCGCGCCCTGGTCGACGCATCGGACACCCAGCGCATCGTGACATCGGATTCGAAGCCGCTGACCAATGTCAACACTGGCGCCGAGTTGCGCGCGCTGGCACAGCCCCACGGCTGACCGTAGCTTCGCCTGCCCGTCGAGCCGGCGGAACTTCGCGGCCTGGACTTTCAGCAGTTTGTGGCACAAGTCTGTGTAATTGCGCGTCGCGACAATAATTCCCTAGTTTATTCGACATAATTACAATTTTTGCTGGCCCTCGTTCAATTGGTACGCTAGTCGATCCTTAGCGGTCTGGTATATCAATTTGCTCAAGCGTTGTGATCTGTTGGCGCGGCGAATATCTCGAGCCGCGGCGATTGCGTATAATCGGGTCGTATTTGGCGGTTCGTTCACTGCTGACCGGATGCCCTCCAATCTGCAGCAAATTTGCCCCGGTTCGATCGCGAGCCACCCCGCTACGATGTCGGTATCGCCCGGTGGTGGCGCAACGCCTGCGGCAAGACCGTGTCGCCGGCGTTGCACTTCGCTGAAAAGCTCTGTGGTTAAACATAATTTACCGAGAACTGTTGTCAGAATAGACATCACGGCAAGCAGGCGTCATCGACGACGGTTACGCAGGGCCCGGACGCGGAACGTAAATCATGCCCGATGATGTTGCGGCAGTGATCAATTGGGTGACGTTATTGGAATCCTGCTCCGGATCACCGCGGCGCGTGGAGGGGCACCAGGGCGACTTCCTGTACGCTCCGCCGATCCACGTTCGATATATCGAGTCCGGCAAGGACGTGGCGGCCGGATCGCCCCACCGCAACCCAGTGTGCCAGCTCACAAAATCGTCGTGATTCGACTCACAATTCGATCAAGATGAGCGTCGCCGGGTATAAGCACAAAAGCTGCCGCTGACCTGGGATAATTAATCTGCGACTGCGCTGTGATCGGCTCGTTACCGAAACGAGATATCTATTTCCCGGACATGACGAATGGCCTCGGGTCTCGTACGGTCCCTGTTAGCCCTCAAACGGGTCACGAAAGAGTAACGAAAATTGAATCCACGGACCCGCGTGTGAGCGGGGCTGCGGAGTGCAGAAGCCAGTCCGCAGCCGTTGGGTAGCAGCCCGCCGGGCAGATCAGGCCCGCCGCTGTCGTGCCGGAACCAGACGGCACGTTCCAGAGCACCCATTCGGGAGAAACCAACCCCCTTCAGCCCACAGCCGTGGGCTTGCTTTGGCGCGCGCGCACCGCGAAAGGAAACAATATTGAGGAACGTCCTTAAGACGCTCATGCTCGCCACGGTTACCGGCATGCTCGTGACCGTCCCATCGGCCACCGCCATGGCGGATCCGAC
>CAYNLB010000113.1:6597-15086 GCA_964397935.1 uncultured Mycobacterium sp.
CCTGCGGGCTTTGATCCGGCTCTTCCCCCGCCGCCTCCGGCTCCGGGTGTGCCGCCGCCTCCGGGTGCGGATGCCCCGCCGCCGGCACCGATCGCGTACAGCGTCAATTGGGACGCCATCGCGCGGTGCGAGTCGGGCGGGAACTGGTCGATCAGCACCGGCAACGGCTACTACGGCGGCCTGCAGTTCACCCCCGGCACCTGGCACGCCAACGGTGGCTCGGGGTCTGCGGCCAACGCCAGCCGCGAGGAGCAGATCCGGGTGGCGGAGAACGTGCTGCACTCGCAGGGCATTGGTGCTTGGCCGGTCTGCGGTAGTCGCGGCTGATTCATTGCCGCAACCGGCGGCTTCGCCGCCGCACACATGAATGGAGTGCCGGGCATCGGGCCCGGCACTCCATTCATCTCAGGGCCATGGGCGCGGACGTACCGGTCACCCGTCGGGTAGCGTCGGGCCGGTGACCGCAACGGCGCGCGAATTCGACATCGTGTTGTATGGGGCGACCGGCTTCGTCGGGAAGCTGACCGCCGAATACCTGGCCAGGTCAGGGCCCGACACACGGGTCGCGCTGGCCGGCAGGTCAACAGAACGCTTGCGCGCCATTCGCGACACGTTGGGTGAATCCGCGCAGTCCTGGCCGCTTCTGGCCGCCGATGCCACGTCACCGTCGACGCTGAACGAGATGGCGGCCCGCACCCGGGTGGTCGTCACCACGGTCGGCCCCTACACGCGCTACGGGTTGCCGCTGGTGGCCGCGTGCGCCGCGGCGGGCACCGATTACGCCGACCTGACCGGTGAGGCGATGTTCGTCCGCGACAGCATCGACCTATACCACAAGCAGGCCGCCGACACCGGCGCGCGCATCGTCCATGCCTGCGGATTTGATTCGGTCCCTTCCGATCTCAGTGTGTATGCGCTGTACCGGGCAACTCGAGACGATGCGGCCGGCGAGCTCGACGGCACCGATCTCGTCGTCCGGTCCTTCTCGGGCGGCCTCTCCGGCGGCACCATCGCGTCGATGCTGGAAGTGCTGAGCACCTCCTCTAAAGATCTCGACGCACGCCGCCAACTAGCCGACCCTTACACGCTGAGCACCGACCGCAGCGCCGAACCCGAAGTTGGACCGCAGCCGGACCTGCCGTTGCGGCGCGGTCGCCAGATCGCGCCCGAGCTAGCCGGTCTGTGGACGGCAGGATTCGTGATGGCGCCCTACAACACCCGAATCGTGCGCCGCAGCAACGCATTACTGGACTGGGCGTACGGCCGCCAGTTCCGCTACAGCGAGAGCATGAGCCTGGGGTCATCGGTCATCGCACCAGTGGCATCCGCCGTCGTCACGGGGGTTGGCAACGCAACCTTCGGACTGGGCAGCCGCTACTTCCGGCTGCTGCCGCGTCGGCTGGTGGAGCGCATGGTGCCCAAACCCGGGACGGGCCCGAGTGCGGCGGCTCGGGAGCGCGGCTACTACCGGATTGAGACCTACACCACCACAACGACCGGCGCCCGTTACGTGGCACGCATGGAGCAGCGGGGGGATCCCGGCTACAAGGCGACCTCGGTGCTGTTGGGTGAGTGCGGACTTGCGCTGGCATTGGACCGTGACAAGCTGTCCGACCTGCGCGGCGTGCTCACACCCGCGGCCGCGATGGGTGACGCGTTGCTGGCACGTTTCCCCGCCGCCGGTGTGTCATTGCAGGTCGACCGGCTAGCTGGGTGAGCCCGCTCACCTGCTATTTGGGCACTTACATGGGGGTGAAGGGCGCTCCCTAGAATTGACGAGTGACCGCCAGCCGCAGCTCCGACAACGACCTGCCCAAGTCGTGGGACCCCGGTGCGGCTGAAAGCGCGATCTACCAGAAATGGCTGGACGCCGGGTACTTCACGGCGGACCCGACTAGCGCCAAACCCGCGTACTCGATTGTGCTGCCGCCGCCGAACGTGACCGGCAGCTTACACATGGGCCACGCGCTGGAACACACGATGATGGACGCCCTGACCCGTCGCAAGCGCATGCAGGGCTATGAGGTGCTGTGGCAGCCGGGCATGGATCACGCGGGCATCGCGACGCAAAGCGTGGTGGAAAAGCAACTCGCGATCGACGGCAAGACCAAGGAGGATTTCGGCCGGGAGCTGTTCATCGACAAGGTCTGGGACTGGAAACGTGAGTCCGGCGGTGCCATCGGTGGCCAGATGCGCCGGCTCGGTGACGGGGTGGACTGGAGTCGTGACCGGTTCACCATGGACGAGGGCTTGTCGCGGGCGGTGCGGACCGTGTTCAAGCGGCTCTACGATGCCGGGCTGATCTATCGGGCCGAGCGGCTGGTCAACTGGTCACCGGTACTTCAGACGGCGATCTCCGACCTGGAAGTCAACTACCTTGACGTCGAAGGCGAGCTGGTGTCGTTCAGGTATGGCTCGCTGGACGATTCGCAACCGCACGTCGTGGTGGCCACCACCCGGGTCGAGACGATGCTGGGCGATACCGCGATCGCTGTGCACCCCGACGACGAGCGCTACCGCCGCCTGGTGGGCACCACCGTTGCGCACCCCTTCATCGACCGGCAGCTCATCATCGTCGCCGACGAGCATGTGGATCCCGAATTCGGCACCGGCGCGGTCAAAGTCACGCCCGCCCACGACCCGAACGACTTCGAGATCGGGCTGCGTCACGAGCTGCCGATGATCTCGATCTTGGACACCAAGGGCCGGGTCACAGGCACGGGAACGCAATTCGACGGCATGGACCGCTTCGAGGCGCGTGTCGCGGTGCGGGAGGCTCTCGCCGCCCAGGGGCGGATCGTGGAGGAGAAACGGCCCTATCTGCACAGCGTCGCGCATTCCGAGCGCAGCGGCGAGCCGATCGAGCCGCGCCTTTCGCTGCAGTGGTGGGTTCGGGTGGAATCGCTAGCCAAGTCGGCCGGCGACGCGGTACGTAACGGCGACACCGTGATTCATCCCGCCAGCCTGGAATCGCGCTGGTTCGCCTGGGTCGACGACATGCACGACTGGTGTATCTCGCGGCAGCTCTGGTGGGGCCATCGCATCCCGATCTGGTACGGGCCGGGCGGTGAACAGGTTTGCGTCGGTCCGGACGAAACACCCCCCGAGGGCTGGGAGCAGGATCCCGACGTGCTGGACACCTGGTTCTCGTCCGCGTTGTGGCCGTTCTCCACTTTGGGCTGGCCGGATCAAACTCCGGAGCTGGAAAAGTTCTATCCTATAAGCGTTTTGGTTACCGGATACGACATCTTGTTCTTCTGGGTGGCCCGGATGATGATGTTCGGGACCTTCGTCGGCGACGACGATGCCATCACGCTCGGCGGCCGTCGCGGCCCGCAGGTCCCGTTCAGCGATGTCTTCTTGCACGGCCTGATTCGTGATGAATCCGGCCGCAAGATGAGCAAGTCCAAGGGAAACGTGATCGATCCACTGGATTGGGTGGAGGAATTCGGTGCCGACGCACTGCGGTTCACGTTGGCGCGTGGTGCCAGCCCCGGTGGCGACTTGGCGATCGGTGAGGATCACGTCCGAGCGTCCCGTAACTTCTGCACGAAGCTGTTCAACGCCACTCGCTATGCATTGCTCAATGGCGCGGCGGTGCGGCCGTTGCCGGATCAGGCCGACTTGACCGATGCCGACAGGTGGATCCTGGGGCGGCTGGAACAGGTTCGGGCCGAGGTCGACTCGGCCTTCGATGGCTACGAGTTCAGCCAGGCATGCGCGGCGCTCTACCATTTCGCATGGGACGAATTCTGTGACTGGTACGTCGAATTGGCCAAGACGCAGCTGGCCGAAGGATTCACACACACCACCGCCGTGCTGGCCGCCGTACTGGACACGCTGCTGCGGTTGCTGCATCCGGTCATTCCATTCCTCACCGAGGCGTTGTGGCAGGCCCTGACGGGCCAGGAGTCACTAGTCATCGCCGACTGGCCGAGGCCGTCGGGCATAGCCCTGGATACGGTTGCCGCACAACGCATCAGCGACATGCAAAAGCTGGTCACCGAGGTCCGTCGGTTTCGTAGCGATCAGGGTTTGGCCGATCGGCAGAAGGTGCCGGCCCGGTTGGCCGGTGTCGAGGATGCCGATCTGAGCGCTCAGGTCGCCGCCGTGACATCGCTGGCATGGCTCACCACGCCGGGCCCCGATTTCCGTTCAGCGGTGTCATTGGAGGTGCGGCTTGGTCCCGCCATGGACCGCACCGTCGTCGTCGAACTGGATACCTCGAGCACCATCGACGTCGCCGCAGAGCGCCGCCGCCTGGAAAAGGATTTGGCCGCAGCGCAAAAGGAGCTGACATCAACCGCCGCCAAATTGACCAATGCGGATTTCCTGGCCAAGGCCCCGCAAGACGTCGTCGGTAAGATCCGTGATCGTCAGCGGATGGCCCAGGAGGAGACCGACCGGATCACTGCGAGGCTGGCCGGACTGCAATGACCGAGCAGCCCGAGTGGGAACCCGGTGCGAACGTCGCTCCCACACCGGACGAGATCGCGTCCCTATTGCAGGTTGAGCACCTGCTCGATCAACGCTGGCCGGAGACGCGCATCGAGCCGAGCCTGACCCGGATCAGTGCGTTGATGGACTTGCTCGGCTCACCTCAACTCGGCTACCCGTCGATCCACATCGCGGGCACCAACGGTAAGACCTCGGTGGCGCGGATGGTCGACGCCCTGCTCACCGCATTGCACCGGCGTACCGGTCGAACCACCAGCCCGCACCTGCAGTCGGCGGTCGAACGCATCGCGATCGATTCGAAACCGATCAGTCCGGCACGGTATGTGGCGACCTACCGGGAGATCGAGCCGTTCGTGCAAATGATCGATGGGCAGTCGCACGCTTCACCTTCTGGGGCGGGCCCGCGCCTGAGCAAGTTCGAGGTCCTGACCGCGATGGCATTCGCCGCGTTCGCCGATGCGCCGGTCGAGGTCGCGGTGGTCGAGGTGGGGCTGGGCGGACGTTGGGATGCCACCAACGTGATCAACGCGCCGGTTGCGGTCATCACCCCGATCGCCATCGACCATGTCGAATACCTCGGCGACGATATCGCCGGGATCGCCGGCGAGAAGGCCGGCATAATCACCGCTGCCCCTGCGGGTTCGCCGGATACCGTCGCGGTCATCGCGCGTCAGGTACCCGAGGCGATGGAAGTGTTGTTGGCCCGATCCATACAAGCCGATGCCGCGGTGGCCCGCGAGGATTCGGAGTTCGCGGTGTTGGGCCGTCAGGTTGCGATCGGTGGACAGGTGCTGCAGCTTCAGGGTCTCGGCGGTGTCTACTCCGATGTCTACCTGCCGCTGCACGGCGAACATCAGGCGCACAACGCGGTGGTGGCGCTGGCGGCGGTCGAGGCATTCTTCGGTGCTGGCGCACAGCGTCAGCTCGACGTCGAGGCTGTCCGGGCCGGCTTCGCCGCGGTGACCAGCCCCGGCCGGCTGGAACGGATGCGCAGCGCGCCCACGGTGTTCATCGACGCCGCGCACAATCCGGCCGGTGCGGCCGCGCTGGCGCAGACGCTCGAGGGCGAGTTCGATTTCCGGTTCCTGGTCGGCGTGCTGAGCGTGCTGGGCGACAAGGATGTGGGCGGCATCCTCGCCGCGCTGGAGCCGGTGTTCGATTCGGTCGTCGTGACCCACAACGGGTCGCCACGGGCGCTGGACGTCGAGTCGCTGGAGCTGGCGGCGCGGGAGCGGTTCGGGCCCGAGCGGGTGACGACCGCCGAGAACCTGCGCGACGCCATCGAGGTCGCGACCGCGCTGGTCGACGATGCTGCGGTGGACGGGGCGGCGGAGGCATTCTCCGGCAGCGGGATCGTCATCACCGGCTCGGTCATCACCGCCGGGGCGGCACGAACCCTGTTTGGTCGTGATCCGGAATGACCGGCCCGGACTCGCCCGAGAGCCCGCAGGAACGGAACCCGGCGCCACCGGCCGACCCGTGGCGGAGCTTCGCTGCGGTGATGGCCGCGACGCTGATCCTGGAGGCGATCGTGGTGCTGCTGGCGCTACCGGTGGTGGGGTCGGTCGGCGGCGGCCTGACGCCGGCTTCGCTGGGCTACTTGATCGGCCTGGCCTCCTTGCTCATCCTGCTGGCCGGCCTGCAGCGCAGATCGTGGGCAATCTGGGCGAACCTGGGCGTGCAGGTGTTTGTGCTGGCGGGCTTCATGGTGTACCCGGGTGTGGGATTCATCGGCGTGCTGTTCACCGGATTGTGGGTGCTGATCGCCTACTTCCGCGCGGAAGTACGGCGTCGTCAGCGGTAGGGCACCAAGCCGGGAAGTCACCGGCGGACTGAGCGCGACCTGGGCTGTACGCTGGCCGCCGTGACCGAACGGACACTGGTACTGATCAAGCCGGACGCCGTCGAGCGCCGGCTGGTGGGGGAAATCATCGGCCGCATCGAACGAAAAGGCCTCACGATCGCCGCGCTGGAGCTTCGGAACGTCAGCCAAGACCTGGCGGCCCAGCACTACGCGGAACACGAAGGCAAACCCTTCTTCGACTCTTTGCTGGAGTTCATCACTTCCGGACCGGTGGTGGCCGCGGTGGTGCAGGGACCACGGGCGATCGCCGCGTTTCGGCAGCTCGCGGGTGGTACGGACCCGGTTGACAAGGCCGCGCCCGGCACCATCCGGGCCGACTTCGGGCTCGAAACGCAATTCAACCTGGTGCACGGGTCCGATTCGATCGAGTCTGCCAAGCGCGAAATCGCACTCTGGTTCCCCTCCGTTTAACTCCGCCACCAGGGCCCTTACCAGGGCTTTGAGCGGTTTACGGCGCGCCCTGGCTCCGGGGGGAGTGAGCCGGTGGGGTGATGTGGGATACTGATGACGGGTGAACGTCGCCGGATCGGTGTCAGACACCCGAATGAAGACTTGGACAAGCGCGACCATCGCGTGATGGTGCGCGGCATGTCAGGCCGACATTCAGCACGGCGCCGAGTGAGTTCGACGAAGCGCTCGGGGCGAGACCATCACAAGCCCGGGAGAAGTGGCCCGGGCCCATAGCGAAGCCCTCGCGTGGCCGCGTCGCAAAGACGCGCCCGGGGGCTTGAGGAGAATACGTGGTAGACGGTGCACCCCCCGCAGACCCATCACAAGAGCCCGCTCGGCGCGAGGAACTGCCGGACCGCCTGAGAGTGCATTCGCTGGCGCGGACGCTGGGAACGACCAGCAAGCGGGTGCTGGACGCGCTGAGCGAACTCGATGGTCGGATCCGCAGCGCACACTCCACCGTGGACCGCGATGACGCGGTCCGGGTACGCGACCTGCTGGCCGCCGCCCAGCCCCCACCAAGCACTGACACCACCGACCGCAGTGCGCCCAACGCCGCGGTTGGGGCCGAAAGCATCGAAACCGCCGCAGTCGACGAACCGGAATCACGGCTGATGCTGGAGACCGCGACCGAGCGGCCCCACTACATGCCGCTGTTCGTCGCGCCGCAGCCGATCGAGCAAGACGACGACGGCAGCGCCGACGACGGCACCGACTCCGACGATTCCGACAACGACGACGAGGAGCAGTCCGATCGGCCGGCCGGCCGGCGGCGGCGACGTGGCCGTAGAGGTCGTGGCCGCGGACGTGGTGAACAGGGCGGACCGGACAACCAAAACGACGACGACGACGACGAGGCGCAACATCGCGGCCAGAAGCGATCGAACTCGGCTGAATCTGACTACGACGACGGCCAGGATTCTGACGACTCGGATGATTCCGACGCCGGTGACGACGGGTCGCCGGAGGGTGGCAGCCGCCGTCGCCGCAGGCGCCGCCGCCGTAAATCGGGTTCGGGCGACGACGGTGACGAGAGCCCAAATCCCGACGATCCGCCCAACACGGTGGTGCACGAGCGGCCGCCGCGCAATGGCAAGAACGGTGCCGCCGACGAGTCCGGGAGCGGCGCATCGAGCACCGAGATCAAGGGCATCGACGGTTCCACCCGGTTGGAGGCCAAGCGGCAACGGCGCCGGGACGGACGCGATGCCGGACGGCGGCGCCCACCGGTACTGACCGAGGCAGAGTTTCTGGCGCGCCGGGAGGCTGTCGAACGGCTCATGGTGGTGCGCGACCGGGTCCGCACCGAGCCGCCGCATCAGGGGTTGCGGTACACCCAGATCGCGGTCCTCGAAGACGGGATCGTCGTCGAGCATTTCGTGACGTCGGCCGCCTCGGCTTCGTTGGTCGGCAATATCTATCTCGGGATTGTGCAGAACGTGCTGCCCTCGATGGAGGCTGCTTTCGTCGACATCGGTCGCGGCCGCAACGGTGTGCTCTATGCCGGAGAGGTCAACTGGGAAGCTGCGGGGCTGGGCGGGTCCGACCGCAAGATCGAACAGGCGCTCAAGCCCGGCGACTATGTTGTGGTCCAAGTCAGTAAGGATCCGGTCGGGCATAAGGGGGCCCGGCTCACCACGCAGGTGTCACTGGCGGGCCGGTACCTGGTTTATGTGCCCGGCGCGTCGTCGACGGGGATCAGCCGCAAGCTGCCCGA
>CAYNLB010000114.1:0-15054 GCA_964397935.1 uncultured Mycobacterium sp.
TACCTGCTGCCGCTGGGTGCGCTGCTGCTGCTGCTTGTCAAGGCCTCGCAGGTGCCCGCCGGAGAAGGTTCGGTGCGGATTCTCGCCACGGTTTTCGGGTTCCTGGTGCTGGTGCTTTTGCTGTCGGCGCTCAATGCCACGGTGTTCGAGGGCGCACCCGAGGAGAGCTGGCGCAAACGACTGCCCACCATCTTTCTCGACGTTGCCCGCTTTGCACTGATCGGCGTCGGCCTGGCAGTGATGCTGTCCTATATCTGGGGCGTCCGGGTCGGCGGGCTGTTCACCGCGCTGGGCGTCACATCGGTCGTGATCGGGCTGATGCTGCAGAACTCCGTCGGCCAGATCGTGTCGGGCTTGTTCATGCTGTTCGAACAGCCGTTCCGGATCAATGATTGGCTGGACATAGGGACAGCGCGGGGACGGGTTGTCGAAGTGAACTGGCGGGCCGTCCACATCGACACCGGTAGCGGGATGCGGATCATGCCGAACTCGATGCTGGCCAGCACCTCGTTCACCAACCTCAGCCGCCCCTGGGGCACATACGACTGCGCGTTCACGACCACATTCGCTGCCGCCGACTCGCCGGACAAGGTCTGCGCGATGCTGACGCGAGTTGCCGGCGCGCTGCCGCACCTCAAGCCCGGAGCCGTGCCGACCACAGTCGCCCTCGGTGGCGCTCAGTACCGCACGACGGTCACGCTGACCTCGCCCGCAGACGCCGGCACCACGGAAGCGACGTTTCTGCGGTGGATCTGGTACGCCGCGCGGCGGGCGCGTCTTCGTCTCGATGGCGCCGACGACAATTTCTCCACGAAACAGCGTGTGGAGAAGGCATTGCGGACCGTGGTCGCGCCGGCGTTGCGGCTGAGCCACGTCGACCAGCAGGCGCTGGTTCCGTACGCGAAAATCGTCCGCTACGGCGCCGACGAAATCATCGAGTACGCAGGTCAGGTATCGACCGGGATGACTTTTCTCATCGCCGGCCGGGTCCGGTTGACTACTACGACCGAAGACGGGACAGTGGTGCCGGTCGGCACGCTGGACGAGGGCTCGTTCCTGGGGCTGACCGCGCTGAACCGTCAACCAAACCTCGCCGGCGTGTACGCGCTCGACGAGGTGACCGCATTGCAGATAGACCGGGATCACCTAGAGCCTCTCGTGATGCGTAAGCCGTTGCTGCTAAAGGACTTCGGACGACTGATCGACGAGCGGCAGAGCAAGGTACGGCAAGCGGCTCGCCATGACCGGCCGGGCGACCACGCTGTCAACAGCGGCCCGCCTAACCTGGTCGGCTAAGGCCCGTTACCCTGGTTCAATGGGTCTGCAAGCACCATCGCTTCCCGACTTGCGCCAAGAGGTCCACGACGCCGCCCGCCGCGCCCGAGTCGCTTCCCGCGCGTTGGCGTTGTTGCCGACCGTCGCCAAGGATCAGGCGCTGCGCTCCGCGGCGGAAGCGATCATGGAGCACACGGAGTCGATCCTGGTCGCCAACGCCGAAGACCTCGAGGCTGCGCGGGCCATGGGTACACCGAGCGCGATGCTCGACAGGTTGGCGTTGGACTTCAATCGTGTCGAGGGAATCGCCGCCGGTCTGCGTCAGGTCGCCGGGCTGCCCGATCCGGTCGGGGAGGTACTGCGCGGCTACACCTTGCCCAATGGCCTGCAATTGCGCCAGCAGCGGGTCCCGCTCGGTGTCATCGGCATGATCTACGAGGGCCGTCCCAATGTCACCGTCGACGCTTTCGGTTTGGCGCTCAAGTCCGGCAATGCCGTGTTGCTGCGCGGAAGTTCGTCGGCGGCGCGGTCCAACCAGGCCCTCGTCGGAGTATTGCGCTCTTCGCTGGTTGGTGAGGACCTGCCCGCCGACGCTGTCCAGCTGCTTTCGGCCGCTGATCGATCCACGGTGACCCACCTGATCCAGGCCCGCGGACTGGTCGATGTGGTGATTCCGCGCGGGGGAGCGAGCCTGATCAACGCGGTGGTTCGCGACGCGCAGGTGCCGACCATCGAGACCGGCGTCGGCAACTGTCACGTGTATGTGCACGCGGGCGCCGACTTGGACGTGGCGGAAAAAATCCTGCTGAACTCCAAGACCCGTCGGCCCAGCGTCTGCAATGCCGCCGAGACGCTGCTGGTTGACGCCGAAATCGCCGGGCAGGCGCTGCCGAGGCTGGTGGCTGCCCTGGAGGGCGCCGGCGTGGCTGTGCACGGGGGCGTTTCCGGAAATGCGGGGGAGGACGACCTGCGGCGCGAATACCTGTCGATGGACATCGCGGTGGCCGTGGTCGACGATATCGACGCCGCGATCGCACACATCAACGAATACGGCACCGGACACACCGAGGCCATCGTGACGAGCAATATGGCTGCCGCGCAACGCTTTACCGACGGCGTCGATGCTGCCGCGGTCATGGTCAACGCCTCGACCGCATTCACCGACGGTGAGCAGTTCGGTTTCGGCGCTGAGATCGGTATCTCCACCCAGAAGTTGCATGCGCGCGGTCCGATGGGGCTGCCGGAACTGACCTCGACGAAGTGGATCGCCTGGGGAGACGGTCAGACCCGTCCGGCGTGACACCGGCGACAACGTTTTAGGAGAACTGAGATTGTGAGCGTACCCGCCCGGCCCAAGCCGCTGTTCGCCGACATCGACGACGTCTCGCGACGGTTGGCCGAGACCGGTTACTTGCCGGATACCGCCACGGCGACGGCGGTGTTTTTGGCCGACCGGCTCGGCAAGCCGCTGCTGGTGGAAGGTCCCGCCGGCGTCGGCAAGACCGAGTTGGCCCGCGCCGTCGCACAGGCCACCGGCTCGGGTCTGGTTCGCCTGCAGTGCTACGAGGGGGTCGACGAGGCTCGCGCGCTCTACGAGTGGAACCACGCCAAGCAGATTCTGCGTATTCAGGCCGGTTCCGGGGACTGGGAGGCGACCAAGGACGATGTGTTCAGTGAGGAGTTCCTGCTTTCCCGTCCGCTGCTGACCGCCATCCGGCGCACCGACCCGACGGTGCTGTTGATCGACGAAACCGACAAGGCCGATATCGAGATCGAGGGCCTGCTGCTCGAGGTGCTGTCCGACTTCGCGGTGACGGTGCCCGAACTGGGCACGCTTACCGCAGAGCGGGCCCCGTTCGTATTGTTGACCTCCAACGCCACCCGCGAACTGTCCGAGGCGCTCAAGCGTCGCTGTCTGTTTCTGCACATCGACTTCCCCAGCCCCGAGCTGGAGCGCCGCATCCTGTTGTCTCGAGTCCCCGAGCTGCCCGAACACCTCGCCGAGGAGCTGGTGCGCATCATCGGCGTGCTGCGCGGGATGCAACTCAAGAAAGTCCCGTCCATCGCCGAGACGATCGACTGGGGTCGTACGCTGCTGGCACTGGGCCTGGACACCATTGACGACGCCGTCATTGCCGCCACGCTGGGCGTGGTCCTCAAACATCAATCCGACCAGCAACGCGCCAGCGGCGAGCTCAGGCTGAACTAGGAAATCCATGGCCGCCCGCCGCATTCGACCGACCCGACCGCTCGCTCCGCACGGGCTGCCCGGCCACCTGGTGGGCTTCGTGGAAGCGCTTCGCGGGGCGGGCATTTCGGTGGGACCGTCCGAGACGGTGGATGCCGGCCGCGTGCTGGCCGCGCTCGGTCTCGGCGATCGTGAGGTGCTGCGCGAGGGCATCGCCTGCGCCGTGCTGCGCCGTCCCGATCACCGCGAGACCTACGACGCCATGTTCGACCTGTGGTTCCCGGCGGCGTTGGGCGCCCGCGCGGTGGTCACCGACGAGGAAGCCGACCAGGGTCCGGACGAGAATTCGTTGCCGCCCGACGATGTCGAGGCGATGCGCCAGATGCTGCTGGATCTGCTCACCGAAAACCCCGACCTCGCCGACATGGACGAGCGCCTGCTCGCGATGATCGCGCGGATCGTCGAGGCTTACGGCAAATACAGTTCCAGTCGCGGCCCGTCGTTCTCGTCGTACCAGGCGCTCAAGGCGATGGCGCTCGACGAATTGGAGGGCAAGCTGCTGGCGGGCCTGCTCGCCCCGTACGGCGACGAGCCCACCCCTACCCAGGAACAGATCGCCAAAGCTCTTGCCGCGCAGAGGATCACGCAGCTGCGCAAGATGGTGGATGCCGAAACCAAACGGCGCACCGCCGAGCAACTCGGCCGCGATCACGTTCAGATGTACGGCATCCCACAGCTTTCCGAGAACGTCGAGTTCTTGCGTGCCTCCGGCGAGCAGCTGCGCCAGATGCGCCGGGTGGTGGCGCCCCTGGCCCGCACCCTGGCCACGCGGCTGGCGGCCCGCCGACGTCGCGCCCGTGCCGGGTCGATCGACCTGCGCAAGACGCTGCGCAAGTCGATGTCCACGGGCGGGGTCCCGATCGACGTGGTGTTGGCCAAACCTCGTCCCGCGCGGCCGGAGCTGGTGGTGCTGTGCGACGTGTCCGGCTCGGTCGCCGGGTTCAGCCACTTCACTTTGCTTCTGGTACACGCTCTGCGCCAACAATTCTCCCGGGTGCGCGTGTTCGCCTTCATCGACACCACCGACGAGGTGACCCACATGTTCGGCCCGGAAGCCGACCTGGCCGTGGCCATCCAGCGGATCACCCGGGAGGCCGGTGTCTACAGCCGCGATGGCCATTCCGACTATGGCAATGCGTTTGCCTCGTTCGTGCAGGCGTTTCCCAATGCGCTGTCGCCGCGCAGCTCGCTGCTGGTGCTCGGCGATGGGCGCACCAACTACCGCAATCCGGAGACCGAGTTGCTGGCCCACATGGTGACCGCCAGCCGGCATGCGCACTGGCTGAACCCCGAGCCCAAGCATCTGTGGGGCAGCGGGGATTCGGCGGTGCCGCGCTACCAAGAGGTGATCACGATGCACGAATGCCGGTCGGCCAAGCAGCTGGCCGCGGTGATCGACCAACTGCTGCCGGTGTGAGCACCGGTCCACTCGCCGATCCTCACGCTGGCGTGACGCTCGGCCTTCACTGTTGCGCTGGCGTGACGTTCGTGGGTGCCGGCGGCACGAGCCGGGAAATCGGCCGCCATCGTCCGCTCAAGTAAGCTGGCAAATCGTGCAAAAGCAGCTTCGCAGGCTGGGAGTGATGGGTGGGACGTTCGATCCCATCCATTACGGCCACCTGGTTGCCGCCAGTGAGGTCGCCGACCGGTTCGACCTCGATGAAGTGGTGTTCGTCCCCAGCGGTCAGCCCTGGCAGAAGGATCGGCACGTCTCCGCTGCCGAGGACCGGTATTTGATGACCGTGATCGCCACCGCGTCCAACCCGCGTTTCTCGGTGAGCCGGGTCGACATCGATCGCGCCGGCCCCACCTACACCAGGGACACGCTGCGGGATCTGCACGCGCTGAACCCCGATGCTCAGCTGTACTTCATCACCGGCGCCGACGCGCTGGCGTCCATCTTGTCGTGGCAAGGCTGGGAGAAGCTGTTCGAGTTGGCACGCTTTGTCGGCGTCAGTCGGCCCGGATACGAACTGCAGCGTGAACACATCACCGGCGTGCTGGGCGAGTTGGCCGAGGATGTCTTGACGTTGGTTGAGATCCCGGCACTGGCGATCTCGTCGACCGATTGTCGCCGGCGCGCCCGGGAGGGCCGGCCGCTGTGGTACCTGATGCCCGACGGCGTCGTGCAGTACGTCTCGAAGCGCCGGCTCTACCGCACCGACGACGAAGGGCCCGACCAGACCGTGACCCGGACGAGCCTGACCGCGCGGAACAACCCATGACCGCCACCCGGGAAGCGATCGACATGGCGACCGTCGCCGCCGGCGCGGCCGCCGCCAAGCTGGCCGACGACGTCGTCGTCATCGACGTCTCCAGTCAGCTGGCCATCACGGACTGCTTCGTCATCGCCTCGGCGTCCAATGAGCGGCAGGTCAACGCGATCGTCGACGAGGTCGAGGAGAAGATGCGCAAGGCGGGCTATCGGCCGGCGCGCCGAGAGGGCGCCCGGGAAGGCCGCTGGACGCTGCTGGATTACCGCGACATCGTCGTACACATCCAGCACCAGGACGACCGCGACTTCTATGCCCTGGACCGGCTGTGGGGTGACTGCCCGGTGCTGCCGGTGGATGAGGCCCCGGACTTCGGGGGTGTTCCCGGCGAGGCGGACGGCCCGGCGGACTCAGCGAGTTCGCCATGAAAATCCGCCGTCTGGTGATGCTGCGGCACGGCCAAACCGACTTCAACCTCGGGTCCCGGATGCAGGGTCAGCTGGACACCGAGCTCAGCGAACTGGGGCGCGCGCAGGCGGTGGCCGCCGCCGAGGCGCTGGGAAAGCCGCAGCCGCTGCGCATCGTTTCGTCGGACCTCCGGCGCGCCCACGACACGGCGATCACGCTGGGGGAGCGGACCGGGCTGCAGGTGCGGGTGGATGACCGGTTACGAGAAACCCACCTGGGCGATTGGCAGGGCCTGACCCACGTGCAGATCGACGCCGAGGCGCCGGGCGCCCGGCTGGCGTGGCGCGAAGACGCAACCTGGGCGCCGCACGGTGGGGAAAGCAGGGTCGACGTGGCCGCCCGCAGCCTGCCGCTCATCGCCGAGCTGGTATCCGGCGACCTGGAATGGGGCGACCCGAACCAACCGGATCGACCGGTGGTGTTGGTGGCCCACGGCGGTCTGATCGCTGCCTTGTCTGCTGCGCTGCTGAGGCTTCCGGTCGCCAACTGGCCGGTGCTCGGCGGCATGGGCAACGCCAGTTGGGTGCAGCTCTCCGGCCACTCCGATGACTCCGACGACGAAGTCGGTGATGTTGAGAGCATCCGCTGGCGCCTCGATGTGTGGAACGCTTCGGCACAGGTCTTTGGCGATGTCCTCTGAACCCCGGCCCAAACTGCTGGTCTTCGCCGACTCGCTGGCCTATTACGGGCCCACCGGGGGGCTGCCAGCCGACGATCCCCGTATCTGGCCCAATATCGTTGCGGCACAACTAGGGTGGGATTTGGAGCTGATCGGCCGCATCGGCTGGACCTGCCGGGACATCTGGTGGGCGGCGACCCAGGACCCGCGGGCCTGGGCGGCACTGCCCACAGCGGGCGCCGTGATCTTCGCGACCGGCGGCATGGATTCGCTGCCGTCGGTGCTGCCCACCGCGTTGCGTGAGCTGATTCGCTATGTCCGGCCGCCGTGGCTGCGACGCTGGGTCCGAGACGGTTATGCCTGGATGCAGCCGAGGCTCTCGCCCGTGGCGAGGTCCGCGCTGCCGCCGCACCTGAGCGTCGAATACCTCGAGCAGACGCGTGGCGCAATCGATTTCAACCGCCCCGGTATACCGATCGTGGCGTCATTGCCATCGGTGCATGTTGCTGATACCTACGGCAAAGCGCATCATGGCCGCGCGGCTACGACGTTGGCGATCACCGAATGGGCGCAAAGCCGCGATGTTCCTTTGGTGGATCTCAAAGCCGCTGTAGCCGAACACATTATGGAAGGGCAAGGCAATCCCGACGGCATTCACTGGAATTTCGAAGCCCACCAGGCGGTCGCGGAGCTTATGCTCAAGGCGCTGGCCGAAGCCGGCGTGGTGACGATGCAGAGCGCGCAGCGCGATGAGGAGGAGCCGCGCAATCAGGCGGGAGTGCCGAACAAGAAACCCCCCGGGTAGCAACGTGTCCCGCGCCGACGACGATGCAGTGCGGGTACGCCCCCACAAGTGGGCGGTACCCCCACCCATGCGCGGGGGACGGCGCCCGTGACTGTCATCGTGGTGACCGACGCATCGGCGCGCTTGCCGGCCGATCTGCTCGAAAAGTGGGCAATACGGGTAGTTCCGCTGCACATCTTGCTCGACGGCGTAGATCTGTGCGACGGTCTGGACGAGATTCCCGACGACATCTACCGGCTTCATGCCACCACCGCGGCGGCCACCCCGGCCGAACTCGCCAACGTTTACCAGCAGGCGCTGGCCGACAGCGGCGGTGACGGTGTGGTGGCAGTCCATATTTCGGCTGGGTTGTCGGGAACTTGGGGCGCCGCCGAACGGACGGCGGCAGACCTGGACCCCAACGTACGGGTCATCGACTCGAAGTCCGCCGCGATGGGCACCGGATTCGTGGCGTTGGCGGCCGCACGGGCCGCGGCCGCCAACGCCGATCTGGATGCCGTTGCCGGTGCGGCGAATTCGGCCGTGCAACGCAGCCATGCATTCATGGTGGTGCACCGGCTGGACAACCTCCGTCGCAGCGGACGGATCGGCGGGGCCAAGGCGTGGCTTGGTACCGCACTGGCGCTCAAGCCGTTGTTGCGTGTCGAGGATGGCAAACTCGTTCTGGCGCAACGGGTGCGCACGGTCAGCCACGCGACGCAGGCGATGATCGACCGCGTCTGCGAGGTCGTCGGCGAGCGTTCTGCCGCGCTGGCGGTGCACCACGTAGCCAATTCGGACGGCGCGAACGAGGTGGCGGCGGCACTGGCGCGGCGACTGCCCGCCTGTGACCCGGCGATCATCACCGAGTTGGGTCCGGTGCTTGCGTTGCACGTCGGCGCCGGCGCTGTGGCGGTCTGTGTGCAGCTGCCAGGGGGCGGTCCCGAGTAGCGCTGCCGGACTACTCGGACACCGTGATCGGTATCGGCGCGGTGTTGGCGTCCCGTGATACCGGCTGCTGCCGTCGTGCGTTGTCGCCGCGCGGATGAACGACCTGGGGCCACCAGAACCAGCGTCCGAGCATGGTGGCGATCGACGGCATCAGCAACGTGCGCACCACCAGCGTGTCGAGCAGCAGACCGATGCAGACGGTGGATCCGAACTGGCCGAGAACGCTCAGGTCGCTGCCCAGCATGGCCGCCATGGTAAAGGCGAACACCAGACCCGCTGACGTCACCACGGTGCCGGTCCCGGCCATGGATCGGATGATCCCGGTCTTGAGTCCGGCGTGAATCTCTTCTTTGAACCGGGACACCAGCAGCAGGTTGTAGTCGGACCCGACGGCCAACAGGATGATGACCGACAGCGCCATCACGATCCAGTGGATCTTGAAGTTGAACAGGTCTTGCCAGATCAGCACTGACAGCCCGAAGGACGCCGCAATCGAGCTGGCCGCGGTCCCGACGATGACCAGGGCGGCGACGACGCTTCGGGTCAGTATCAGCATGATCATGAAGATCAGCGTCAATGCCGAGACCACCGCGATCATCAGGTCGTATTTGGCGCCGTCATGCATGTCCTTGAAGGTCGCCGCCGTCCCGCCCAGATACACCTTGGCGTCCGACAGGGACGACTGCTTGAGTGCTTCTTGGGCGGCTGTCCGCTCGGCGGAGACCCGCGAGATGCCTTCGGGAGTCATTGGATCGCCCTGGTGGGTGATGAAAAAGCGCGTGGACTTGCCGTCGGGCGAAAAGAACATCTTGATGCCGCGGATGAACTCCGGATTGTCGAATGCCTCGGGCGGCAGGTAGAAGAAGTCGTCGTTCTTGGACCTGTCAAAGCTCTGCCCCATGACGATCGCGGTGTCATTCATGGCGTCCATTTGGTTGATCATCGCCTGAAAGGTGCTGTGCATCGTCAGCGTCAGCGCTTTGGTGGTTTTCATGGTTTGGATCATCGGTGGGATCAACGCCAGCATCTCGTTGGTGGCCGCAGCGGTGCGCGCGATGTCATCCGAGAGAATGTGGAACTGCCCGGCAAGCTTGTCGAACCCGTCCAAGGAGTCGAACAGGGACCGGAATGCCCAGCAGACGGGAACGTCCAAGCAGTGCCTCTCCCAATAGAAGAGACTGCGTATCGGTCGGAAGAAATCGTCGAAATCCGCTATGTGGTTTCGCAGTTCGTCGGTGATCTCCGAAGTTTCCGCCGTGGTCTTCGCGCTGTCATCGGCGGCACTGGCCAGCTTCTTGTTGACCACGTACATGCGCTCCAAGGTGTCGATCTGGAACTGCATCATGTCGGCCATCTTGAGCATGTCGGCCATGCGTTCTTTCAGAAAGCCCATGTTCTGCATGGTGGTCTGGCCCTGAATACTGTTCTGAAAAGGGATCGAGCTGTGCTGGATGGGAATTCCCAGGGGACGGGTGATGTCCTGGACCATTGCGATGCCCACCGTGCGGATGAGGTTTTTCGCGACCTTGTCCAACACCAGCATGTCGGCCGGATTGCGCATGTCGTGGTCGGCCTCGATCATCAACATGTCGGGGTTCATCCTGGCTTGCGAAAAATGCCTGTCCGCCGCCGCGTACCCGAGATTCGCCGGGGCTGATTCCGGCAGATAGTAGCGATCGTTGTAGCTCGTTACGTATCCCGGCAGGCCCAGCATACCGACCAGCACAACGGCGCCACTCACCGCGAAGATCGGCAGCGGCCAGCGCACCACCGCGGTGCCGACCCGTCGCCATAACCGTCCTTTGGCCGCTCGTTTGGTCTCGAACAGGCCGAACCGACTGCCCACGAAAATCACCGCCGGGCCCAGCGTCAGAGCGGCCAGTACGACGACCAGCATTCCGATCGCCACGGGCGGGCCCATCGTGTTGAACCACGGCAACCGGGCAAAGCTGAGGCAGTAAGTCGCCCCGGCTATGGTCAGACCCGAGCCGAGCACAACCGGGGCCACGCTACGAAACGTCGTGTAGTACGCGGTTTCCCGATCCTCGCCGGCCCGGCGCGCCTCTTGATAGCGGCCGACGAGGAAGATTCCGTAGTCGGTCCCGGCGGCGATTGCCAGCATCGTCAGGATATTTGCGGCGAACGTGGTCAGCCCGAATGCGTCGATATTGCCCAGAGCCGCGACGATCTGCCGCGACGACGCCAGCGCGATGCCGGTCATGAAGAGCTGAATCAGGGTGGTGACGATGGAGCGGTACACCAGCAGCAACATGATCGCGATCGCAGCGAGGGTGAACAGCGTGATCTTGGCCAGGCTGGCGTTTCCGATGACGTGCATGTCGTCGGACAGCGCCGCGGGCCCGGTGACATAGGCCTTCACGCCCGGTGGTGCCGGCGTCTCGTGCACCACCTTGCGCACCGCTTCCACGGATTCGTTCGCCGCAGTGGTCCCTTGGTTGCCGGCGATGTTGATCATCACGTACGAGGCTTTGGCGTCCGCGCTCTGGGCCCCCGCCGCCGTGAACCGGTCCCCCCAGAAGTCCTGGACGTGCTGGACGTGTTCGGGATCCTGCCGGAGTTCGCGAACGATCTCGTCGTAGTAGCGGTGAGCCGCATCGCCGAGCGGCTGCTGGCCTTCCAGCACGATCATCACCGTGCTGTTGGAATCGAATTCCTTGAAGTTGTGGCCCAGCCGCATCATCGCCTTCATCGACGGCGCATCCAGGGGGGCCATCGGCGCCGAATGCGCCTCACCGACGACTTCCAGCGGCGGCACCGCGACATTGACCAGGACGGTCAATGCGAGCCAGCCCAAGATGATCGGCACCGCGAGCAGGCGGATGAAGTGCGGGATGACGGGCCGGTGCGTGCGCTCAGCGGTGGTGCTCGGCTGGCTCATGCGGACTTCACCAGGCAGAAGGTCTGCGCGTTGACGCCGTCGACGTTCTTTTGCTCCCGCACCACACCGTCGACGGTGATCCGGCAGCCGATCTGGTTGGCGTCAGTTTGGGCCATGATGTTGGCACTCACCGAGGGCAGTGTCGTGGACACGGTGTACGACCACGGCAAGGGGGCCCCATTGACCTGATGGGTGTTGGCGTCCGCATCCCAGTAGTTGATGTTCGCGGTGGCCCCCGGCGGCCCGAAGATCTCATAGGTCACCACCTTGGGATTGAATTGGACGATCTCGATCCCGGCATTGGCATTCGCGTTGAGGTTCTGCGAGCCGAAGATTGCGTGCAGACGAGACACGACCAGGCCGGAGACACCGAGCACAACGACCAAGACCAGTGGTATCCACGCTCGCTTGGCCAAGTGGGTCACGAAAGTCGAAATTCGATTCGCCACTAATTGACCGCCTTCCGCTCACCGCTGCGGGCTCCGCCGTCCTACCGCAAAGCTCACCACCGTCGCCGACGACACCAATGTCCACGGAACATTTGCTCAGCTAAGCATCCTAACCTTAGTGCACGTAAGCGTTCCTCCGGGGCCGTTCGATACGGCGAACGGCATGGGTTTCAGCACGCCACACGACCGGTGACCGGCGGCAGATCGGCCAGCGTCACGATGCCAGGCGGGGCGGCCACCACCGCCGGAACCGCGTTGGTCACCGGCATCGCGGTGTAGATCATCCCCAGCCCCATGAAGCCGGGCTCCGTCCAGTCCCTGGGCGGCAGGCAATGCAGGACGGTGCGCATGTTGGGCAACCCGAACACCTGGATGACGTGGCCATGCTCGAGCGGTTTGGGCGGGTCGACGTGACTGCCCATAGTCCAGTTGAAGCCCACGCTGACGACATTGCGATCGCCGACCCAGCCGCGGTGGTAGCCGTAGACGCTGCCCACCGTTCCCGCGGGGATCTTCATGAAGCCCAAGTCGGAGTCGGCGGTGGCCGCCGTGAACGTGACGTCGAAGGTCATCTTGTCCAGCTTCGCGCCGATCGCGTCGGCCATCATCGCGGCCGATTCGGCGAAGACTTCGCTTTCGGTCCGCACGCTCTCCGCCAGTCCGGGGGTGTCGGGATCTTGCGAGAAACCCATCGCCGTCTGGGTTTCCGCGGATTCGTAGGTCGAACAATCCACCGACTCGGTGATTCGGATCTCGTCGACGCGTTCGCAGGATGCGCTGAGCACCATGCCGACCATGTTCGTCATTCCGGGATGGGCTCCGCTGCCGAAAATCGTCGAGCCGCCCCGCTTGCACGCGTCCAGGATGCGCTCGCGGTCCTGCGGCGTCTGCTTGCCGCCGGTAATCCAGGCCGCGCTAGTGCACACGTCGACTCCCGATTCCAGCAGGCGCACCAATTCGTCGATGCTGGGCCACAACGGGTTGTAGCAACACGCGTCGGCGCCCAGGGCGAGCAACGCGTCGATGTCATTGGTCGCTTGCACCCCGGTCGCATCCGGCCAGCCGGCCAGTTCGGCGGCGTCGACACCGACCTTCTCCGGCCCGTGCGCGTACACGCCGACCAATTCCATGTCGGGTCTGCCGATGATGGCGTGCAGCGAGCGCCGCCCGATGTTTCCGGTCGTCCACTGGATGACACGCAGCGGACGGTCTGTGGCTGTTGTGCTCATCGGGGCTCCTCGATCAGTTGGCGATGTCAAATCCGGCGATGACCTTGGTCGGGTGCACGCGCACCACCAACTCGCCGGGAACGCCGTTGCGGCGGCCGAATTCCTCGGCGCGGTCAGCGCCCATGTACCGGGCGCCGATCCGGGTGGCGGTGTCCAGTAGTTCCCGGGGATCCTCGCTCACCGTAGCCACGCCCTGCACCTGCACGAACGAATAGGGCGGGTGGGCGTCGTCGACGCATAGCACGACGCGCGAATCACGGGACAGGGCACGGCCTTTGGAACTGTCGCGGCCGGTGTTCAACACCAGCCGGTGATCCTCCACGAGGAACCACACCGGCGCGACCAGCGGCCGACCGTCAGCGGCGACGTAACCGAGCATGCCGGTGCGGGTGCCGGCCGACAGAAACTGGACAACCTTGTCCGACAGTTCCGCGAGCCTGGGCATGCGTTACAGCCTTGCCAGGTCGTAGCCGCCGATGTTGTCGATCAGGTTGTGCAGGTGGTCGCCCGAGGTGCCGAGGGTGTGCTCGATCGCAGTGAGCCGGGCCGCATAGTGGGCAATCGGATATTCCGCGGTCACACCGATTCCACCGTGCATCTGGATCGACTCCTGCGCGATGTGCCGGCCCGACCGGCCGACCTGGAGCTTGGCCCGCGACGCGATCACCGCGTCGACGTTGCCGTCCGCGATCGACATCGCGGCGTACAGGCTCATGCTGCGCGCCATTTCCAGCGACACGTACATGTCGGCGGCCCGTTGGGTGAGCGCCTGGAACTTGTTGAGTGTGACACCGAACTGCTTGCGTGTTTTGAGGTAGTCGGTGGTGAGCCGAAGCGCTTCTTCCATCGCGCCGACCGCTTCGGAACACAACGCCGACTGGATGCGGATGATGGTGTCGCGGACGGCGCTTGATGCGTCGATCGCATCGCCAAGGGGTTCGGCGGAGGCGGAGTCCAGTTCGATCTGGGCGCCGCGCTGTCCGTCGAACGTCGGGTACGGATGGCGGGCGACCGCCCCGTCGTCTTGCGAGGGATCGACCAAGAACAGGCCGGTGCCGCCGTCCGGCAACGCGGCGCTGACCACCAAGGTTTCGGCGCAGTCGCCGGCAAGCACGGGGTTCTTCCGACCGCTCAGGGCCCACGAATTGCCTTGCTGCACAGCTTTGGTGCCCACATCGGCGGATGGTTTGCGGTGACCCGGCTCGAGGTGGGCGAAAGCCAGCAGCCGCTGCCCGGCAGCGACCTCGTCCAGTAGCTGCTTTTGCTCGTCGCTGCCGTGCGCGGCGATCAACGCACCGGGTGCCAGCGCGGCGTGCAGGACGGGTTCAGGTGCCAACCGCCGCCCGACCTCGGTGAGTACCACCATGATCTCCAGCTGCCCGGACTCGTCCGGATCGAACCCGAGACCCAGAATCCCGGTGTCGGCGAGCTGACTCCAGACTTCGCGGCTCCAACCGAGATCGGTGTCGATGATCTTGTTGCGGCTTTCCGGGTCATAGGTGCGCGCCAGCAACTCGCGAGTGGTGTCGCGGAGCAGCGCCTGCTCATCGCTCAACTGAAAGTCCATGGCCGCCTCACAATCCGAGAATGGTGGACGCAATGATATTGCGCTGCACTTCGCTACTGCCGCCATAGATCGACGTCTTGCGGTAGTTGAGGTAGTGCGGCGCACTGGTTTGCGCCCAGGCCGGCGATGCGATGTCGCTGGTGTCCGGGTCGCCGGCCGGCAGCGCGTCCGGCCCGGCCACCTCGACGAGCAGTTCGGTGGCCACCTGCTGTAGCTGGCTGCCGCGCAGCTTGAGCACCGACGACGCCGGGTTGGGCTTGCCGTCCGAGGAATCCGACACCACCCGCGCCTGCGTGAGTTCCAGTGCCAGCAGTTCGTTTTCGGCCTCGGCCAGCCGGGCAGCGAACAGCGG
>CAYNLB010000115.1:0-14754 GCA_964397935.1 uncultured Mycobacterium sp.
CCGCCGACCGAAATGGTGCCGGCGGGCGTGAACTGCCGCACGTCGCGCATCGCCTCGTACACCTGTGATGTGACATAGATGCCGGGCTGTGTTTCCCCGCTCTGCATCTGGTAGGCCAGACTCACCGCGGCACCCCACATGTCGTAGGCGAGTCCCGAACGGCCGACCAGGCCGCTGATGACGTTGCCGGTGTTGATGCCCACCCGAATCCCGAGCGCGTGGCCGGTCTGAGTGTTGAATCGTTCGATGACGCGGCGCATTTCGAGGCCGAAGTCAACGCTTCGGTGAAGGCTGTCCAGCCGCGGAGTTACCACGCCACAGCTCGCCAGATAGCCGTTGTGGAATGTGCGAATCCGCTCGACCCCCAGGCTTTCGGCCGCCGAATCAAACTGTTTGAACAGTTCGTCGACGATCCCGACCAGCTCGTCACCCGATACGGCGCCGGAAATTTCGTCGAGCCCGACGATGTCGGCAAAGATGATGGCAACGTCCTGGTGCTCCTGCGCGATGGTCCCCTGGCCCTGCCGATACCGCTGCATAATCGACTCGGGCATCAGTGCCCGCAACAGGCGGTCGTTCTCTCTCCGCTGCTCGTTGAGCAACTCCTCCTTGACCGCAAGGTTCCGGCTCATCTCATTGAAAGCAGCAGTGAGATCACCGATTTCGTCCCGCGAGGTCATCGGTATATTGACCTCGTAGTCGCCGGAGCTGATCTGCTGTGTACCGGCCTGCAGCCGACGGATTGGCCGCAACATCAACTGCGCGAGCAGCATTGACGCCATGCAGATGGCTAAAATCATTGCCGACACCGCCACTACGAGCGTTTGGCTGAACCGGCCCAGCCGCGCGAAGGCATCGGAGTTGTCCCGCGTTGCCAGGATCGACCAGTGCAGATCAGAGTTGGGTATATCCAACGGGGCGTAGGCTTCCAATTCTCTATTGCCCGTGTAATCGGTGGCGCTGACGATCCCGGTCTGCCCACGTTGGGCGGCAGATAGGCCTGCGCTCGGAACCGGCTGCACCAGTATCGTGCCCCCCAACCGGATCGCCCTTTCCGCGACATCCGGCGGGGTGCCGTCGGCCACGGCCTCGACCCGGTATTCGGCCGGGTCTTCCAGGAAAAGCCTTGAGTCAGAGCGCATCAAGTTGTCGGGTCCGGCCAGATACGTCTCGGTGGCCTGGCCCATACCGGCGGCATCCCAATGTCGGTTGGCGGTCATGATGCTGTTGATCTTCGAGCTCGGCAGCGGCAGGGCCATCACGCCTTCGGTCTTGCCGTTCATCCCGACCGGTGATACCACCCACGCGGTGGGCGCATCGAGCTGTGGTTGATACGGCTGAAAATCGGTGATCCAGACGAAGTCGACGTCGTTTGAGCGCAACGCCCTTTGGTAGGCATCGCGCAGATTGGATTCCCGGTACGGGCCGGTGAGGATGTTGGTGCCGAGGTCGGGTCCTTTGTTCACCGTGTAGACGACATTGCCCTGCATGTCCAGCAACAGCGCATCCGGATATCGGAATCGGGTAACGATTTCGCGGAAGTGGGAGTTGAAGCGGGCATTGGCCGCCGACCACGCGCTGCCATCGCCGGCGTCCTCGATGTTCATCGCTTGGGTCGCCGACGCGAACGGTGCGGTGTAGAAGGCCTGAAGGTACTTCTGCGCATTGGAACTGGGCATGATTGCGTTGATATCGAGTTGTTCGCCGGTCAATCGATCGATCGGCTTGATCATGTCGTTGGTGTAGTAGTTGACGAGCGCCTGCTGCTGAGCGGGGTTGATCGCCGCGTTCGCCAATTGGTCGAAGCCCGCGGTGAACGCCGTGATCGCCTCGACGGCGCTGAACCCGCCGCTGTAGACGATCAGCGAGTTCGTCACCTCCTTGAACAGCGCCTGCACCTGGCGCCTCTGCGACTCGCGCAACTCGATCAACCGCTCGGACTCGACTTGTCGCAGGGCATTGCGGCCGGAGACTGCCCCGATGAAACCGATCACCGCCACTGACAAGATGCTGCAGACCAACAACGTCAGCAACAGCTTGGACTGGATGCCGACCCGGAAAAGTCGGCGGCGGCGAACTTTTTGGCCCTTCCGGGGTCTGCTCTCCGGGGTGGCTGCCGGGGCGGATGCCAGCGCGTTTGCCGGTGCGCTTTCGGGGGCCGGTTCGGCATTTTTGAGCTCGCTCGATGTCAATGCCTTCGCCCTTCCTCTGACACACAGCATCGCTAACGGAGCAGACTAGCGCGCAGGTCAGCAGACTATTGGCGATTGCGACAAAGCCGGCCGGCGTCAGATACGCGGACGCCGTCATGTGCGCTGAACCCCTCCAGACTACCGTCGGCGTAATGGCACGAGTCTGTGTGGTAGGCAGCGTGAACATGGATCTGTCGTTCGCCGTCGATGCCCTCCCGCGTAAGGGCGAGACCGTGTTGGCGTCGTCGTTGACGTACGCACCCGGCGGCAAGGGCGGCAACCAGGCCGTGGCCGCGGCGCGCGCCGGTGCCCAAGTGCAATTCGTCGGCGCCGTCGGCGACGACCCGGCCGCCGAACGGTTGCGCGCGCACCTGCGCTCGAGCGGCGTCGGACTGGACGGGACCGTGGCCACACCCGGACCGAGCGGCACGGCGATCGTCGTGGTTGACGCCGCCGCCGAGAACACCATTGTGGTCGCGCCGGGCGCCAACGGGCGTCTGACACTGGACGCCGCGGCTGCGCGGAGGGTCATCGCCGAGTGCGAGGTGTTGTTGACCCAGTTGGAGATTCCGGTGCCGACGGCCGTCGCCGCGGCCCAACAGGCCCGATCGGCCGGGGCGGTTGTCATCGTCAATGCCTCGCCGGCCGGGCATGACCAGAGCTCTTTGGCCGAACTGGCCGCCATCGCCGACGTGGTGATCGCCAACGAAACCGAGGCCAACGAGTGGCCCTGGCGCCCAACCCACTTGGTAGTTACCCTGGGGGCGCGGGGCGCCCGGTACACGGGTGCCGACGGCGGGTTCGAGGTACCGGCGCCCGCGGTGGCGGCCGTGGACACCGCCGGAGCCGGCGACGTGTTCGCGGGAGTGCTGGCCGCCAACTGGCCGGCGAACCCCGGTTCTCCCGACCAGCGGAGGCGCGCGTTGCAGCATGCCTGCGCCGCGGGCGCGCTGGCGACGCTGGTTCCCGGCGCCGGCAACTGCGCACCGGACGCCGACGCGATCGGCGCGGCGCTGCAGCAGGACAGCGCCCGACCGCCCCGCTAGCCACCGCGCCTGCCGACGCGGCTCGCCGTAGGCTCGCGCTAGCCCTCGGGGACTTCGCGTTCGATCTCATCGAGCCAGATGCGCGCCGACATGTCCGACGGGGCTCGCCAATCCCCGCGTGGCGACAGTGAGCCGCCGTGAGACACTTTGGGCCCGTTGGGCAACGCCGAACGCTTGAACTGACTGAAGGAGTAGAACCGCTGCACGAAAACCTGCAGCCAGCGCCGGATCTCCTTGAGGGAGTAGGACGGTCGTTTGTCGTCGGGAAAGCCCGGCGGCCAGTCACCACTTTCGGGGTCGCACCAGGCATGCCAGGCCAAGAACGCGATCTTGGACGGCCGGAATCCGAATCGCAGGACGTGGAACAGCGAGAAGTCTTGCAGGGCAAACGGCCCGACCCTTTCCTCACTGCTCTGCAGCTCTTCCTCCTCGCCGCCGGGGACGAGTTCCGGAGTGATCTCGGTGTCAAGCACCGACTGCAGCACCTGGCTTACCTGCGCCTCGAATTGCGCCGACGAAATGACCCACCGGATGAGGTGCTGGATCAGCGTCTTGGGCACGCCGGCATTGACGTTGTAGTGCGACATCTGATCGCCGACACCGTATGTCGACCACCCGAGCCCCAGCTCGGAGAGATCACCGGTGCCCAGCACGATGCCGCCGCGCTGGTTCGCCAGCCGGAACAGATAGTCAGTGCGCAGACCGGCTTGTACGTTCTCGAAGGTTACATCGTAGACCTGCTCGCCGCGTGAGAACGGATGGTCGATGTTCTTGAGCATCAACGTTGCGGTCTCGGTGATGTCGATTTCGGAGAAGGTGACGCCGAGGGAGCGACACAACTCGATCGCGTTGCGTCTGGTGCGATCTCCGGTCGCGAAGCCAGGCAGCGTGAATGCCAGAATGTCTCTGCGCGGCCGTTGTTCGCGGTCCATCGCGCGCGCGGCCACGATCAATGCGTGCGTCGAGTCCAGCCCGCCCGAAATCCCGATGACGACCTTCGGGTAGTTCAGCGCACGCAACCGCTGCTCGAGCCCCGAGACCTGTATGTTGTAGGCCTCATAGCAATCCTGTTGCAGCCGTTGTGGATCGGACGGGACGAACGGGAAACGCTCAACCGCCCGCCGCAGTCCGATGTCGCCGGCCGGCGGGTCTAGCGCAAACTCGATACGCCGAAACGAGTCCGCCGACGTCCGGTGGTGGCGCCGGTTATCGTCGAAGGTGCCCATTCGCAAGCGTTCGGAGCGAAGCAGTTCGGTGTCGACGTCGGCGACGCAGCGCCGCTCCCCTTTGCCGAAGCGCTCTGACTCGGCAAGCAGCACACCGTTTTCCCACACCATGGTCTCGCCGTCCCAGGCCAGATCGGTGCTTGACTCCCCCTTGCCCGCGGCGGCGTAGACGTACGCGGCCAGACAGCGCGCTGATGCCGAGCGGGCGAGCAGCTTGCGGTCCTCCGAGCGGCCGATCGTGATCGGGCTGCCGGACAGGTTCGCCAGCACCGTCGCCCCCGCCAGCGCCGCCTCCGCGCTCGGCGGAATCGGCACGAACATGTCCTCGCAGATCTCGACGTGCACCACGAAGCCGGGTAGATCGGAGGCGGAAAACAGCAGATCGGGACCGAACGGGGCCTCGATGTCGCCGATGCGGACGATGCCGCGCTCGTCGTCTCCCGGGGCAATTTGGCGGCGCTCGTAGAACTCCCGATAAGTGGGCAGGTAGGACTTGGGTGCCACCCCGAGAACCGCGCCGCGGTGGATGACCACCGCGGTGTTGTAGATGCGGTGCCCATACCGCAGTGGTGCACCGACGACCAGTACCGGCAGCAGATCGGTCGAAGAGGCGACGATATCGCCGACGGCGTCTTCGACGTCGGCGAGCAACAGGTCTTGCATCACGATGTCCTCGATGGAGTACCCCGACAGCGCCATCTCCGGGAAGATGGCCAGCGCGACGCTGTCGTCGTGACATTCGCGTGCCAGGCGCAAGACCGACTCGGCGTTGGCCGCCGGATCACCGATCGTGACTCGATGGGTGCACGCGGCGACGCGGACAAAACCCTGGCTGTAAACGTTGTAAAAGTCCATCGCCCTTCCATTGTCGCCTGACGAGTGTCAACCCACGAGCGTCGGGTACCCCAATAGCATGAGCGATATTGCCGTCGTGGTGGTCGATATGATGAATGCATATCAGCATCCCGACGCTGAAGACCTGACACCCAATGTCGCCAAGATCATCGAGCCGCTGACCGATTTGGTGCGCCGCGCACGCGAATCCGACGATGTTGACCTGGTATACGTCAACGACAACTACGGCGATTTCACCGCCCAGTTTTCCGACCTGACCCGTTCGGCGCTCGACGGCGCACGGCCCGATCTGGTGAAGCCGATCGTGCCTTCCGGGGCTTGTCGCGTGCTGACCAAAGTCCGCCACAGCGCGTTCTATGCGACGGCGCTGGCCTACCTGCTCGGCCGACTGGAAACCAAGCGGTTGATCATCACCGGGCAGGTCACCGAGCAGTGCATCCTCTACACCGCCCTCGATGCCTATGTGCGTCACTTCCCCGTGGTGATCGCGACCGACGCCGTCGCCCACATCGACCCCGATCTGGGCGCAGCCGCCCTCAAGATGATGCAGCAGAACATGTCCGCCCAACTCACCACCGCGGCAGACTGCCTGGGCTGAAAACGCTCGCGCGAGCGTCCGCAAAATGCCGGCTTTGTCGGCGTGTCGGTGTACCGACACGCGCGCTCGCGCAGGGTGGCTACTCTCGAAGGGGTGACCACCCGCTGCCCCGAAGCGCCGGAGCTGGTCGCGCTGCTGACCGGTCGCCGGATCGCGGTGCTGACGGGTGCGGGAGTCTCCACCGACTCGGGCATTCCCGACTACCGGGGGCCGGATTCGCCGCCGAGCAACCCCATGACCATCCGCCAGTTCACCTCGGATCCGGTATTTCGGCAGCGGTACTGGGCGCGCAACCACGTCGGTTGGCGCCACATGGATGACACCCTGCCCAACGCCGGGCACCGGGCATTGGCCGCACTCGAGCACGCTTCGGTGGTGACCGGCGTGATCACCCAGAACGTTGACCTTCTGCATACCAAGGCGGGCAGCGCAAACGTCATCAACCTGCATGGCAGCTACGCGCGGGTCGTCTGCCTGAGTTGCGAATACACCATGAGCCGCGCCGGGCTGGCCGAACAACTGGAAGCACTCAACCCGGGCTTCATCGAGCGCGCCGAGGCAATCGGTGGGCTCGCGGTAGCTCCCGACGCCGACGCCGCTATCTCCCCAGCCGCCGGCACCACGTCCTTCCGCTATCTCGACTGTCCGCGATGCGGCGGCGTACTCAAGCCGGACATCGTGTACTTCGGCGAGACTGTAGCCAAAGGCATTGTAGCCGAGTCATATTCGCTTATCGATCGATCCGATGCATTGCTGGTCGCGGGCTCGTCGCTAACGGTGTTCTCCGGGTATCGATTCGTGCGTCATGCCGCCGCGCTGGGCCTCCCAATCGCCATCGTCAACCGCGGCCGCACCCGCGGCGACGACCTGGCCACCGTGAAGGTCGATGGCGGGTGCTCCGAATTACTGGCGCTGTTGAGCGAGGAACTGGTGCCGATAGCCCTGCCCTAGAACGTGCAGGGCATGCTCCGGATGGCGTGGATGAAGTTACCCGGCACGTATGCCGGTTCGCCCGCCTGGATTTCGGGCAGCTGCCGCAGCAACTCGCCGAAGATCGCGCGCAATTGCGCTCGGGCCACATGGGCGCCGAGGCAGAAGTGCACGCCGCCACCGCCGAAACCGACATGCGGGTTGGGATCCCGACTCAGGTTGAGACGCTCGGGCTGGTCGAACACCTCGGTGTCCCAGTTACCGGACGGATAAAACATCACCACCCTCTCCCCTGCCCGGATGGCTTGGCCGCCCAGCTCAAAGTCGGTTGCCGCGGTGCGGCGGAACGTCATGACCGGCGATGCCCATCGGATGAACTCCTCGACCGCCGTGCCGATGCGATTGTCGAAATCCCCGAGCAGCCATTCCCGCTGGTCACCGAAGTCGGTAAGCGCCTTCATCGCGTGGCTGGTGGTCTGACGGGTGGTGTCGTTGGCGGCCACCGAAAGCAACACGAAGAAAGCCGCCACATCCGCATCGGCCAGCCGATCGCCGTCGACCTCCGCATTCACCAGGGCGCTGAACAGGTCATCGCCGGGATGCTCCCGGCGTTCAGCGGCCAATCTGCCGGCGACTTGGTGGAGGTACATCTGGTTCTCGACCAGCACCTCCAGCGGGTTGCGGCCGTCGAGGTAGACCGGGTCGGCCCAGGACACCAGCGCATCGGCGGCGTGGGCCACGTGCTCACGCTCGGCTTCTTCGATCCCCACCATGTCCGACAGGGTGCGGATCGGCAGTTGCTTGGAGCAGTGGTCGACGAAGTCGGCACCGCTGCCGGCGGCCCGGAGCTCTTCGACGATGGCCCTGGCGTTCGCCTTGATCGAATCTTCGATGCGACGGACCTGCCTCGGAGTGAAGGCGGCGCTGACCAGCTTGCGGAGCATGGTGTGCCGCGGCGGGTCCATAGCCAGGAACGACTGCGACGCTTCGAGCAGCTCCGCGGGGATGTTCTCGAAAAGCACCCCCTTGCCGGACAGGAACACCTCGTTGGTGCGGCTGACCGTGACAATGTCGGAACGACGGGTGATCGCCCAATACCCGCGGTCGTCGGGGTCTTGCATCAGGGCGTCTTCGACTGGGGGGTGCCAGCTCACCGGGCGTTCGGCGCGCAGCTCGGCGAAGGAACGTTCCCGTTCCGCCGCGGTCGTGGCCCAGAACGCGCGCGAGGACAGATCGATCGGGTCGTAGGCACGGCTGGTGCCTGATACCCCCGCCGTCGTTGTCATCCTGGCAATCCTCCAATCGCTTGTGACCCCAGTCACGAACTAAGAGCGACACTATGCCTAGACAGAATGTCTAGTCAAGGCGTCGAATAGTCGGCTATGCTCGGCGAATGCCGTCGGTAACGCGCAAGCCGCAGGCTAACCGCGAACAGCGGCGAGAACAGATGGAACGTCGCCTGCTGGACGCCACCGAACGGCTGATGCGCGACGGCGCCAGCTTCACCGAGCTCAGTGTCGATCGGCTGTCGGGCGCGGCCGGCATCTCCCGCGCCAGCTTCTACATCTACTTCGAGGACAAAGGCCACCTGCTTCGCCGTCTCGCCAGCCGGGTGTTCGACGACCTCGCCACCGACGCCGAACGCTGGTGGGGAGTGGCCGGGCGGCACGATCCCGACGACGTCCGGGAATCAATGTCCAACATCATCGCCAGCTATCGGCGTCATCAACCGGTGCTCGTCGCGCTCAATGAGATGGCCGCCTATGACCCGCTGACGGCAGCCACCTATCGCGATCTGCTGAACGGTATCTCGCAGCAATTCACCCGCGTCATCGAAGACGGCCAGGCCGACGGCTCGATCCGCCATGAGCTGCCGGCGGCCACCACCGCCAGTGCACTGACCTGGATGGTGGAGCGCACCTGCCAACAGAACCTGCCGGCGAAGCCGCCCGACTACGATATCGAGCTGGCTGACACGCTGGCCGAGATCGTCTGGGGCGCGCTGTATCTCAAGGCGGTTTCGGCGCGCTGATACGGCCTGCGCGACACCGCGGATGGCCTGTGACGAGGACAACACAGTTAGTGTACTAACTATTAGTGTACGATCCAACTATGGTTTCGCTGACCGCACCCGAGGTCGATCCGCTGGCGCTCGAACAGCAGGTCTGTTTCGCGCTGAGCATCACCAACCGGGCCGTCTTGGCGGTCTACCGGCCGCTATTGGAATCGTTGGGGCTCACTCATCCGCAGTATCTGGTGATGCTGACACTGTGGGACCACCGCAAGACATCATCGGGTGACCAGAAACCGCTGACGGTCAAGGAGATCGCGACCACGTTGCAGCTGGAATCGGCAACGCTATCGCCCATGCTCAAGCGCCTGGAGGCGCTCGGCCTGATCACCCGCACCCGAAACCCCGTCGACGAGCGCTCCACCGATGTCAAACTCACTGACCACGGTGTCGCCCTACGTGAGCGCGCACGGGAGATCCCGCCGGCCGTCGTCGCCCGTCTCGGCGTCGACATCGCCGAACTTCGGCACCTGCATCAGGTGCTGACCCGGATCAACTCCGCCGCCCTGGCGGCCGGCGCCCTGTAACCCTCAAACCGACCACCCATAGGAACCATCATGAGCACCAACAGACCCAACCTCTGGCAGCGGATCACCTACTCCTACGGTCGCTGCCTACCCGACTCGATGCGCAGCTGGGTCGCCAATGACCTGGCGGGCCAAGGCGCCGTGCGTCGGCACATGATCCGGTGGGCGATACCACCGCTGTTTGTTCTCGCACCCTTCTGGCTGCTGCCCGCTTCGCTGTATGTGCACTCCGAGATGACGGTGCCGCTCTACATCTGGTCCCTGCTGGTTTCGCTTGCGCTGAACAAAGTTTGGCGTCGACACCGGTTGGCCCAGCATGGCCTCGATCCGAACCTGGTCGACGTGATCAAGAATCAAAAGCAGGCGCGGTTGCACGAGGACTACATCCGCCGCTACGGGCCGCGCCCGGAATCGGCCGCATTTCAGGCCAACAGCAGCCCTTTCAGTTAGCCACGTCAGACCGCAACCAGGTCGTCGGCGTGCACTGCCGGCCTGCGCAGCTCGCCGGGCAACTCAGAGGTGGACCGGCCCATCATGGCGGCAAGCTCGGTGGCGTCGTAGGCCACCACGCCACGGGCCACCATGATCGTGTCCGGTCCGCGGAGTTCGACGACATCCCCGCCATGGAACCGGCCCGACACCGCCGTGATGCCCGCAGGCAGTAACGATCGGCGCTGCCGCACCACCGCGCGTACCGCGCCGTCGTCAAGGGTCAACGAACCGGCCGCCTCGGCCGCATAACGCAGCCAGAACCGGCGGGCCGACATTCGATTGGGTCGCGCCGCGAACACCGTGCCGACCGAGGCGTCGGTGAGCGCGGTTGCGGCGTCGGCCGCCGCGGCCAGCAACACGGGTACGCCCGCGTCGGCGGCCAGCCGCGCCGACGACATCTTCGACGCCATTCCCCCGGTGCCCAAGACGCTGCCCGGACCGGCGATCACGCCGTCGAGATCCGCTCCCCCGGAAACCTCGCGGATAAACCTGGCGGGGACCGCGCCCTTCTTCCGGGGGTCGGAGTCGTAGAGACCGTCGATGTCGGAGAGCAGCACCAGAGCCTCGGCGCCGACCAGATGCGCCACCAGCGCCGAAAGCCGATCGTTGTCGCCGAATCGGATCTCGTTGGTGGCCACCGTATCGTTCTCGTTGACGATCGCCACCGCGTGCAGTGCCCGCAGCCGGTCCAGGGTGCGCTGGGCATTGGTGTGCTGCGCCCGCATGGAAATATCGTGGGCGGTCAGCAGCACCTGGCCGACCGTGCGACCATACCGGGCGAACGCCGCACTCCACGCGTTCACCAGGGCGACCTGCCCGACGCTGGCCGCGGCCTGCTTGGTCGCCAAATCCTTGGGGCGACGGGATAATCCGAGCGGCTCGATGCCGGCGGCGATGGCGCCGGACGACACGATGACGACGTCGGTGCCCGCCTTCATCCGCGCTTCTATCGCGTCGGCGAGTCCGGCCAGTCGGCCGGCATCGAACACCCCCGACGATGTGGTCAACGCATTGGTCCCGACCTTGACCACCAGACTGCGGGCGCTCCGGATCGCGTCGCGGTGCTCGGTCACGAATCGTCACCGCGTTCACGGCGCTGACGCCGGGCGGCCTTGCGCTCGGCGGCCCCCACCCGCTCGCTGCGCTCGAGCCGCGCATCGGTGCCGCGACTCGACATCGCAACCTGATTACCCGCCGGCGTTTGCGGCTCCCAATCGAACGTCATGTCCCCGATCGTCACCGCACACCCGGGTCGCGCGCCCAACCGCAGCAGTTCGTCTTCGACACCGAGACGCGCCAACCGGTCGGCGAGATAGCCCACGGCTTCGTCGTTGTCGAAGTTGGTCTGGCCGACCCAGCGTTCGGGGCGCACTCCGCTGACGACGAAACCGCCCGGCTGCTGCGGATCCGGCTCCACGGTGAAGCCGCTCTCGTCCACCGGCACCGGACGGATCACCGGCCGTCGTGGCACCGCTTGCGGGAGCGCGGCGCGGTAGTCCGAAATCATCCTCCACAACCCGAAGACCAAGGGCTGCAGACCTTCTCGACTTACCGTCGACACCCGAAACACCGGCCAGCCACGCTCGGCGAGGTCGTCGGAGACGAATTCGGCCAGCTCACGGGCCTCGGGTACATCGATCTTGTTGAGCACCACCGCGCGCGGTCGCTCGGCGAGGTCCCCCAGCGTCGCATCACCTTGCAGGGTCGGGGTATACGCGGCGAGCTCGGCTTCCAGCGCGTCGATGTCCGAGACGGGATCGCGGCCCGGCTCCGCGGTGGCACAGTCGACGACATGCACCAGCACAGCGCACCGCTCGATGTGCCGGAGGAAGTCCAGACCCAATCCGCGCCCCTGCGAGGCGCCCGGAATCAGGCCCGGCACATCGGCGATGGTGAAGGTGTGCTCACCCGCCGAGACCACACCGAGGTTGGGAACCAACGTGGTGAACGGGTAGTCGGCGATCTTCGGCTTGGCCGCCGAGATCGCGGATACCAATGATGATTTCCCGGCCGAGGGAAACCCGATCAGGCCCGCGTCGGCGACGGTCTTGAGCTCCAGTGTCAGGTCGCGCGATTCGCCCCGCTCGCCGAGCAGCGCGAACCCGGGGGCCTTGCGGGCGCGCGATGCGAGCGCGGCGTTGCCCAGGCCGCCGCGGCCGCCGGCGGCGGCCTCGAACCGGGTGCCCGCGCCCACCAGGTCAGCCAGCAGCCGGCCGTTCTCGTCCAGCACGACGGTGCCGTCGGGAACCTTGACTTCCAGGTCCGCGCCGGCAGCGCCGTCGCGGTTGTTGCCCATTCCCTGTTTGCCCGACGGGGCGGTGACGTGTGGATGGAAATGAAAGTCCAGCAACGTGTGGACCTGCGGATCGACGACGAAGATGATGCTGCCGCCGCGGCCGCCATTGCCGCCGTCGGGTCCGCCCAGCGGCTTGAATTTCTCGCGATGAACCGACGCGCAACCATTACCGCCGGAACCCGCGCGCGCGTGGATTACGACGCGATCGACAAACCGGGGCATCGAGGGGTCCTCTCACCCATCCAGCGTGCATCTACTGCGAGGTTTGCCTCGGATTTTCGCAGTGAGCGCACGCTCGCGACGCTTAGTCGGTGGTCTGCCCGGCCGCGACGATGTTGACGGTTTTGCGTCCGCGCTTGATCCCGAACTCGACAGCTCCGGCTTCCTTGGCGAACAACGTGTCATCGCCGCCGCGTCCGACGCCCGCACCGGGGTGGAACTTGGTGCCGCGCTGCCGGACGATGATTTCGCCGGCCTTGACGAGCTGGCCGCCGAACCGCTTGACGCCCAGCCGCTGGGCGGCGGAGTCGCGGCCGTTGCGCGAACTGGAAGCGCCCTTCTTGTGTGCCATGTTTGTCGCCCCTACTACTTGATGCCGGTGACCTTCAGGACCGTCAGCGGCTGACGATGTCCCTGACGCTTGTGGTAGCCGGTCTTGTTCCGGAATTTGTGGATACGGATCTTGGGGCCCTTGGTGTGCTCCAGCACTTCCCCCGTCACGGAGACCTTGGCCAGCGCGCCGGCATCGGTGGTCACCTTGGCGCCGTCCACGACCAGGGTGACCGGCAGCGACACGTTCGAACCCGGCTCGGAGTCCAGCTTTTCGATCTTGACCACGTCGCCGACGGCGACCTTGTACTGCTTGCCGCCCGTCTTGACGATTGCGTAGGTCGCCATCGTTGCTCCTGCTTCCTCTTCTGGCTCTGTCAGTTCGTGCAGCCGCTTGCTCGTCGCTCGACGCGCGCGCCACCGGCCGGTGTGCATGGTGGGTCTGGGACACGGGTCCGCGCCGATTGCCCGGGAGTCCCGGTCCGCTGCCGACCCGCGTCGTCGCTGGGTCAGTCTACCGTCCTGGCCTGGCGACAACTGTCCAAGGGTACGTGACCAGCGGCTACAGGGTCAAACCCGCCAAGGACGCCGCTGCGCGGCGACGTGGTTCAGTCCACGTGGACCGGCGGCCCGGCCGGCCTGCCTGCCGCACGCCGCCGGCGCGGACGTACCCGCGCCGACCCGCCGTTGACTGCGGAGCCCTCCGCCGTGTCGGTTTCGGAATCGTCTGCCTCGGAGTCCGAGTCCTCGGAGTCGGAGTCCTCGACGTCGTAATCCTCATCCTCGAGATCGAGATCCTCCTCATCGTCGCCCAGGTCTTCCTCGTCGTCGATGTCCTCGTCGTCGAGCTCGCCGTCGTCCTCGTTGTCTTCGTCGGAATCCTCGAAGTCTTCTTGGTCGGTGTCCTCGTAGTCGGCCCCGGCCTGTTTCGTGGTCTGCTCGTCGATCTCTCCGGTGACTTCCTCAGCGGAGTCGCCGGATTCTTCGTCATCGCGAGCGGCCTGCGTGGTCGAGCCGGCGGCCATCGCCTTGAACATCGGGTGCTCGCCCGGCGCGTGCGCCGGCACCTTGGCCACCACCGGCTCTTCGGCTTTGTTCTTCTTCGACCGCCTGCCGCGACGACCACCGGACTCGGACTTGCGCCCGTTCGCCGGGGCTGAATCCACGGGGTCGGTGTGCAGCAGGATCCCTCGGCCGCCGCAATTCGGGCACGATGTCGAGAACGCCTCGATCAGCCCGGTGCCCAGCCGCTTGCGGGTCAGTTGCACCAGGCCCAGCGACGTGACCTCGGACACCTGATGGCGGGTGCGGTCGCGCGCCAGCGCCTCGGTCAGCCGCCGCAGCACCAAATCGCGGTTCGACTCGAGCACCATGTCGATGAAGTCGATGACCACGATGCCGCCGATGTCGCGCAGCCGGAGCTGGCGCACGATCTCCTCGGCCGCCTCCAGGTTGTTCTTCGTGACCGTCTGCTCGAGGTTGCCCCCGGACCCGGTGAACTTGCCGGTGTTGACGTCGATCACGGTCATGGCTTCGGTCCGGTCGATCACCAGCGTGCCGCCCGACGGCAGCCACACCTTCCGGTCCATCGCTTTGATGAGTTGTTCGTCGATGCGGTGCACCGCAAATACATCCGGCCCGGTGGTACCGTCTGGCCCGGCCGCGGGCTCGTACTTGGTCAGCTTGGAAACCAGTTCGGGGGCAACGGAATTCACGTACTCGTTGATGGTGTTCCAGGCCTCGTCGCCGGAGACGACGAGGCCGGCGAAGTCCTCATTGAACAAGTCGCGGATGACCTTGACCAACACGTCCGGCTCTTCGTAGAGCGCCACCGCGGCGCCGGCGGCCTTCTCCTTGATCTCGATTGCCTTGGCCTCGATTTGCGTCCAGCGCTCCTGCAGCCGGCTGACGTCGTTGCGGATCCCGTCCTCTTTGACACCCTCGGATGCGGTGCGGATGATCACCCCGGCGT
>CAYNLB010000116.1:0-14669 GCA_964397935.1 uncultured Mycobacterium sp.
CCAATATGTCCGAGCAGCTTCCAGCGTCGAGGAAGGCATCTGTTGCCCACTACTACTGCCCCCCTGCACTCACCGGACTTCTACGCAGGCGATCCCTACTCCACTTATCGCGAACTCCGCAGCACAACCCCCGTCGTCTGGAACGACGTCACGAATTTCTGGGCGCTGTTGAAGTACGAGGACATCCGCTACGTTTCGGGCCACCCGCTGACTTTCTCGTCGACGAAGGGCATTTCGATCCCGGATCCCGCCCAGCCCGAACCGGTGCAAGAGGGGAATTTGATTTTCACCGACCCCCCGCGCCACCGGCAGCTCCGCAAGCTCATCAACTCCGGGTTCACGCGCCGTCAGGTGCAGTTGCTGGAGCCCAAGGTGCGCCAGATCGTGAAGGGCATTGTCGACAATGTCGACCCGTCGCGAGAGTACGACTTCGCGGAGGACATCGCCGCCCCCCTCCCCACCCGGATGATTGCAGAGATGCTGGGCGCCCCGCCCGAAGACTGGGAGCAGTTCCGAGCCTGGTCGGACGCCGCGGTTGGCACCGCCGACCCGGACATCGAACTGGATTCGGTGGTCGCACTCGGTGAGCTGTACGAGTATTTCACCAAACTCATCGCCGCACGGCGCTCCGGCGAGGTCAGCGGGCAGGACGACCTGTTGAGCATCCTCGCCGCGGCCGAGGTCGACGGTGAGCGACTCACCGACGCGGACCTGCTCAACTTTTCGTTCCTGCTGTTGGTTGCCGGCAACGAAACCACCCGCAATCTGATCGCATTGGGCACATTGGCGCTGATCGATCACCCCGACCAGTTCGCCCTGTTGCGTTCGAATCCCTCGCTGCTGCCGAGCGCCGTCGAAGAGATGTTGCGATTCACCAGCCCGGTCACCCACATGGCCCGCTGCGCCACCGAGGACGTCGAAATTCGCGGCCAGAAGATCAAGGCGGGCGAAACCGTGGTCATGCTCTACGGCTCGGCGAACCGCGACGAAGAGATCTTCGGGTCCACCGGCGAAGAGTTCGATATCACCCGTAACCCCAACCCGCACATCGCCTTCGGGGCCGGCGAACACGCCTGCCTCGGTGCGCAGCTGGCCCGGCTGGAGGCCCGGGTGATGTTCGAGGTGCTGCTGGGCGCCTACCCGACGATCGAACTCAGCGGCGACGTGGCGCGGCTGCGCGCGACCATGGTGCCCGGTGTGAAACGCATGCCGATTCGACTGGGAGCGGGCAACTGATGGACTTCGACTACACGCCCGAACAGGAGCAGCTTCGCAAGGAATACCGGGCCCGCCTCGATGCGGTGATGACCCCGGAGCGCCGCGCCGCCGTCGCCGACCTCACCGAGGGTGGCGCCGCGATCAGCGAGTGCAGGCGCGCTCTCGGCGAGGCCGGGCTGCTCGGTGTCGCCTGGCCGGTGGAATACGGCGGCGGCGGGTTGACCGCCCTGGAGCAGTACATCTTCTCGGAAGAGGCGCGCAGGGTCAACGCACCGTTGCCGATGATCACCCTCAACACCGTGGGCCCCACACTCATTCAGTACGGCACCGACGAGCAGAAGGACAGGTTCCTCCCGGCGATTCTCAAGGGCACCGTCGAATTCGCGATCGGCTACTCGGAGCCCGGCGCCGGCAGCGACCTCGCGTCGCTGCGGACCACAGCAGTACGCGACGGCGACGAGTTCGTCATCAACGGTTCCAAGATGTTCACCAGCGGCGCCGAGTTCGCCGACTACATCTGGCTGGCGGCGCGCACCGATCCAACGGTGAAGAAGCACAAGGGAATAACCTTGTTCATCGTGCCGACCGACTCCCCCGGCTTCTCTTGGAAGCCGCTGCGCACCATGCCGGGGGTGTCCACGTACTACACGTTCTACGACGACGTCCGGGTGCCGGAGAGTGCCATCGTGCTCGGCGAAAACCAGGGTTGGACGCTCGTGACCAACCAGCTCAACCTGGAGCGCGCCGCCCTTGGCAATCTCGGTGCCCTCGAGCCGCTGTTCCAGAAGACGCTCAAATGGGCCTCGACGACGCCGCTCGACGACGGCATGGTCATCGACCAGCCCTGGGTACAGCAGGCGCTGGCACGGGTGGAAGCACAAGTAGCCGCCTACCGCCTGCTGAATCTGCGGGTCAACGCGACCATGAGCTCCGGTGCACTCGGGATGGGCGAGGCCTCCGCGGCAAAGGTATTCGGCACCGAGCTCACCCAACAGGTAGCCCGAGAGCTGCTCGAAGTCGTGGGACAGGCCGGTGTGCGCAAAGGCTCCACTGCCCCGCTCAAGGGCGAGCTGGAAAGCGCGTACCGCATGGCGGTCATCAACACATTCGGCGGCGGAGCCAACGAGCTCCAACGCGACATCATCGCTATGGCCGGCCTCGGGATGCCCCGCGCACCCAGGGACATGCGGGCCAGCGCATCGGAGAAAGGAAGCTCCAACCCGTGAGCGAGACAGCCAACGACGACCTGCGCGAGCGCCTCGATGCACTCATCGGCAAACCCATCAGTGCCGGGCAGCCGGTCAAGGCGCCAGATCCCGTCAACGCGGCCATGATCCGGCATTGGGCGTACGCGCTCGACGACAAGAATCCCGCCTACCTCGACCCGGAGTTCGCCGCTTCCTCCCGCTACGGCGGACTCGTGTCACCCCCCGTCATGCTGCAGACATGGACCATGGCGCCACCCAAACTCGCCGGGATCCACGAGCGCGGCGGGGTTCCCGTGGAGTTGAAGGGGGAAAATCCGCTGCAGTGCCTGACCGATGCCGGCTACACCGGCACCGTCGCCACCAACTCCGAGTTCGAGCTCGAGCGATACCCAAAGGTCGGCGACGACATCACCGCCGACACCGTGTTCGAGACGATCTCCGACGAGAAGAAAACGGCGATGGGCAACGGCTACTTCGTCACCTGGGTCACGACCTACCGGGACCAGACCGGTGAAGTGATCGGCCGCCAGCGGTTCCGCACGCTCCGATTCAAGACGGGAAGCTGATGGCCACCAGACTCGCTCCCTCGATCAGTCCGGACACCGAGTTCTTCTGGTCGGGCCTCAAGGACCACAAGCTGCTGATCCAGCGGTGCGCCGACTGCCAGACGTTGCGGGTGCCGCCCCGCCCGATGTGCGGAAATTGCCAGTCGCTCAAGTGGGACTCCGTCGAGTCGACCGGGCGTGGCACGGTCTACAGCTTCGTGATGCCGCAGTACCCCCCGCTGCCGTTCCTTCAATACCCCTACGTGGTGGTGCTGGTCGAGCTCGACGAAGGCGTGCGGATCGTGTCGAACCTGTGCGATATCGAACCCGAAGACATCGAGGCCGGGCTGCCCGTCGAGGTCTTCTACGAGACGTTCGAAGCCATCCCGAGCGGGGACGAACTGGTGCTACACCAGTTTCGGCCCGCGCGCTGACAAACGAGGCATCAAGCGAGCATGGACTTTTCCTTCACCGAAGAACAAGAGACGGTCGGCAAGGTGGCCCGCCAGCTCTTCGAGCACCGCGCCACCGCCGAACACCTCACCGAAATCGAATCGGGCGAGGTTCGCTACGACCGGGCGCTGTGGCGTGAGCTGGCTTCGTCGGACCTATTGGGCATCGCGCTGCCCGAGTCCGTCGGGGGCAGCGGTGGCGGTTTCCTCGACCTCGGCGTGCTACTCGCGGAGGTCGGCTGGAGCGTCGCACCGGTCCCCGTGTACGCGACCCTCGTCCTCGGTGCCGACAGCATTGCGCGGCACGGTGACTCGGCCACCCAGCAGCGTTACCTGCCGAAGGTGGTGGACGGCAGCACCATCCTGACCGCCGCACTCGCCGAACCGGGCAACTCCGACCCGGCCGCGCCACGCACCACCGCACGAGCCAATGCCGACACCTGGATCCTGGACGGCAGCAAGGAACTCGTGCCCGCGGGGCAGCTTGCCGATGCCATCGTGGTTTCGGCGCATGCCGACGACGGCCCGGGCCTGTTCGTCGTCGAGGCGGCAACCGATGGCGTCAGCATCACACCGGCACGGACCACCAACGGTGAGCCGTACGCCGACGTCGAACTCGCCGGCGCCCTCGGACACCGGCTCAGCGGCAGCGACGATGCCGACGCGGTCGGATCGCTCTACACGCGGGCCCTCGTCGGGCTGTGCGCGATGCAGGTCGGCGTGGCCGAGCGCGCGCTGAAGATCGCCGCCTCCTACACCAGCGAACGCGAGCAGTTCGGCAGGCCGATCGGCTCGTTTCAGGCCGTGCAGCAACGACTGGCCGATGCGTTCATCGATGTCGAGGCGATCCGCTGGACCACCTGGCACGCGGCGTGGCTGCTGGCCGAGGGACGACCCGCGGCCCGCGAGGCGGCCATCGCCAAGTTCTGGGCGGCTGAAGCCGGAGCGCGGGTGGTCGCCGCAGCCCAGCAGGTACACGGCGGCATGGGCATCGACATCACCTATCCGCTGCACCGGTATTTTCTGTGGGCCAAGCAGATCGAGCTTTCGCTCGGTTCGGCCCCCCAACAACTCGCCCGCCTCGGCTCCGCATACCCGGAAGGAAGCAAATGACCTCCACCGTCGACCGCACCACCACGTTGGCATGGAACGCGATCAACGTGGGTGACGAGGTCACCCCCATGGATGTGCCGGTGACCACCACCCTGATCGTCGCGGGCGCCATCGCATCGCGCGACTACATGCCGGTACACCACGACCGCGACTTCGCCAATTCCCAAGGCTCCAAAGACATCTTCTTGAACATCCTGACGACCAACGGGCTGTGCGTGAAATTCCTGAACGACTGGGCCGGCCCCGAGGCGATGATCAAGAAGCTGTCCATCCGGCTCGGCGTTCCCGCCTACCCGAACGATCCGCTGCGTTTCACCGGATCCGTCACCGACAAATCGGCAGCCGACGGCGAAGGGTTCGTCGAAGTCACGTTCAAGGGCACCAACAGCCTGGGCGACCACGTCTCGGGAACCGCGGTGCTCAGCCTGCTCGAAGGCGTGGCTGCATGAGCGACGGTTCGCGCGGTCTTGGCGGCAGGGCCGCCCTCGTCGGGATCGGCCAGACCGAGTTTTCCAAGGAATCGGGCCGCACTGAAATGCAGCTCGCCTGCGAGGCGGTCAAGGCCGCCATCGACGACGCCGGGCTACGGCCCGCCGACATCGACGGCATGGTCACTTTCAGCGTCGACGAGAACGAGGAGATCGAGGTCGCCCGCAATGTCGGAATCCGGGACCTGACGTTCTTCACCAGGGTTCCGCACGGTGGCGGGGCCGCCGCGGGGACGGTGATGCAGGCCGCGATGGCGGTCGCGACGGGCGCGGCAGAAGCGGTGGTGTGCTACCGCGCGTTCAACGAGCGCTCCGGCTTCCGCTTTGGCGGTGCCGGTCGCCAGCCGGGTGTGACGCCGCTGTGGATGGCACCTTATGCGCCGTTTGGGTTCATGACGCCGGCCGCCTGGGTGGCGTTGCATGCTCAGCGTTATATGACGACATATGGGGTCACCAATGCCGATTTCGGCAAGATCTCGGTCATCGACCGCAAGCACGCCGCGAACAATCCCGACGCCTGGTTTTATGGGAAGCCGATAACCATTGAGCAGCACCAGCAATCTCGCTGGATCATCGAACCGGTGCTACGGCTGCTCGACTGTTGTCAGGAAAGCGACGGGGGCGTCGCGATGGTGGTGACGAGCGTCGAACGCGCACGCGATCTGGCCAAGCCGCCCGCCGTCATCACGGCAGCGGCCCAGGGCGCCGCCTACGACGGCGAGGTGATGACGAGTTACTACCGTCAGGACATTACGGGCCTGCCCGAGATGGGTGTGGTCGGTGACAAGCTGTGGCGGGATTCCGGTCTCAAGCCGCAGGACATATCGACAGCGTTCCTCTACGACCACTTCACGCCTTTCGTCTTCACTCAACTCGAGGAGTTGGGGTTCTGCGGCCGCGGGGAGGCCAAGGATTTCGTTTCGGTCGACGAACTGTCGCTCGGCGGCCGCATGCCCATCAACACCAACGGCGGACTGCTCGGCGAGGCCTACATCCACGGCATGAACGGCATCACCGAGGGAGTGCGTCAGGTGCGCGGCACGTCCCACAATCAGGTGGACGATGTCGAACACGTGCTCGTGACGTCGGGCACGGGTGTCCCGACGAGCGGTTTGATCCTCGCGCCGGATCACTGAGCACAGGATGCGAGGGACCCCATGACGAGCGCGACCGCGGTGGATACGCGCGCGGCCCTCATCTCGGCCGCGTTCGCCTGCTTCCGTACGCAAGGGTTGCAGAAGACGACGATCGTCGACATCGCACGCGTCGCAGGCGTGTCCAGAAGCACGTTCTACGAGTACTTCCGGGACAAGGAGGCAATCGTCGAGGCCTGCGCGGAGGCGGCGTCACAGCGCTTCTATCGCAAACTGGCCAGGGCGATCGATCGCGATGGCGGCAGCACTCTGGAGGACAAGCTGGTCCGCGCAGGCGTCTTCGTCACCCAGGCCCGCAGGGTGGTGGAGCCCGAGTCGTATTTCGACCCCGAAGAGGTCAACCTGATGTTGACCAAGAACGCGGCGACCTTGCTGCAGGACTGCAGCGAGTTCTTTGCACCGTATGTCTCGGCGGCGCGCCTGACAGGCGAGGTCCGCAGTGACCTTGACATCCGGTCCGCAACCGAGTGGTTCGCGCGGATGTTGTTCTCGCTGTTCACCACTCCGTCGCCCTACCTCGATATGGGCGACGACGACGTGGTGGCCCAGTTCGTGCGTAACCACGTAGTGCGGGGTTTTCTCGACGACCGGCGCAGGAGGTCGTAGGAGGTCCCGGCGCGTCGCCGAACCGCGGCCCGGCGGGCCGATGGGTGGCCCGGCGTCACCCCAGCAGGCTGCCTTGCCGAAGAAAGTTGATGGTGTAGTCCTGGTAAGTCAGGCCGTTACGGTTTAGGCCGATGAGGTCCAGAAAGGGAAACCACTCCGCTGAATCGACGAACCAATCCCAGCGAGTTATCTGGCCCTCTTCGTTGATCCAGACGTAATCCCATTCGTGAAGGTTGAGTACCGTACCGTCGGCCAGCGTTCCCGCATAGGTGTCGCGGACCGCAAACCCCCAGTCGGCAGCCCTACAGTCGAAGGGGGTCACGATTCGAAAGTCGGGCATGTGCTTCCACCACATGCGGAATTCGCACGTCAGCATGTCTCCGTCGGGAGCATACTTCTGCATGGCTTCGAGCATCTCCTCCGACGCGAGGTCGGCCATCACATGGTCAGTGCCGCCGTTGAATAGGGGGCACATCATGACGGCGTCCGGGGCGTAGACCCACTCCTCGCCATAGGTGATCTTCTGGGTCTCCGGAGCCTGCGCGTAGGTCTCCCACTTCGCGTGGGCGATCCTGCGGTGCCGAGCCACTCGATCGGACATCGTTCCCTCAATCCCTTTTGCGTACCGGAACGTTAGACCATCCAAAGACATTCGACATAGCTACCCGGCGCAGCCCGCTGCGGTCGATTTCATACTCGGGAATGAGGTCGAGCAGCGCATCGAGCGCGATGCGGCTCTCCATCCTCGCCAGCGCAGCCCCCAAACAGCTGTGCACGCCGTATCCGAACGCGAGGTTGAAGCCCATCTTGCGCTCCCTGTCGATGTCCAACCGATCGGGATCGGGGAACATCCGCTCATCACGTGTCGCCGAGCCGGTGACGAGCAGGACGGCGCTGCCCTCGGGAATCGTGGTGCCGTGCAACGTCACATCGCGGGTCGCGGTGCGGACCTGGTACTGAGACGGCGCCTCGTAGCGCAACAACTCTTCTATGGCGGCGGGGATCTTGCCGCGGTCCTCCCGCAGCTTGTGCCACTGCTCGGGAAAGTCGGCGAAAGCAACCATCGCGTTGCCGATCAGCTTGGTGACGGTCTCGGCCCCCGCTCCCCCGAGCATGGTCGCAAACCCGGTGATATCCACATCGGAAAGCTTTTCGACCCGTCCATCCCGCTCGATCTCCGTCTCGATCAAGCGGCTGATCATGTCGTCGCGCGGTTCGGCGCGACGCTGCTGTACCAGGTTGTAGTAGTAGATCCCGGTCTTTGTCGAGGCCTCGAATCCTTCTGCGGTGGTGGCGATCTCACCCGGACGGCGTTCGAGCAGCAAGTCGAGCCAGATGCGGATCTGGTCGCGGTCCTGCTTGGGCACGCCGAGCATGGTGGTAATGACCTCGTTGGGGAATAGGGCCGAGAAGTCGGCCACTACGTCGAAAGAGGACGGGTCGAGCGCGTGGATGCGCTCGTAGACCTTGTCGCGCACCATGTCCTCCAGCTCGGCGATGGCGCGGGGGGTGAACACGTTGCTCACGAGCCGGCGCATCTTCTGGTGCTCGGGCGGATCCATCGAGATGATGACCTTGGGCACCGGCAACGCATCGTCGTGCGCGTGCACCATGTCCAACGTGGCGCCCTTCGCCGAAGAGAAGGTTTCGTAATCCTTGGTGGCGGGAGCCACGTCGTCGTAGCGGGTCAGCGCCCAGAAGTCCCATTTGGCGTTGTAATAGACCGGAGCCTCGTCGCGCAGCCGCCGGTAGGTGTCGAACGCCCCGTTGAAGAAGTCCGGCGAAAACGGGTCGAATTCAACCGGTTCGCCAGAAACGGCTTGTTGCGCCGTCACGTTCACAGGATCGCCCCGGTCTGCTTGTAGGCCATGATGGTGTCCCAGTCGATCCCCGCCTCCATCAGCACTTCTTCGGTGTGCTGGCCGTGTTCGGGAGCCCCCGGGGGGACAACCGCCCGTTCGTCGAACTGGACGGGGTTGGTAGGCAGCGTGAAAGGTGAACCGTTCATGGTGGTAGTGGTCGCGACGTAGCCGTTCGCCGTCACAGCCGGGTCATGGCACAACTCTCCCGGCGTCTGCACCACACCCCAGGCACCGGAAATGCCCGCCAGTTGTTCACGCCATTCGGCGAGGGTGCGTTGGGCGAACACATCGTCCATCAGGGCGATGAGCTCCGTCCGGTTGGCGAATCGCGATGCGGGATCGGCGAACCGCTCATCCTCGATCAACTCTGGTAGGCCGATCGCGCGCATTGCTTCCGGGTAGAACTTGTCGAGTTGCAACATCATCAGCTGCACGTAGCGGTCGTCCTTGGTGCGGTAGGTGCCCACCAACGGGTTGGGCGCATCGGCGTGCCCGTACTTCGGGATGGCGCCGCCGCCATGGATCTGGCTGACGGCGACGTCGGGGCTGAGGTTCCAGGCCGCCAGGCCCAGCAGGGAGACATCGACCACGGACCCTTGGCCGGTGGTCGCCTTTTTGTACAGCGCGGCGGCGATCCCCCCGGCAATCGTCATGCCCCCCAGTAGGTCTCCGAAGGCCGGTCGCGAGCGCACCAACTCGTCGCCCTCTTCGGTGAGCACGGCCGCGATGCCGCCACGCGCCCAGTAGGAGACACCGTCGTAGCCGGGTTTGTCGGCATCGGGGCCCTTCGGGCCATGACCCGAACCGCGCACGTAGACGATGCTGGGGTTCGCGGCTCTGATGTCGTCGACGTCGATGCCCAGCTTCTTGCGGCGACTCGGCAGATAGCTGGTGAGGAACACATCGCACGTCGCGGCGAGGGCGCGAAGGACCTCTTGACCGCCGGGAGTGCTCAGGTCGATGCCGATGGACTTCTTCCCGCGATTCGGAATTTCGATCATGTAATTGACCGCGCCGCCGCCCTCGTCCACGATACCCATCGTGACCAGGCCACGCTGTGGGTCGCCGCCCTCGCGCGGCTCGACCTTGATGACCTCGGCACCCCATTCGGCCAGCACGGCGCCGGCCGAGGGTACGAAAGTCCACGCGGCTACCTCCAAGACGCGCACACCGCTGAGTACTTTGTCCACGGAAATGATGACCTCCATTGGTCGCGGTGATACGGGTGCGAGCGCACCGACGGGTCAGCAACGGCAATAACAGCCGATTGCATTAATCGAGAATGTCAGTTCTACACAGATTTGTAAACCGGACCGGCGGTTGCGCCACACCGGCGGGAACTACGGGCGTGCCGAGAGCCGTTCGGGCAGCGTCGGATCTCCGTCGGCCCAGAACGCGCGCCACGTCGGCATCCGCTGCGGCATGGCCGCGCGCAATGGGACATTCGCGGGCCAGCGCATGAACTCCGGTCCCGGGCGCTCCGTTACGTCGACTGAATACCAGGGATGCTCGCGTCGCTTGACGAAGCACCACTGACCGTCGCGGCGCTCGTAGACGTCGTCGTACCGCATCGTGATCACGTACCACCCGTCACCATCCTCATGCTCGGCGCGGCAGTAGACCGATCCCATCGCGCGGTCGTCGTCGACGAAGTCGTATTGGTGGCCACAGATCAGGTGGATACTGCGGTAGAACCTTCGCAGCACGCTGTCGTACCAACGCTTCAACGCATCCCTGCCGTGACCTTCCGGCCCTGCGTGGACGTCGTCGACGAACAACGCCACGAGCGCGTCGAGGTCACGGGCATCGAGGGCCATCGCGTAGCGGCTGGGTAGCTGACTTATCGCGAGGCTCGACTCGATCCGGTCCAACCGTCCGCCGCGCGAACCCCTCGGTTCTGTAGACATGGCGAAATTGTAGGCGGAAGTGAAAGGATGAGAACTGACGTTCTTGTTTCCTGCAAGTCCTACTATCCTGCGCTCATGCCCTTCCCGAACATCTGGCCCACAATTCCAGCTCTGGTGAGGTCGTCCGCCGCACGCTTCGGAGACAAGCCCTTCCTCATCGCCGACGGGCAGGAATTGACCTATGCCCAGCTCGACCGGCGATCGGCCGAGATGGCGACGGCCTTGCTGGCGGAGGGCATCGGTAAGGGCGACCACGTGGGAATACTGATGCCCAACAGTATCGACTGGGCAGTGGCCTGGTTTGCCACGACGCGGATCGGCGCGGTCGCGGTGCCGCTCAACACCTTCTACCAGGCGTCCGAACTCGCCTGGACCGCTCGCCACGCCGATCTGCGCGCGGTCTTGGCGTGGTCACAGTTCCGTAACCACGACTTCCTCGCCCGCTTGGAGGAGGCGCTGCCGGGGCTGGCCGACCAACACGAGCCGGGCCGCATCAAGGTGCGCAAAGCCCCGTTCCTGCGGACCGTCGCGGTGTGGGGACCGTCCGATCGGCCTTGGACGACAACCATCAAAGCCGACAACGCCCTGTCGGTCGAGGACGTCGAGTTCCTCGTCGACGTCGAATCCTGCGTGACACCGGCCGACGACGCGATGATCATCTACACCTCGGGCAGCACCGGTGATCCGAAGGGTCCCGTACACAGCCAGGGCACATTGGTCCGCCACACCTACAACCTCACATTCATGTACGGCGTCACCCATGACGACGTGATGTTCACCGCCATGCCCTTCTTTTGGGTGGGTGGACTGATCACCGGATTGCATGCGGTGATCCACCACGGAGCGACGCTGGTGACACAGCCCGCGTTCGACGCGACAGAGGCCCTGGAACTGATGGAGTGCCACCGCGCGACGATCTCGCTGGGCTGGCCACAACAGGGGAAAACACTGGCCGAACATCCCGATTTCTCCGCACGCGACCTGAGCTCCGTGCAACGCACCAGCATGCCCGCGATGGTGCCGCCGCAGCGTCAACCCAAGGGCTCCGCCGGACTGGGAATGACCGAACTGTGCGGCAATCACATCGGGGTCGACCCGTATCTGCCGCAGCCGCCCGATCGGTCCGAACCCGGCGGCCTACCGATTGACGGGCTGCACCACCTGCTCGTGGACCCCGAGACGGGGCGGCCGGTGCCCGTCGGCACGCCGGGCGAAATCTGGGTTCGCGGATACTCGTTGATGCAGCGCCTGCACAAGCGGGAACGCGAGGACGTGTTCACGCCTGACGGCTACTACCGGACGGGCGACTGCGGTGTCGAGTCCGGCGACGGATGGATCACGTTCACCGGGCGGTTGGGCGATCTGATCAAGACAAGCGGCGGCACCAATGTCACGCCGAGCGAAGTCGAACTGGCGCTGGCCGAGTGCGACGGGGTGCTCGAGGCATACGTGGTCGGCGCCGAAAGCGGTGACAACGGAACGGTGGTCGCCGCCGCGGTGGTGCCGCGCGCCGCGTCGACGCTCGACGGTGAGTCGTTGCGGGCGCAACTGCGTGGCCGGCTCTCGGCGTACAAGGTGCCGAAATTCATCTGGGTCACCGCAAAGCACGACCTGCCGTTCACGGCGACCGGGAAGATCAAGAAGGCAGAGCTGGCACAGCGGCTCAGTGCACTGTTGGCGCGCCCCTAAGGGGCAACCTGCTGCCCGTCGGCCATGTTGGTGGTCATCAGCGTCAAGGGAATGCCATACAGCGGCTCCAGCTTGACTTCGGTCAACTCGTACCCGTCGCCTTCGTGCCGCTGCCGGAAGTCGGACTGGACGCCGTATCGCGCTGCGATGTGCTCGCTGGCAGCACAATTCGCCGTACGCACCACGACGGAGAACAGGCCGTCGCCGTTGCGGGCCAAAAAATTCGCCGCGGTACCCGCGTGCGTTGGCGCGGCCGCGGTCGGGGCGATGAGCTCGAATCCCCGCTCCCAGTCGAGGCGGATCTGAAGCCCGAGATGCTCCATCTCGAAGGCCTGAAATTGAAAGCCCAGGGCGCTCAGATAGTCGGCAGCGCGGTCGAGCCGCTCGAGGCCGATCGCGAACACGACATGGTGCAACAGCGGCAGTGACTCGGGCATGGCAGCGACTCTACGGCCTATCGAAACCGGTATTGCGCATTTCGGAAACAGTAATTCTCTTGTACGGTAAATTCGCGGCTGCACACCACAAGCTACGCGCGGAGAGGTGCTTCGTGGCACTCGAACAGTTCAAACTGGACGGTCAGGTGGCGATAGTCACCGGTGCGGGGCGCGGTGTCGGCGAGGGCATCGCCAAGGTGCTCGCGGAAGCAGGTGCCACGGTCGTTGGCACGGCGCGAACGTCGTCCGAGGTGGAACAGACGGTCAAGGACATCGAAGCGTCGGGCGGCAAAGGCCTTGCACTTACTGCCGACGCGCTCGTGCGCTCCGACAGCGAGCGCGTCGTGCGGACCGCAGTCGATGAGTTCGGCCGTATCGACATCCTCGTCAACAACGTCGGCTTCGCGACTTTCGGCCCATTTCTGAGCCTCACCGACGACAACCTTCGGCAGACGTTCGACTACTGTGTCACTTCCGCGTTCATCATGAGCCAGCTTGCCGTGCCCCACATGCTGGAAGTGGGACGGGGCTCCATCGTCAACATCTCCTCCGGGGCGGGTCGATTCGGAATCCGTGGCTTGTTGCCCTACTCCGTGGCCAAGGGTGGGCTCGAGGCACTGACCCGAGCCATGGCGCAGGAACTGGCCCCCAAGATCCGCGTGAATGCCATAGCCCTGGGTGCATTCATGACGACCGGACTGCAGTCGAGCTTCGACCTGATGCCGGGCTCCGAGGAGAAACTGAAGGAGCTCACTCCGCTGCACCGCATCGGCGATGTCGCGGACCTCGGCCGGCTCACGGTGTACCTGTCCACCCGCGATTGCTATGCCACCAATTCGACTTTCATCGTCGACGGTGGTCTGCAGGGACCGAATTCTTCCCTTCCGATCCCCGATCTGTAGTCGGCAAGCACCCAGCGAAGGAGTGACCGTGGCGGACAAAGCCTTGCGCGTAGCAGTCATATCGACGGGCGGTGTGGGCAGCATCGCGCTGCGCGCGATCAACCGGCGCGCGCACCTCGACCTGGTCGGCGTATGGGTGCATAGCCCCGAGAAGACCGGCCGCGACGCCGGTGAAGTCGTCGGACTCGGACCCATCGGCGTGACGACCACCGCTGACCTTGACGACATCATCAAGCTCAAGCCCGACTGCGTGGTCTACGCGGCCACCAGCGACGAGATGGATGCAGCCGCGGTTCGTGACTACGTCCGTCTTCTGAATGCCGGCATCAACGTGGTCACCACCAACACACCGGGAATGATGTTTCCCGACCGGTGGATCCCCGACCTGGCCGACCAGGTGCGTGCCGCGGCGCTCGCGGGCGGCGTCACGGTCTACACGTCGGGTATCGAACCGGGCTTCGCGGGCGACCAGTTCGCCGTCCTACTGTCGACCTTGTCCAACACCATCCGCTCGGTGCGCGCGCAGGAGATCTTCGACTACTCGGCCTACCCCAACGAGTACCTGATGTTCGACGCCATGGGCTTCGGTCGCCCGCTGGATTTCACGCCGCTGCTCGAGCTGGAGGGCGCACAGCAGTTCGCGTGGGGGCCGCCGATCGGTTTGGTCGCCCGCGCACTCGGCGTCGAGCTCGAGAAGGTCACCGAGAGCTACGAGCGGGTGGTTACGCCGCGCGACCTGCACGTCGCATGCGGCTTGATCCCGGCGGGCACCTGCGGGGCGGTGCGGGCCGAGACCACAGGGGTCGTCGACGGCCATCCGGTCATCACCATCGAGCACATCAACCGCATGGCACCAGACCTGGCGCCGCAGTGGGCATCGGCGCCGCACGGCACCTACCGCATCGTCATCGAGGGCGAACCGCACATCCACTGCGATCTCCGTTTCGGTACCGAGGGCACCGCCGCATCGGCGAACGACAACGCCATGGAGGCGACGGCCATGCGCGTGGTCAACGCGATCCCCTACGTCGTCGATGCCGCCCCGGGCATCGCGACATCCCTGGACCTACCGATCACGGCGCCTCGCG